>NZ_JANXWG010000056.1 GCF_025351285.1 Novosphingobium sp.
GCCCGCCCCACTGCTCGGCCACGCCCCATTTCGCCATCAGCCCCATCGCGGTTCCTTCCCGTCGCGCTACACAAGCCATCCTATGCTGCAAATGCGAGAAAGGGAAAGCGCCACGACGAGATTTGTCGGCGAGGGGGCCGCGCATCCCACCCCCCTCCTCGTCGCCCGCACTCGCTGCGGGGCTCGGCTTTCCTTCTCTGCAGCACGCACCAACTGCTTCCGGAAGGTGGCGCGGAAGCTTAGCCAAGCCCAGAGTCAAGCACGGGGCGACGAGCGGTGGCTGGGGCTGGCGACGCTCGCGGTTCGAGGGGGGGCTGAGAGTCGGCAATGTCGTGTCCGGCAGCGGCACTTGTGTTGCAGATTGGAGCCAAGCAACCCTTCGTTCACGCTTGCAACGAAGGGCGGCTTTCAGGTCTGGTCGGCGCTACGGAAACAACGGCGTGGCTAATTGTCCGACTGCTTTTTGTGGTTGGATCTGGTAAGCTGACGCGAGGCCATTGGAGGATCGGGTGATGGAAGCCGTGTGCGCCTGTGGGACGGTAGTACTCGAACTTTCAGATGAGCCGTTGGCGCAGGTCTATTGTCACTGTGACGACTGTCAGCGAGCGCACGGAGCGGCCTATGTGCCGCGCGCAATCTTTCCGCGAAGTGCGGTTTCAGTTCGCTGCGGCGAAACCAGAGAATGGCTGAACCGCACCCGCACGATGGTTATCTGCTCAGCTTGCGGCTCGCACCTTTACGGCGAGCAAGACGGATCGCCATTCCGTGGCG
Source organism: Novosphingobium sp. (assembly GCF_025351285.1). Lineage (GTDB taxonomy): Bacteria > Pseudomonadota > Alphaproteobacteria > Sphingomonadales > Sphingomonadaceae > Novosphingobium. The sequence goes on from NZ_JANXWG010000056.1 coordinate 772, forward strand.
TCAACGCATCACTCTTGCCAGCGGGTCGATTTACGCCGAGCGCGCATTTTCATTGCCTCTATGCCGTCGCTCCTGCGCTGGATGCTTTGCCGCACTATCGCGACTTTCCTGCCGAATACGGGGGAACCGGCAAGTTGATTGGCTGGTGACAAGAAACGCCAAAGGTTGCTGCAGGCTCCGTATGTGGTCGTTTCCGGAGCGGCCACGTTTTGCAGCGAGTACACAAGTAGCGGTCGTCCCCTCCACCGTTTGAAAGCAGCGGGACCCCCGGGGTGAGCCCGGGTTGTCGGTTGCAGGAAGGTGCGAGCCGGAACTTTCCTACTTGCGCGAAGTGTGGCTTATCCTGCGCGATGACGCCCTCCGCATCCCTCCCATGCCAGCACAGCACGCGCACTGCGGCATTCGCGCGGTGGCCACGCGTGCGCGGCGCAATTGGGGGGCGATTGCTCCAGAACGGAAGATCACGCTCGGCGCGCAGCGACAGGGCGCATTTGGGGGCCTGCTGCGCGTGGTCCTGCGCGGCCGGCTGCACGTTTGGATCGCGCCAAAACGCGACAACTCCGCGCTTTTGCGCTGGCTCAGCGTGCTCGATCAGTCGCGTTGCCAGGCAATCCGGGAGGCGAAGGTGACAGCGCACAAAAACCGCGTTGAGCGTCAACCGCTCACTGCTGCGTGCGCCATAAAGTCAGGCGATGCGCTTGACCCATCCGTGCGGATCGGGCGCTTCGCCGCGTTGGATCGCGACCAGTTGCTGGCGCAGCTTCTGCGTCAACTGGCCCGGCCCGCCCGAACCCACGGTAAATTCGCCGAAGTGTCCGGCCACCTCGCCTACAGCGGTCACCACCGCAGCGGTGCCGCAAGCGAAGGTTTCGAGCAGCGCGCCCGATGCGGCATCGGCGCGCCACTGGTCGAAGGCATAGCGCTCCTCGCGCACGGTCAGCCCCTCGTCGGCGGCGAGCGCGAGCAGGCTGTCGCGGGTGATGCCGGGCAGGATCGTGCCCGACAGCGGCGGGGTGATCAGCGAGCCGTCCGCCTTGACGAAGAACAGGTTCATGCCGCCCAGTTCCTCGATCCACTTGCGCTCGGCTGCGTCGAGAAACACGACCTGGTCGTGCCCGCGCGCGATCGCATCGGCTTGCGGGACCAGGCTGGCGGCGTAATTGCCGCCGCACTTGGCCGCGCCGGTGCCGCCCGGCGCGGCGCGGGTGTAATCGCTCGACAACCAGATCGACACCGCCGGTGCGCCCGACTTGAAGTAATTGCCTGCAGGGCTCGCGATGACCAGGAACTTGTACTGCCTGGCCGGCCGCACGCCCAGGAACGCCTCGCTGGCGAACATGAACGGGCGCAGATAAAGCGAGCCGCCGTCGACCGGGGGAAACCACTCGCGATCGGCCAGCACGAGTTCGGTGACCGCCTGGACGAAGGTGTCCTCGGGCATTTCGGGCATCGCCAGCCGCGCGGCCGAGGCATTGAAGCGCCGCGCATTGGCCTCGGGCCGGAACAGTGCGATGCCGTCATCGGCTGTCTTGTATGCCTTCAACCCTTCAAAGATCTCCTGCGCATAGTGCAGCACCGCGCAAGCGGGATCGAGGAGGATCGGTTCGCGCGGGCCGACGGTGGCGCTGTGCCAGCCAAGCGATTCGTCCCATTCGATCGAGACCATGTGGTCCGAGAACGCCTTGCCGAAGCCGGGATCAGCCAGCACCGCCGCGCGATCGCTGGCAGGCGTGGGGGCAGGGTGGGGCTGACGGCTGAATGCGATTTCGGCTGCGGCGATGGTCGCCATCGGGAAGTGTCCTTGTAGCGGGCCGCATGTCGCGACCGGATCGCGCGTCCTTGAACTATAATTGCGCGTAGATCAATAGATCGGACATAAACAGAAAGTTCGGCTTAAGGCTAAGTGAAGGCCCCAAAAATGTGAAGGGCCGCGCCCGGAAACCGGATGCGGCCCTTCGCATGGTCAGCGGCAGGAAGTGCCGCTTACGAAGCCTCTATCGCGTCAAAATCATCTCAGCGATAATGCTTTACGTAGCGGAAGTCCGACCTCTGTGCTGAACCATGAGACATCGGATCACCTCCTTTCGCGCTGTTGAGCCAAGTGCCACCTTTGCGGATGGCTTGGCCGGAAGATCGCGAGCAACCGTCCGGCCTGCACACCTTGTGAATCAGGTGCGCTGCAACAACAAGTCTTGCATTGAAAAAGTTTCACGTCACAATCGGAGCTTGGCGCTAAATCGCGGGCCCGAATCCAACGGGCGCCAGCTCGAATATTCTACCGGCAATCCTCGATCACGCGGCCCACTTCCTCCCACGCGGGCAGGATCAGCGTTGGCTGCCCGTTAGCCTCGATCGCAAAGCGCCCGCGGCTGAACGCCAGGTCGTCGAGCGTGGCATCGCGAACTGCGAAACTCACCACCAGGCTCGGCCCGAATTGCCCCGGATTAGCTGCAACCACGGCATTGAAAGGGTGCTGCTGCGCGGTGGTGACCAGCGTCAGCGGCACCGATGCCTGTGGTCCCACGGTGGGGTTGGGCGCACTGCGACTGACGGTCACGATCCGTTGACTCAGGTTGCACGTGATCGCGGCCAGCCCGATTCCCGTGCTATCGCTGAACCGCGCGATCGACCCGCTGGCCAGTGTGCGATAGCTCCAGTCGCCGGCAGTCAGCGGCCGGTCGCGCCAGTCGGTTGGCCCTTGTACGAGGGGCGCCGGCGCGGGACGCGCCATCGGTGCGGGTTGCGGCATCACGCGCGGTGGAGGCGCTGCGCGCTGCGAAACGCAGCCCGCCAGCGCAATCGTCACCACGCCCGTCAGCACAAAAGTGCCACGACTGATGCGGCTCAACTTCGGGTCGCGGGGGACGGAATGGTGCGCATGGTTGATCTTCATGCCCCGGCTATGGGATCAAGCGGCCATGACCTCAACCCCGCCACCCGACAAAGCGCCCGGAAAGCAGGCTGCGAAGGCCGGCAAGGCGCGTGTTGACCAGCTTCTGGTCGATCGCGGCCTCGCCGAAAGCCGCACCCGCGCGCAGGCGCTGATTCTGGCGGGGCTGGTCTACGTGGGCGAAAGCAAGATCACCAAGCCGGGGCAGACGGTGCCGGTCGACGCTGCGCTGGATGTGCGCGGGCGCGATCATCCGTGGGTTTCGCGCGGCGGGATCAAGCTGGCGCACGCGCTCGATCACTTCGCGCTCGATCCAGCCGGCATCACCGCGATGGATATCGGCAGTTCTACAGGGGGCTTCACCGACGTGCTGCTGAACCGGGGCGCTGCCCACGTCTTCGCGGTCGATTCGGGGACCAACCAGCTCGCGTGGAAGCTGCGCAGCGATCCGCGCGTGACCGTGCTCGAACAGACCAGCGCGCGTTTGCTGACGCCGGCGCAGATCGACCGGCCTCTGGTTTCTCGACCGCACTGGATCGTGTGCGATGCCAGCTTCATCTCACTGGCCAAAGTGCTCGAAGTGCCGCTTGGGCTGGCGGCGCGTCCGTCGGTGCTGGTCGCGCTGATCAAGCCGCAGTTCGAAGTAGGCAAGGCCGAAGTCGGCAAGGGCGGGGTGGTCCGTGATCCCGCGCTGCACGCGCGTGTTTGCGACGATGTCCGCGGCTGGCTGGAAGCGGGCGGATGGACTGTCGAAGGCGTGGTGCCCAGCCCGATCACCGGACCCGAGGGCAATGTCGAATTCCTGATCGCCGCGCGTCGCGGTTGACCGCGCCGGCTGACCCCGCCGACAGGGGCGCGGATGGCTCCATTATGGGGCGGCACGATTGCGTGGGCCCTCGCGTGTTGCCACACCGGCACAGGACCGCCACACTCCGGTCGATTCGGGTCAGCACGCGCTGCCATACAGCTGCCAAAAAAGGGCCGAACGGTCGATGAGATATCTTGCTTCGCCCGCGCAATTGCGTGGGTCACTGATCCGCTGGTCGCTGGTTACGGTTCCGCTGATCCTCGCGCTCGGTTTCCTGGCGAGCATGACGTCGGGCAGCGGGCCGGGCAACGCGTGGTATGATGCATTGGTCAAGCCCGCGATCAACCCGCCGCCGATCGTGTTCCCGATCGTGTGGAGCACGCTGTATGTGCTGATGGGGCTGGCACTGGCGCTAATCCTGTCGGCTTCGGGTGCTGCGGGCCGGGGTGTGGCGGTGATCGCGTTCGTGGTGCAGATGGCGCTCAATCTCGCGTGGAGCCAGGTGTTTTTCGGCGGCCATCAGTTGACCGGCGGGCTGATCGTAATCGGTTTGATGGCGTTGGCGATCATCGCCACGATCGCGCTGTTTGCGCGGGTGCGGAAATCGGCAGCGTGGCTGCTGGCGCCTTACCTGGCGTGGGTGGTGTTTGCGGGGTTCCTCAACTGGCAGTTCCTCGAATTGAACCGCAACGCCGATGGCAAGCAGGTTTCCGGCGCGGCGGTGCGTATCGCGATCTGATGCGGTCTTGCCATTGCGGCGTTCCAGCCCCATTTCGCGCTCAACCAATCACGAAGGCCAAGTCCCATGCAAAGCGAAAACCCGATCATTGCCGACATCTCCAAGCTGATCAACAGCGCCGCCGGCACGCTGGCGGGCATGGGGCGTGAAGCCGGATCGAACGTGCGGGAACGCGCGCGCGAAGCGCTTGGCGGGCTCGATTTCGTCAGCCGCGAGGAGTTCGACGCGGTCAAGGCCATGGCCGCCACCGCGCGTGAAGAAGCCGAAGCGCTGAAGGCCCGCGTGGCTGCGCTCGAAGCCGCCGCAGGCCAGGCCAAGGCCGGCTAACGCCAGCTATTGAGCCACATCCAGTCCAGGTAGCTCAGCTTGCCTGCCAGCGCGCCGGCCGAGATGATCGGGTAAAACCCCACGAACATGCCCAGCGCAGCCAACAGCGACACCGCTACCGGCCAACGAAAACCGCGGTCCCACCACGCGCCCACCACCACCGCCAGCGCGGCAGCGGCAAACACGCTGGCAAGCAGGTAGTGGTAATAGAACTGCACCGGCTTGCCGTTGATGGCCCAGAAGATCAGCGACGCCACGTACAGCACCACCAGTGCCAATCGCAGCCGATCGGCCCGGCGAACCCCGTCCCACGCGCACAGCGCCAGCGCGGGGAGGGCGGCCAGCATCGTGAACGGATTGCCCATCATCAGCACCGCGCGCTGCGCGCCGTCGACATTCTGGTACAGGAACCAGATCGGCCGCAAGTTGAACATCCACTGCCACCAGTGGCTCATATAGCGGTGCGGTTTGACCACGCTGTCCTGCAATCGCAGCATCGTCTGCTGGTACGGCAGCAGTTGCGTGGGGCTGTTCAGGTGCCCGGTGTGGTACAGGAACATCGGCGCAAAGCTGACGAAATAGACGAACAACGGCAGCGAACCGAGCCACAACGCGGCCTCGATCAGCGACACGCCGTGCACCGGCGCTGCGTTTCGCTGAGTCAGCCAGCCGCGCAGTTTGCGAGCGCCGAAATCGCCCTCCACTGCCCGCCAGCGTGCGATCGCAAAGCCGATCCCGGGCAGCACCGCGAGCGGAATGCCGTTCCACTTGGCCCCCAGCGACAGCCCCAGAAACAGCCCGGCCAGCGCCAGATGCAGCCGCCCGCGCCCCGGCTTTCGGCACGCCAATGCGCATTGCCAGAACGCGCAAGCCAGCGCGGCGGCCATCGTCATGTCGAGCATCGCGATGCGGCTGAGGATGAACCACACGAAATTGGTCGCTAGGAAAGCGCCGAACAGCAACGTGGTGCTGCGCGAAAGGCTCGCCCACCACATCGCGCGGATCGCAGCGTAAAGCCCCACCGTCCCCAGCACGGCATTGACGATGCGCCACCCGAACGCGTTGTCGCCGAACAGCGCAAAGCCCAGCGCCATTGCCTCCTTGGCGACCAGTGGATGCTCCTGGTTCACAGGATTGGACAGCGCGAGCAGGTGGCGGATGGCGGGAAGGTAGTGAATTTCGTCGAACATCGGGTTCGACGGGATCGCCAGCCGGTGCAGCACCACGACGAAAAACGCGGCTGTGATCGCCAGGCACCAGTGCCACGGATCGCGCCGCGCCATCGTTCCGCCCACGGCCACGGCAGGGAAGCTTTCGATGCCGGTATCTTGCTGCGGGTGTTCCATGATCGGCGCCAGCCTTATGCGCTCGCCGCGCCGCCCGCAACGCTGCGGTACTTTCGACCCGCTTGCGCGGCTGCGCCGGCTTGCATAGAGGCAAGCCCATGAAACGCACAGCCGGCCAGGACCGTTCGATCACCGCCAATTGGCGCCCAGCAACCCGCGCGATTCGCGGCGGCACCTGGCGTTCGGAAATGGGCGAGACGAGCGAGGCATTGTTCCTCACCTCTGGTTATTCGTACGACGATGCCGAGACCGTGGCCGCGCGATTCCGCGGCGAAGATTCGGGCATGACCTATTCACGCCTGCAGAATCCCACCGTGCAGATGCTTGAAGAACGCATTGCACTGCTCGAAGGCGCAGAGGCGTGCCGCACCCAGGCTACCGGCATGGCGGCGATGACCGCGGCGCTGCTGTGCCAGCTTTCGGCCGGAGACCACATCGTCGCCGCCAAGGCCGCGTTCGGATCGTGCCGCTGGCTGATCGACAGCCTGTGCCCGCGCTTCGGGATCGAAACCACGGTGATCGACGCGCGCGACAACCACGCCTGGGAAGCCGCAATTCGGCCCAACACCAAAGTGTTCTTCTTCGAAACGCCGGCCAACCCGACGATGGACATCGTCGATCTGGCATTCGTGTGCGGACTGGCGAAAGCGCACGGCATCACCACCGTGGTCGACAACGCGTTCTGCACCAGCGCGCTCCAGCGCCCGCTCGAATTCGGGGCCGATGTAGTGGCCTATTCCGCCACCAAGCTGATGGACGGGCAGGGGCGCGTGCTGGCGGGCGCGGTTTGCGGAAGCGCAGAATTCATCAACGACAAGCTGCTGCCGTTCCAGCGCAATACCGGGCCGAACTTGTCGCCGTTCAATGCCTGGGTTGTGCTCAAGGGGCTGGAAACGCTCGATCTGCGCGTTCAAAGGCAGAGCGAGAACGCGATGAAAGTGGGCAAGTTCGTCGAAAGCCGCGTTCCGAAAATCCTTCACCCCGGCCTTGCCAGCCATCCGCAGCACAACCTGGCAATGAGCCAGATGGCTGCGTGCGGATCGATCTTCAGCCTGGTGCTCGATGGCGGCCGCGCTCAGGCGCACGCGCTGCTCGATGCGCTGACGCTGGTCGATATTTCGAACAACATCGGCGATTCGCGCTCGCTAATGTGCCACCCGGCGTCGACCACGCACCATTCGGTCGGGCCCGAAGCGCGCGCTGACATGGGTGTGGCCGAAGGGATGCTGCGGCTCAATGTCGGGCTGGAAGACCCGCAGGATGTGATCGAGGACCTCGATCGCGCGCTGACGGCGGCCGGTCTGTAAGGGAATCCGGTTCCTCTCCCGATTGCGGAGCCGGTCCGGTCACATCTGGTCGGCGATGGCCGGAAGCAGCAGCCCTGCCGCAATCGCGCGGTCGAGGTCTTCGGGGGTGTCGATATCGAGCGCCAGACCGGGCCGTTCCACAACTGCCGCATCGGGCAGCAAAGCGCGGTGCAATGCAAAGCTGTCCGGGCCGAATGCGGGTAGCAAGCCGTTCGCATCGATGAACGCGAGCGCATTGGTGCCGGTGCGCGCATGATCGGGCGCGATTGCCGCGCCGGCCCCGGCGGCTGCGTCGATCAGCACAGCGATATCGTCGGGGGCTGCCAGCGGCAGATCGGCATGGATTATCAGGACATGCCTGGCTCTGGCCAGGGCGGCGGCTAGCTCCGCATTCAGCCCGTGCCCCTTGTCGACGATCAAACCCGTGCCTTCCGACGCGAACGCGGGCCGGACCGGCGCCAGCAGGGTGAGCGACCCGATCGACGGGCAGCGACCGAGCGTTTCCAGCACATGCGCCGCCATCGCTTCAGCCAGCGCCGCGCGGGACGGCGCGTCGAGCCGTTCCGCCAGCCGGGTTTTCGCCCCGGCGCGGAACGGCACGATTGCGTGCCAATGGGTCATAGCGCCTGCCGGACGATCATCATGCGACTGTGCCGGCAAGCGTCAGCGCTTCATCGGCCACGCGCACTTTGTCCGCCAGCGTCGTCATCAGCGTCGATGCGGCGCGCGCTGGCAGGCCGGGCGGCGCAGCATCCGATCCGTCATGGAGCATGGCATCGATCACCGGCCCATAGTGCGCGGCGATGGCGGCATTGTCGGGCTCCAGGCCCAGTTCGGCCATCATCTTCGAAGTCGGCCCCTTGACCGCCTTGCCACCGACCAGCGGCGAGACCGCCACCACCGGCGCGCGGGTTTCGCGCAGCGCAGCGGCGATGCCCGGCACAGCCAGCAACGGATCGACCGACAGCCACGGGTTCGATGGTGCGATCAGCACGGCATCGGCGGCCAGAATCGCCTCGATCACCCCCGGCGCGGGCCGAGCCTTGGCCGCGCCCTCGAAACGGACCGCGCGCACGGCGGGACGGCATTGCTGCTCGACGAAGTAGTGCTGGAACGCCAATGGGCCAGCTTCGGTATCGAGCCATGTCGCCACCGGATCGTCGCTCATCGGCAGGATGACCGGCGCAATACCCCAGAGGCGCGCGGCCTGTGCGGTCACTTGCGACAGCGTCGCGCCCTCGGCCAGCCGCGCGCTGCGCCACACGTGCAAGCCAAGATCGCCATCGCCCAGGTTGAACCAGCCCGGCCCGCCGAGTGACTTCAGCGCCGCCATGAAGCTCCACGTTTTGCTCTCGCGGCCCCAGCCTTGCGCGGGGTCGGCCTTGCCCGACAACGTATAGAGCAGCGTGTCGATATCGGGAGAGATGGCGAGGCCCAGGTGGCGGAAATCGTCACCGGTGTTCACCACGGCGGTCAGCGACGAAACCTTTGCGCTGTGCATCAGCCCCAATACCAGCTTGGCACCGCCTACCCCGCCGGTCAGCACGGTGACTTTCATCGGAACAGATCCTCGGCTTCGGGGCGGATCAGGTCGGCCGCCGGGCGCTTGCCGGCGGGCAGCCGATACCCCGAAACCAGCGCGGCCGGTATGCCTTCGTCGGCCTCGCCCATCGCCAGCCCGGCGGCTGAGGCGATCAGGTCTGCCAGCGCGACTTGCGTCATCTGCATCGGCCGCCCGTCGCGGTCCAGTTCACCACGCCGGTCGACCAGCGCGGGCAAGCCGGCGCACCCGTTCGCGACGTTGACGACGCCATGCCGCCACGGCCGCCCAAAAGAATCCGAAATGACCACGGCCATTTCCAGGCCAAGCCGCGCCAGGATCGAGGCGGCGATGCCTGCGGCCGAGCGGTCGGGATCTGCGGGCAGCAGCAGCACGCGATCGTCCTGCTCGCCACCTCCCGGCCCCAGGTTCGAGGCATCGATCCCGGAATTGGCCATGACCAGCCCCAATTTGTGCCGTGTGATCAGCACTCCCGGCGCCGCACGCACCACCGCAGTGCTTTCACGCAGCGCCAGTTCGACCAGCCGGGGGTCCTTGTGGATCGCTGCGGCGATTTGGTGCGCGCGGGCGCTTGCGGCTATCGTGGCCAATGAAACCCAGCGGTTTTCCGCTTTGGAGACGATCTTCTGCGTTACCACCAGGATATCACCGGCGATGGGGCCGAGCGGTTCGATCGCGGCGGCCAGCATCGTCCCGAGATCGCAGCCGCGCGCGACTTCGCCGATCCCGGCGAGCGGGCGGATCGTGATCGTCGTGCTTGCCGGCGAATGCATGTGGAGGCCTTCTTCTTGCGCGGCAACGTGTGCGGGCTGGCAGTGCGCAGTGTCAATCGGGATCGGCGGATGGGCACATGAGCAGCGATGTCGCAGGCTTGCGCGCGCACCTGCTCGAAACTCCGTTGGCCGCGTTGCTGGCTGAGGCGCGCGCAATGCGCGATGCCGGCCACGGACTGGCGCAGAGTTTTTCGCCCAAGGTGTTCATCGCGCTGACGCAGCTATGCCGCGATTATTGCCATTACTGCACGTTCTCGCGACCCCTGGAGCGCGGCGCTGCAGCCTATCTTTCGCGCGACGAAGTGCTGGCGATTGCCCGCGCAGGTGCCGCGCAAGGCTGTACCGAAGCGCTGTTCACGCTGGGCGACAAGCCCGAACTGCGCCATCCGGCGGCCCGCGCCGCGCTCGATGCGATGGGGTACGCCAGCACGATCGACTACCTTTCGGCGATGTGCGCGGCGGTGCTGGCCGAGACTGGGCTGCTGCCGCACATCAACGCCGGGGTGATGGGGCGTGATGATCTGGCCAGGTTGCGGCGGGTTTCGGTCAGCCAGGGCTTGATGTTGGAGACCACCGCCGCGCGGCTTTCAAATCACGGTGGCCCGCACTGGCGATCGCCCGACAAGGACACGGCGGCGCGGATTGCCACGATCGCCGCGGCGGGTAAATTGTCGATCCCGTTCACCAGCGGCTTGCTGATCGGCATCGGCGAGACGCGCGGCGAACGGCTCGATGCGCTGTTTGTGCTGGCCGATCTTCAGGCGCGGCATGGCCATATCCAGGAAGTGATCGTCCAGAACTTCCGCGCCAAGCCCCGCACGCCGATGGCCAATGCGCCCGAACCGGATCTCGAGGACCTCATGTGGACGATCGCGGCGGCGCGGCTGGTGCTGGGGCCGGCGATGAACATCCAGGCGCCGCCCAACCTGTCGGCCGATGACTTTCCGCGGCTGATCGAGGCGGGGATCAACGATTGGGGAGGGGTCTCGCCAGTCACGCCCGATCATGTGAACCCCGAAGCGCCGTGGCCCGAACTGGCGCGGCTGGATGCGGGAACCCGCAGCGCCAATGTTACGGGGGGCGGCCGCGTGCTGGTGCGGCGGCTGCCGGCTTATCCGGCGATGATCGCGGACAGCGAACGCTGGTTCGATCCGGCGGTACTGCCCGCGCTGCGGCGCCACGCCGATGCGCACGGCTGGGGACGCGAACCGGGCTGGCACAGCGGCGATGCGAAGGCGTGCGTTCTCCTGAACGGGTACAGCGACGGCCCTGCAGACTCGACGGTTGCCGGTGCGCTCGCTGCGCTGGAAGCGGGTGCCGAGCCCAATGCGGCGCTGGTCGAGGCGCTGTTCACGGCGCGCGGAAGCGACGTTGAGCGTGTTTGCACCGCCGCCGATGCGCTGCGGCAACGGGTATCCGGCGAGGCGATCAGCTACGTTGTCAACCGCAACATCAACTACACCAACATCTGCGCTTATGCCTGCGGGTTCTGCGCGTTCTCGAAAGGGCGTGGCCATGCCGCGCTGCGGGGCACGCCTTACGATCTCGACCATGCCGAGATCGCCCGCCGCGTGGCCGAAGCGGCCGCGCGCGGGGCCAGCGAAGTGTGCCTTCAGGGAGGCATCCACCCGGCATATACCGGCGAGACGTACCTGGCGATCCTGCGCACCGCCAAGGCCGCCGCGCCGGACATCCACGTCCACGCGTTTTCGCCGCTGGAGGTGTGGCACGGCGCGGAGACATTGGGCATCCCGCTCGCCGCGTACCTGACCATGTTGAAGGACGCCGGGCTGGGCTCGCTGCCGGGCACAGCGGCGGAAATCCTCAGCGACGACGTGCGCGCGGTGATCTGCCCCGACAAACTGACCACGGTGCAATGGCTCAAAGTGATCGAGACCGCGCATTCGGTCGGACTGCCCACCAACGCCACGATCATGTTCGGCCATGTCGAGACGCCTGCGCACTGGGCCAAGCACTTGCTCGCGGTGCGCGATCTGGCCGCGCGGACCGGCATGATCCGCGAATTCGTGCCGCTGCCGTTCGTCCACATGGCAGCGCCCCTGGCGATGAAGGGCCGCACCCGCGCCGGGCCGAGCTGGCGCGAAGTGCGGCTGATGCATGCGGTTGCGCGGCTGGTTTTGCACCCGCACGTGCCCAACGTGCAGGTAAGCTGGACCAAGCTCGGACCGGCCGGCGCGGCGGCGTGCCTGAACGGCGGCGCCAACGATCTGGGTGGCACCTTGATGAACGAGAGCATCAGCCGCGCCGCGGGCAGCGGCCACGGCGAGGAGTTCCCGGCCGAAGCGATCGAGGCGCTGGTCACCGGCATGGGCCGCATTCCGCGCCCGCGCCTGACCAGCTATGCCGATGCCGATCTCGCCAAAATCGCGCAAGCCAAAACCGCACCGCCGCTGGCTACGGTGGTGCAGACCAAGCCCAGGAAATTCAGATTGCCGGAGTTGCAAGCATGACCGACACGCCATCACGCCTGATAATCGCGCTGCTCGGCGGCGCGGGCAAGGAAGGCAGCGGCCTTGCGCTGCGCTGGGCCAACGCCGGGCACACAGTCGTAATCGGCAGCCGCGACCCCGCACGTGCCGCCGAGGCCGCCGCCAACATCAACGCCAGACTGGGCCGCGAAGCCGCAACCGGCACCGACAATCTGTCAGCCGCACGGGCAGGCGAACTGGTGGTACTGGCGGTGCCCTATTCCGCGCAAATCGCCACGGTCGAAGCGGTGCGCGATGCGTTGGCGGGCAAGATCCTGATCGACGTGACCGTCCCGCTGGTGCCACCCAAGGTTGCCCGCGTGCAACTGCCGGCAAGCGATTCGGCCGTCGTCGCGGTGCAAACGCTGCTCGGCGTGGACGTGCGCGTAGTCTCGGCGTTCCAGAACATCTCGGCCCACCACCTTGTTCACCTCGATGCCGAGATCGACTGCGACGTGCTGGTCTGCGCCGATGACAAGGCCGCCGGCGAAACCGTGGTGGCGCTTGCGCGCGAGATCGGCCTGGGCGCGTTCTATGCCGGCGTGCTTGCCAACTCGGTCGTCGCCGAGGCGCTGACGAGCGTGCTGATCGCGCTCAACCAGCGTTACAAGGTGCCCGGCGCGGGCATCCGGCTGACCGGGATTCCCAGGGACTGAGTTAGCACTTGCGCGGCGCGCGGGGCGTGCGATGTATTGCCCTGGCGCGGCCGGATCGCGTCGAAAACCAAGGGATTCGCGCGATGAAAACCGGGATCAAGGCCCAAGTGCTAGGCGCGGCAATTGGCGCGGCGCTTGCAGCATCGACCGCGCTGGCGGCGCCTGCCGGCCCGGCTTTCGTCAAGGCTGCCACGATTGCTGCGCCCGATGGTGGCTGGGATTTCGCAAGCTGGGATTCGGCGCACCACTTGCTGCTGATCGCGCACGGCAAGGACGTGCTGGTGATCGATCCCGCGCACCCCGAAACGGTCCGCGCGATCGGCGCACTGCAAGGCGCACACGGCGTGGTTCCCATCCCCGACAGCAACAATCTGCTGGTCACGAGCGGCAAGGACAACACCGTCCGCGTGATCGACATGGCCAGCGGCCAGGAACTCGCCAGCATCCCCGTGGCCGCCAATCCCGATGCGGTGATCCTTTCGGCCAGCGGCAACCGCGCTTATGTGATGGCGGCCAAGGGAGGCGCAATCTCGATCGTCGACCTGACCAGGAATGCCGAAGTGGGGCGGATCGCGCTCAAGCCCGCGCTCGAAGTGCCGGTACTGGTCACGCCCGGCCTGCTCGCCGTGAACAACGAAGATGCGAACGAAATCGAGTTCGCCAACTTGCTCACGAAGAAAGCGGCGGGGGTAATCAAGCTGACCGGGTGCGAGGGGCCGACCGGGCTGGCTTACGATCCCGCGAGCGGCCTTGCGCTCAGTTCCTGCGCCAACGGCAAGGCTGCGCTGACCGACTTGCGCGCGCGCAAGGTGGTGGCGCTGCTGCCGATCGGTGACGGTCCCGACACCGTGATCTGGGACGCCGGCCGCAAGCGCTTCCTGGTGCCTTGCGGAAAAAGCGGCACACTCTCGGTAATCCGCATGCTTGGCCGCAAGCCTGTGGTGGACGCTGCCGTGCCGACTGAAGTGAGCGCGCGCACGGCGGCGTTCGATCCGGCGACGGGCCGGGTGTATTTGCCGGCCGCACGCTTCGGACCGCCCGCACCGGGCGCCAGGCGTGGGGGGATGGAGCCCGCGAGCTTTCACGTGCTGGTGATGGCGCCGCGGGGTTAGGCAAGGAAGAAAAGCCCGCCCCCAACCCCTCCGGCAAGCGGGCGGGGGAGGCTAGCGGATCACCAGACCAGCGGCACCGCCTCCGGCCCCACGACCCCACCCGGCCGGTACTCGATCCTGGTGCCGGGCTTTACCGCGAACTCGGGTATCCGCCGCAGCCATTCCTGCAAGGCGATCTTCATTTCCAGCCGCGCCAAGTGTGCGCCCATGCAACTATGGACGCCGACAGTGAAGGCCAGCGTGGTCTTCCTGGGGCGGTGGAAATCGACTTCGCGCGGGTTGGGGAACACCTCGGGGTCGAAGTTGCACGCGGGCAGGACGCAGGTCACGCGGTCGTCCTTCTTCAACTGCACGCCGCGCATCTCCACATCCTGGATCAGCACGCGGCCCGAGAACGTGACCGACCATACCCGCAGCAGTTCTTCCAGTTGCGCGTTGATATTGTCGGGATCGGCGATCATCTCGCGCACCTTGGCGGGGTTCTGCGCCAGATAGAGCCAGATGTTGTTCATGCTGGCGAACACCGTGTCGAGCCCGCCGATGAACAGGAAGCACACGAAGCCGAACACCTCCTTGTCCGACAGCGGTACCCCGCCGGGCGCGGCGTGGGCGATCAGGCTGACCACGCCATCGTCGGGCTGGGCCTTCTTTTCGGCGATCGCCGACTTGAGATAGGCGGTGATCTTGCCCATCGTTTCGGCCATGGTCGCGCGATCGTTCGAATGAAGCAGCGCCATCGCCCATTCGACGAAAGTGTCGCGCATGGCTTGCGGCAGGCCCATGATGTCGAGGAACACCATCACCGGCAGCGGGCGGCCATAAGCCTCGGTGAATTCGCAACTTCCCGCATCGATGAACTGGTCGATCAGGTCGTTGGCCAGCTTGCGGACCTTGCCTTCCAGCTTAAGCACGCCTTGCGGGCTGAACACGGGATCGACGATGTTGCGGTACTTGCGGTGGTGCGGCGGGTCGATTTCCTGTGGGATGAAGTAGAAATAATCGTCCGGATCGCGCGGGAAGGGGGTGGCGCCCGCGTTCGAGAAGGTCTCGGGATGGCGCAGGATGTGCAGCGCGTCCTCGTGCTTGAGGACTTGCCAGGCGTTGCCCATCGGACCGACGTCGTAGAAGATCGGCGGCATCGTGTCGTGCAGCCCAGCCATGTAGGCGTGCGGCGCCGCCAGGAATTCGGGGCCGAAAGTGATCCCGGCCGATCGGATCAGATCCTTGGGCACGTGCGCAGGCACCTGGTCCATGCCGACGCGGCGCGGATACGTGGGCGGAACGGGGTTGGCAGCGTCGATCGGCATCATCAATCTCCTGGGCGCAACGCGTCTGTCAGAACTGGGTTTCGGGCAGATGGACGACCAGCCCGTCGAGCGCGGGGGTCATGTCGATCTGGCACGACAGCCGGCTTGTCGGCCGCACTTCAGCGCCAGCGGATTCGAGCATGTCGCGTTCGTCCTGAGACGATGGTCCGCCGACCTTGTCGGTCCACGCCGCGTCGACGTAGCAATGGCAGGTGGCGCAAGCGAGCCCGCCGCCGCATTCGCCGATGATCCCGTCGATATCGTTGTAGAGCGCCCCGCGCATGACGTTTTCGCCCAGCGGTACATCGACCGTGTGCGTGGCGCCGCTGGCCGCGATGTAAGTCACCGAAGGCATGGCTTCATCCTTTTCCATTTGCTTGAGAACAGCGTTCTCGACGCACTGTGTATAGCGTGATAGTGGCAAAAAGGAAGCGAGATCGGGCGCGCCGGTGATCGCAGGGGCGGTGTAGGAGCAGGTGTTGGCGGACAAGGCGGCTGATTCGACGCCAAGTGCGACCGAAGATGACCGCGCCGGGCGGATCGTCCTGGCGGCGTACGAGTTGCTCGATTCGGCCGGGCTGGAGGGGCTGACGATCCGTGCGGTCCTGGCGCGGACCGGACTGGCGCGGCGGGCCTTTTACGATTGCTTTGCGGGCAAGGACGCCCTGGTGCTGGCAGTGTTTGCGTACACTCTGCGGCTGGCGGCGGGCTATTTCGCCGAAGCGGTGATCCGCTTGCCCGATCCGCTGGCGCGGGTGGAAGCGATCGTCACCGGGATTGTCATGGGCAGCGCAGCGATCGAAGGTGCGCACGACAGTGGTTCGAACCGCCGCAGCGCGGCGCTGTCGCGCGAACATCTGCGGCTGGCCGAGGCGCATCCGCCCGAATTGCAAGCCGCGGTTGCCCCGCTGATAGACCTGATCGCCGCACACCTGGCCGATGGCATGGCGGCGGGGCAAGTGCGCGCGGGCGATCCGGCCAGGATGGCCGCGCTGGTGTACAATCTGGTGTCCACGACCGTTCACACACAGTTGATCGCCGAGGAAGCCGCCACGCCCGACCGCGCGCGGCGAGAGGCGCTGGCCGAGGAAATCCGCGAGTTCTGCCGCAGGGCGGTGGCTGCCTGACGCAGCCCTAATTCAACACATCGCTCGCTTCGGCCTGCGCGATCACCCGCGCAGCATCGTCGGGCAGCAACCAGCCGTCGGCCAGGCTGCGCGCGGTGGCGGCCTTGACGTGCGCGACGAAGCCGGCGTGATCGGCGTAGCGTTCTTCCAGGCTGGGGCGCGGATCACCGTTGGCGATGCGCTCGGCCTTGGTGCGCGCGAACGGGATGTAGCCGCCGAACAGGCTGCACCCTCCGCCCGTGCCATAGCCTGTGCCTGTCACGTTCCAGCCGGTGTAGGTGCCGGTGGGAACTTGCAACTGGATGGGCAGGACGCCGGCGGTTTCGTTGCCGTCGGCGTTCACGCGGGGCACGCGCTGCGGCAGCACTTGCCGCAGGACCGGCGGTTGCCGGGTCGCGACGCCGCTGACGTCGGCGGTGATGAAGCCGGGGCCGAAATCGTAATCGGCCAGCGGGTTCTGCTTGCCGTCGGGGCGCGGCGCGTCGGGGATCGCGGGCCAGCCCATCGCCTTGCTGTTCGGCTGGACGAGATCACCGCGCGCCAGCATGGGATAACGGCTGGCCGGGGGCTGGTGCTTGCCCGTCACCCAATCGACCAGCCGTTTGCGCGCCACGCGCAGGATCTCGCGCTCGCTGGCGGGATCGCCGGGCAGGGTGCAGGTGGGCGGAGCGCTTTCGCCCTTCGCCGGGAAGCCGCCGACCCATGATCCGCCATGCGTGATCCCGGCAAAGTAGTAGCGGCGCACGTTGGCGGGCAACGCGATGTCGGCGCGGGAGTCGGTGCCGATCAGGTCGGGCGACATCCGCAAGTTCCAGATTTCGGCCGAGCCGAAGGTTTCGATCACCTTGGGGCAAGTTGCAGAGCGGTTGCAGCGGTCGAGCAGGCTCGACGCAGCGTGATGGCGAGCGCTATCGGTGTAACGGCCCCACCACAGCGTGCCCTCGCTGCCCGGTTCCCACATTTGCGCCGCACCGCCGGGCACGCCGAAGCGCTGGTTGAGGACGATCTGCCGCGCGGCGATGTTGGGGTTGATCCCGTCGAACACGCGGGTGCCCGCTTCGTCGGCGTTGAAGCCCAGGTGGACGAAACTGCGCAGGAAATTGCCGCTTTGCGAATTGCCAACACCCACTGCCCAGTGGATCGTCGAGCCGGCCGCCTCGGGATGGGCGTGCAAATAGGCGATCAGGTCGCGCGTCGCGGCAAAGCCGATGCCGAGCACGCGCGGGTCCCTGCCCCGATACGTCAGTCGGTAAGCGGCGTCGGGATCGAACCCGGCCTTCAGGCACAGCCGCGCCGGATCGGGCGTGCCGGGGAATGGCGCGGTGCGGCAATCGCCGAAGGCCCAGTCGCTTGCGGGCACCTGCTCATCGGCGCGGCGGTCGCGTTCGATGACGAGGCTGGCTTTCGCGGTGTCGACTGAGACCGGCTCGGCCAGCCGCGTCGGACGTCCGAATCCGCCGATGATAGCGGTTGAATGCCCACCCGCCGGCAAGTTGATCATGCGCGCCAGGATCGGGCCGGTGATCGAGGAGCCATCCGAATTGCGCGCCACTGGCACCACGGCATAAAGTGCGCGCGGGCCCGGTTCGATATCGCCCTGCCAGCCGCTGACCACGCGGACGTGGCCATCTTCGTCGGGTTCAAGGCTGACGCCACCGCCGCGGTTGGCCACGTCGTAGTAGAGCACGCCGCTTGATTTGGCGGGATCGACCGGCCGCGCGATGGCGAAGCTGGCGCTGTATTCGACCATCCCGCGTGCATTGCGCGGCGCGAGCGCAAGGTCGGTGATAATGGCGTTGGCGGGCGCCTTGGGATCGATCTCACCGAAAAACAGCCCGTCGACCCGCTCGTAAGCCGCGCGGCCCGCAACCGGCGCCATCGGCACGGGCGCCGCGGCTTCGATACGCACGACTTTTGCGGCGAGCGGTTGCCCCGTCACTGCGAGCGCGGCCAGGAAAACCTTCGCGCTTATCGTTCCGTGCTTCATCGCATCCCCCGGGGCCGTGTTTGGCAGCCACCGTGCAGGCGTTCTCGCATCGTGGCAACCGGTCAGTCGGCCGGAACCCACTTCGACGTGGTTGCGCGCGGGCTCAGGTACTTGGTGCGCGTCCAGCCGCCATCGACCACGATCGACTGGCCATTGAGCATCTCGCCGCCGGGCGAGCACAGGAAAGCGATGGTGGCGGCAACGTCCTCGGGTTCGGCCAGGCGCGGGTAAGGTGTGGTATCGACATTGACCCGCTGGAACGTTTCGTCCTCGAAGCGGTGGCGAACCATATCGGTCATCGTAACGCCCGGCGCCACGCAGTTGGAGCGGATACCCTGCGGACCGTATTCGCAAGCCATGTGCTCGGTCAAAGACTTCAAGCCGCCTTTTGCCGCCGAATAAGCCCCACCGCGTCGGCCGCCGATCATGGCAAAGGTGGAAGTGACGTTGACCACGCCCGAGCCTGGCTTCATGTGCGGCACACAATCGCGGCATAACCGGAATGGTGCGCGCAGCATCACGTTCAGGAAGTGATCGAGCGCGTCGTCATCGGTTTCGTGGAGCGGACTGGGGCTGCCGATCCCGGCGTTGTTGATCAGGAAATCGATCGATCCGAACCGTTCGAGCGCGGTTGCGACGATCCGTGCCGGCGCGTCCTTCGCCGTGACGTCGATCGCCAGCGTGGCCACCCGCGCTTCGGTACCGAGCGCGGTGGCGATGCCCGCCAGCTTGCCCGGATCGCGCCCGACTCCGAACACGGCCATCCCGGCCTGGTGCAGCAACTTGGCGGTGGCGAGGCCGATGCCGCTGCCGGCGCCGGTGATGATGGCGGTTTTCATGGCATCCATGGGCGGCGTGCGGCCTGCCTTGTCAAGCGCGGCCGGTTCGTGCGCCGGATTGATCGCTCGCGCGCTGCCGGAGTCTGCGATCGGGAATTAGCCTTCCGCTTCAACAGGCTTGCATCCAGCGCCTCATTCGGGAAGGTTCGCGTCTTACGAAAGGCACGCCGCCATGACGACAGTCATCCACCCGCCAATGACCGGTCCGAACTCGGTCACGCTGCCTGCGCGGCCCGAGCCGATCAAGGTCGATCCGGCCAGTACGGCGGTGATCGTGGTGGATATGCAGAACGCCTATGCTTCGGCGGGCGGCTACGTCGATCTGGCGGGGTTCGACATCGCCGGAGCGGCGGGGGTGATCAGACGGATCGGGCAAGTGCTCGATGTGGCGCGGGGCGCTGGCATGGCGGTGGTGTTTCTGCAGAACGGCTGGGACACGGACTATGTCGAGGCGGGCGGGCCGGGTTCTCCCAACTGGCACAAATCCAATGCGCTCAAGACCATGCACGCGCGGCCCGAGCTGGCGGGGCAACTGCTGGCGCGCGGCGGGTGGGATTACGAACTGGTCGATGCGCTGGCGCCAAAGCCTGGCGATATCCGCGTGCACAAGACCCGCTACAGCGCGTTCTTCAATTCGCAGCTCGACAGCGTGCTGCGCGCGCGCGGGATCAGGACGCTGGTGTTCGTGGGCATCGCCAGCAACGTCTGCGTGGAATCGACGCTGCGCGACGCGTTCCACCTCGAATATTTCGGAGTGCTGCTGGAGGATGCGACGCACCACCTGGGGCCCGATTTCATCCAGCAGGCGACGGTCTATAACGTCGAGAAGTTCTTCGGCTGGGTCAGCACGGTCGCCGATTTCTGCGGCAGCGTGGGCCAATCTTCGGGAGCAGACTAATGCCATTCGAACCGATCAATCCGCCCCAGTTCCCCACCCCGATCGCGCCTTATTCGGCGGGAGCGAAGGCAGGGAACACCGTCTATGTCTCGGGCGTGCTGGCGCTCGGCGAAGGCGGCGCGGTGCTGCACGTGGGCGATGCTGCCGCGCAGACCCGGCATGTGCTCGACGTGATCAGGATAACGCTGGAGGCCTCCGGCGCTACCCTGGCGGACGTGGCGATGAACCACATCTTCCTCAAAGACCTGGCCGATTACGCCGCGTTCAATGCGGTCTATGCCGAGTACTTCCCCGCCGCCAAGCCCGCGCGATACTGCATCCGCGCGGACCTGGTGAAGACTGATTGCCTGGTTGAGATCGCCAGCGTGGCGCACATTGCCTGAAGCAGCAGGCCTTTACTACGAGGAGCATGGCCCGCCCGACGCGCCGCCACTGATCCTGTCGTCGGGACTTGGCGGATCGGCGGGTTACTGGGCGCCGAATCTCCCGGGGCTGGCCGAGCATTTTCGGGTGATCGCCTACGATCATCGCGGGACGGGGCGGAGCGATCGAGCAAGCCCCGAAGGTCTGACGCTGGCCGATCTTGGCGCCGACATCCTCGCGTTGATGGGTGCATTGGACGTCGGGAGTGCAGCCATCGTCGGCCATGCGATCGGGGGCATGGCCGCGCTTGAAGCGGCAAGGGCAGCTCCGGCGCGGGTGAACCGGACTGTCGTCATCAATGGGTGGGCCAGCCTCGATCCGCAGACCGCGCGCTGCTTCGATGTGCGCCTCACGCTGCTGCGCAAGGCAGGAGCCGCGGCCTATCTGGAAGCCCAGCCGCTGTTCCTGTTCCCGCCCGATTGGCTGTCCGGGCATGACGCCGTGCTGCGCGCCGAAGCCGCACAGCACCTCGCCAACTGGCCAGGCGACTTGACGATGGAGCGGCGCGTCGCTGCGGCAAGGGCGTTCGATTGCCGCGCGTGGGCTGGTTCGATTGAAGTGCCGACCTTGCTCGTCTGCGCGACCGACGACCTGCTGGTGCCCTCGTTCAACAGCACCAGCCTTCAATCGCTGTTGCCCCACGCGCGCAGCATCGTTCGCCCGTGGGGTGCACACGCCGTCAACGTCACCGATGCTGCCGCCGTCACCAGCGACATCCTCGACTTCCTCAGGAGCTGAACCCCATGCAAGTCGGCGTTTTCGTGCCCATCAACAACAACGGCTGGCTGATCAGCGAGGCCGCGCCGCAGTACATGCCCAGCTTCGATCTCAACAAGGAGATCGCGATCCGCGCCGAGAAGTACGGGCTCGATTTCCTGCTGTCGATGATCAAGCTGCGCGGGTTCGGCGGCAAGACGCAGTTCTGGGACTATGGGCTGGAAAGCTTCACGCTGATGGCTGGCCTCGCCGCGGTGACCGAGAAGATCAAGATCTACGCCACGTGTCCCACGCTGATCATTCCGCCCGCCTTTGCCGCGCGGATGTGCAACACGATCGATTCGATCAGCCACGGCCGCTTCGGGCTCAACCTCATCACCGGCTGGCAGCCGCCCGAGTACACGCAGATGGGGCTGTGGCCGGGCGACGAGCACTTCCGCAACCGCTACGATGTGCTCGACGAATACGCCCACATCCTGCGCGAATTGTGGGAGACCGGCACCTCGGACTTCAAGGGCAAGTACTACACGATGGAGGATTGCCGGGTGTGGCCGCAGCCCACCGGCGACATGAAGATCATCTGCGCGGGATCGTCCGATGCGGGCCTCGCGTTTTCGGCACGCTGGGCGGACTATGCGTTCTGCCTGGGCAAAGGCGTCAACACCCCGACCGCCTTCGCCTTCAACAACGAACGGCTGGCGCTCGCCACCGCGAAGACCGGGCGCGACGTTTCGGTGTTCGTGCTGGTCATGGTGATCGCCGCCGAAACCGACGCCGAGGCCCACGCCAAGTGGCAGGCCTACAACGACGGCGTGGATATCGACGCGATCGCCTGGCTGGCCGAGCAGGGCGCCAAGGACAAGGTCAACACCGACACCAACGTCCGCCAGCTCGCCGCGCCCGAGGGGGCGGTGAACATCAACATGGGCACGCTGGTGGGGTCCTACTCCAGCGTGGCAGCGATGCTCGACGAGATGGCCGAGGTTCCCAACACCGGCGGCGTGCTGCTGACCTTCGACGATTTCGTCGAGGGCGTGGAGGCGTTCGGCACGCGCATCCAGCCGCTGATGACGAGTCGCGGCGCATAACCGGTTGCATTTGCAACTTCACTAACATCGCGCATGTGACGTATTGCGAGTGAAGAAGCGCATGGATGAAATTTCATCATCTTTTCCGCTTTGGATCAATGGGTTATAGCGATGTGAAAGAACGCCGCCGCCCTTGCACGACACGCCCTTGTAGGAAAGCGTTTTTCGCTACTCCCACTCCTCGCGATCCAGCCCGCGCATGGCCTCAGTGATCGCCACCGTCTCCACGCTCACGCGCACCACGCGGGCGAGCAGGTCGATCATCGGCTCCTTGTAATCGGCAAAGCGATACGTGTTGAACTTCGCGGCGATGACCGGATCGCGCGGGGTTTTTTCCTTATGCTGATCCAGCACCCAGTCGATCGCCGAGCGGTTGCCCAGCCGATAGTCCCACGCCTGCGCCGGGATGCCGGCAAGCAGCGTATCGGCATCGACCACCACGCAGCCCGTTGCGGCGCCCGTATCGAGCCGGCTTTTCAGCACTGGCTTGGGGTGCGTGCCGTGCGCGCGCTTGGGCGGGGTTTCGATCCGCTCGATCGGCCACGGTTCCACGGTTTCATACCCGATATGCAGCGCCATCAGCGCCTCGCCCCAGGCCACCCAGCGCGCGAAATCGGGATAGAACGGAATGCGCGGGAATTCGCGCTTGAGGTTCAGCGCATAAGTCTCGCGGTACACCGGATCGTGCAGCACGGCGTAGCAATAAGCAAAGATCGCATCCTTGCTCATCGCAGTCCCCCGCCCACCAGCGGCAGCGCTCTCCTGAGTCCCCCGCCCGCTTGCGGGAGGGGCTAGGGGTGGGCCCTTCTTCTTCCCTTCTCGGTCCCCACCCTCAACACGAAGAAAGTGCCCACCCCCAACCCCTCCCGCAAGCGGACGGGGAGCCAGAGCCTTCTTGCCATAGCGCGCGAGGAACTTGTTGAAGGCTCAATCGGCGACGCTCGCCCCGTGCATGCTGAAACGTAAGGCGGCGGG
Source organism: Novosphingobium sp. (assembly GCF_025351285.1). Classification (GTDB taxonomy): domain Bacteria; phylum Pseudomonadota; class Alphaproteobacteria; order Sphingomonadales; family Sphingomonadaceae; genus Novosphingobium. Next base: position 24,141 of record NZ_JANXWG010000056.1, read on the forward strand.
CACCCGAGCGAAGTCTGTGTCAGATGAAAATAGGAATGCTGTCCCTTGATTCACACCCCTCTGCGTCAAGAATAAGCTTTAGTTTACAAGGCGAAGATGCCGCGTTGACGTAGGATCAGGTTGATAGACGCGCTTGAAGTCCTCCGGGGTAACACAGAGTAAGTTCGCGATATCGCTATCTGAGTATTCTAGTTTTGTTCTATGAAATTCAATCATTCGCCGGAGTATTTTAGGCTGTTCGCGCGGAGGCTCGTTTGGCTCCCGCTTTGCGTATCCGAGTCTATTCATTTCAATAAAAAACATTTTTCGCTGATAATCTGTAATCAATTTATGCCTATGCGCGTTCATTGCAATAGATGACATTGAAACCTTCCAATAAGCCTTCATATTTGCAAGATGAGGTAGATCAAACCTACGAAGTTGTGATCGCAATTCAGCGGGAGGTAGAAGAAATGAACCTGCAAATTCGTCGGCTTCTTTTTCCATTTCACCATCTTCTTTAAATTCTGTGGTGTGGAGGACCATGTGGGCTAACTCGTGGCATAGCGTGAATCGCAATCTGTCCATTGACGAATTTGTGTTCACAAAAAAAAGGACTGGCAGCCCATCAATGCGCTGACTCATTGCATCGAGAAGATCGGTGCCGAAGTCACAAGGAATAACGATTCCTCCGTTACCCTCAATGAGGTCGACCACGTTCTCAATCGGCCCAGAAGGAAGCATCCATGATTCTCGCAATGAACGGGCCAAGTCGCTGATCGTCGCGACCCCCAGCGTACGCCCCTGAAATTCGTCGCGATCTATTTCAGGAATAAACCGATTGGTGCTTAGCTGAAACGATACGCTCAGCTTCTCAACGTGCATCCGCCGAATGTTCATTTCGGCGACGATCTTGCCCAACGCCTTGGCGGAGAGCTTTTTGCGTTTTCTGAAATGGAATGGCGGAAAGCCAAAGGGGCGCCCTGCCTGAAAAAAGAAGCTGGCAGGATAATTGAGCGCACTTCCGGCGTCGTCCGCAAACTCATCTGGAGCGTCCAGCACGCCAGTCTCGTATTTAGAGAGCGTGCCTTGACCCATTCCGATAATGTCAGCCAGTTCAGCTTGCGTCACACCCCGGGAATCCCGGGCGAGAGTCAGCAAGTGGTGATTAAACCGCGCCATAATTCACCACAATAAAAGTTACGTCAGCCGAGTTGCGCTTGGCGCGTCACATCATACCAACGCGGCTGGCCGACAATGCGGCTATCTGTCGGCACAATAGCGGCACACCAATCGATTGCTTTGCCCATCGGGCGGGCCACCTGCACCCGCTCGACGTCCGTGCCGAGAGAGTTCGGCCAGTATCCGACAACCAAGTTGAGCGGCGGGCAAGGGATGCCCGGGAGAGGGAGTTGCTTGTCGAAATCCTTGGCCTGCTTGGTCGGATAGTTCCGGGTGCGACCATCCTCGTCCATCTTCTTGAAACGGATCGTCGCCTTCTCTCCAACAATCCAGACCTTCAATCCCCCAATATCTTTGTGGATCACGTTAGAAAGGTCGCTCAATCGCGCATGCGCTGCGGTCTCCATGTGGGAGTAGATGCAGGCGAACTTGGCGCGCGAATCATGCTCTATCCTGATGTCCGCTGGATACTCCTGATAGCGGGCCAAGCCGCCACGGCAAATCGCGTCCAAGTGATCGAAGATAAAATCAAGCTGTGACATCGCTTGATCTTGAGTCCATTCCAGCATCACGCGCCCCCAGGATAGCGCGACCCTGATACTTCAATTCGCCAAAAAGGCAAGAAAAATATTCCGAAAATTATTCCACTGGGTGTTGCCCCACCACTTCGCGGGGGCGTCCTTGGCCTCCCAATAGCCGAAGGGCACGCGCAGCGCGTGGAGCAGCGCGCCATCGGGATAGATGCGGCTGCCGCGCGGGGTGATGATTTCGTGTTGGGCGTTGAACACCAGGTCCTGCGACTTGCCCCAGCGCTTGAGCAGATCCTTGAACGCCTCGCTCAGCACGCCTTCGCGGCGGCTGCCCGATACGCTGCGCAGACGATCGAGTTCCGCGCGGTATTCGTTGATGAATTGCCTGCTCACGTGTCCCCCGTTCGGGTGCCAGCGTAGAGGGGGGAGATGCTGGTGCCAATGGCGATCAGCGTTGAATTTTAACCGGTTTAGGGACCGGGATGCAAGGGCGATGGCCCTTACCCGCCGGAGGCTACTTTCCAACTCTCCAATAGCTTCTGACGAATCACCTGCTTGAGCACCTTGCCCGCATCGTTCTTCGGCAACGCGGGCCATGCCTCCACCGCTTCGGGCACCTTGAACCGGGCCACTCCCAGCTTGCCGAGGAAGCGTCCGAGTTCGGCAACGTCGGGTGCATCACCATCGCGCGGGACGATCACCGCCACTGCGCGTTCTCCAGTGCGCGGATCGGGCAGGCCGACGATGGCCACTTCGGCGATGCCGGGGTGGCCGGTCAGCAGGTCCTCGATTTCCTTGGGCGCGATGTTCTCGCCGTTGCGGATGATCAGGTCCTTGATGCGGCCGGTCACGGTGAGGTGATTGTCGTCGATCCAGGCACCCTGATCACCCGTGCGGTAGTAGCCTTCGGCGTCGAAGGCGGTCAATTCGTCCTCGGCGTGGACGTAGCCGACCAGCATCTGCGGGCCGCGCGCGCGGATTTCTGCGTCTTCGGCAAGCTTGACGGTAGCCACGCCTGGGCAGCCGTCGGTTTCGGCGGCGTGAGTCACGTCGTCGCGGTCGATCACGCCCACGGTGGTGACGGGAACTTCGGTCGAACCATAGACGCGGCTGACCACGGCCTTGTCGAACCATTCGACCGCCTCGCGGACCAGCGCGGGCGGGACCGAGGCACCGCCGCAGATGAACAGTTTCAGGTGCGGCAGATGGGTGCCGGCGGTCTTTGCGGCATCGAGCAGACCGCGCAGGAACGGGGTGGCGCCGGCCATGTGCGTTATGGCGTGCTGTTCCATCAGCGCGATCGCCTCGGCGGCATCCCAGCGCTCCATCAGCACGGCGGTGGTCCCGAGCAGGACCGGCATTTCGAAAGCATAGATCGATCCGCCGATGTGGCTGACGGGCGAGGGGACCAGCCAGCGGTCGCCCGGATCGACCAGCCAGTGCGCGCCGATCTGCGCGATCAGTGCGCCCAGAGTGTTGTGCGTGTGAAGCACGCCCTTGGGCCGGCCGGTGGTGCCGCTGGTGTACATGACCATGCGCACGTCGTCGGCATCGAGCGCGGGGAGGGACACCCGGTGTGCCTCGGTGTGGAGAGCTTCGTAGGCGGTGTGCGCGCCGGGATCGCTGCGCAGGACGACGACTTCGGGCGGGTCGGGCAGTTCGGCGGTGACGCGCGCCAGCATCGCGGCATAGTCGAAGCCGCGCCATTCGCCCGGCACGAACACCATCCTGCTGCCCACGTCCGCCAGCATGAAACGCAAGTCGTGATCGCGCAGTGAAGGCAGGATCGGGTGCGCGACCATGCCCGCCAGCGTGGCGCCGAAATAGATCGCGGCGGCTTCGTGCCAGTTGGGCAGCATGAACGAAACCACGCTGCCCGGCGCGGCGCGCGACAGCATGGCGCAGCCCAATTGCTGCGCTTGTGCTGCAAGATTTGCTGCGGTGATTTGCGTTTCGCCGTCGACCAGCAGAACGCGATCGGGCGTGACGGTGGCGACTTCGAGCAGCGCGTCGGCGGCGGTGCGGTCGCTCCACCAGCCATCGGCGCGGGCTTGGCGGGCAAGCGTTTCGTTCCAGCGGATGCGCCAGCCGTTGGGGGTGTGGCGGTGTTCGATCAGGCTCACGCGCCGGCGGCCTCGCGTGCCTTGGCGGCTTCGGCCAGGCGCAACACGAAGCGCTGGATCTTGCCGCTGGGGGTCTTGGGCAGGCTGTCGACGAATTCGACCTCGCGCGGGTAGGCGTGCGCGGACAGCCGTGCCTTGACGTGGAGCCGCAGGGCTTCGGCCAGTGCAGTGGTGGCGGGCTCGCCCCCATCTTCGACTGAGCGCAGCACGACGAAGGCCTTGACGATCTCGGTGCGTTCGGGATCGGGCTTGCCCACCACCGCCGCCTCGATGACGGCCGGATGTTCGAGCAGCGCGCTCTCCACATCGAACGGCCCGATGCGGTAGCCGGCCGAGGTGATGACGTCGTCCGCCCGCCCGACGAAACTGATCGAGCCATCGGGATTCAATTCGGCGGTGTCGCCGCTGCGATAATGCGCGGGCCCGAGGGCGGGTGTGGCAAGGCCGTCGTAGCCGGTGAACCAGAACAGCGGCGATTGCGCCAGATCGAGCGCCAGTTCACCGGGAACGCCAGGCGGCAGGTCGTTGCCCGCCTCGTCGATCACCGTCACCCGCCAGCCGGGCATCGAAACCCCGGCCGATCCCTGGAGCACCGGGTGCGCAAAAGCGTGGTGGTTGCACAGCACCATGCCGGTTTCGGTCTGGCCGTAGTGATCGTGGATCACGACATCGAGATGCGCGGCGAACCAGCGGATCACCTCGGGGTTCAATGGCTCGCCCGCGCTGCTCACCGCGCGAAGCTGGCCCTTGATCGGCGCGACCGCCTCGGGGCCAGCCGCCATGATGAGGCGGAAGGCAGTGGGCGATCCCGCCAGGTTGGTGACGCCATGCTCGCGGATTGCGGCGACGGTTCCGGCAACGGTGAAGGGTGCGTCGTGCAGCATTGTCGAGTGGCCCAGCGCCAATGGACCCACCACGGCATAGTACAGCCCATAGGCCCAGCCCGGATCGGCTACGTTCCAGAAGGTGTCCTGATCGCACAGGCCCACGGCATCGCGGGTATAGTGCGCCATCGACAGAATCGCGCGGATCGGCACCAGCAAGGGCTTGGCGAGGCCGGTGGTGCCCGAAGTGAACATGATCAGGAACGGATCGTCGGGTTCGCGCGGCACCGGCGGCAGGCCGGGTTCGCGGGCGGCCAGTTCGGCATGAAAATCGAGATCGCCCGGCGACAGTGGGGTGGCGTCGTCCCCGGCGAGTGTAACGATCCGTGCCGAATGCGGCACCTCATCGAGCTTGGACCGGTTGGCGCGATCGGTCACGATGACCTTGGCACCCGAGGTGCCGACGCGATGCTCGATCGCCTTGGGGCCGAACGCGGTGAACAGCGGCTGGTACACCGCGCCGAGCCGCCATGTCGCCACGATGGTGACGAGCAGTTCGGGCACACGCGGCAGCAGGCCCGCCACCCGATCGCCCGCCACGACTCCGCAATCGGCCAGCACGTGCGCGAAACGTTCGGACTGTTCTTGCAACTCGGCGAAAGTCAGGCGTTCGACCACACCGTCGCGGGTCCGCGAGACCAACGCCACAGCCGCGCCCACGGCATGCCGATCGCAGCACAGCACCGCCGCGTTGAGCGGTCGAGCATCGGCGGTGAAGTCGCGCCATTCGGCAGCGGCGTCGAAGGTAGCCCATGCATTTTCCCAATCGGGCTGGGCAGGGGACGCTTGCGGCTTGGTCATGAAGGCACTCTCGGACTTGGCGGGACCGGACAGTGCATGCCCGCACGCCGGCGCGTTATGTCGGTCTGATCGGGCCTTGGCCAGCCACCGGCAATTGCGGTGGCGATGCTTGGCGGATGCCGCATTCATGCATCGCCGAAGCGATGGAATGCTGCAACGGGCGCCAAGCCGGGCATTTGCATTTGTCGCGGCGCCAATCCGCTGTAATCAACAGGTCTGTTCAATGGATACCGAAAATCGGGTCCGCCGCACCTGGGAGGGATACTATGCGTCTCTATCGCACAATCGCGCTTGCCGGCGTCAGCCTGGCTTCACTGACAACACCGGCATTTGCCGCAGAGGCCGCGCCAGTCGCCGCCGAACCTGCTGCCGATGCAGCGGCCGACACTGCCAAGCCCGACAGCGAGATCGTCGTCACCGGTACGCTGATCCGCGGCACTGCGGTCGTCGGATCGCAGACCATCACGATCGACCAGAAGATCATCACCGACAAGGCGGCGACGTCGACCAACGAACTGCTCAGCGTGATCCCGCAGATCGCCAACAACTTCAACGGCCGGCCAGAAGGTGATCCGCGCGGCTATGCGGCTGGCATTTCGACCACGCGTCCCAACTTGCGCAGCCTGCCATCAACCAACAGCACCTCGGGTGCGCTCACGCTGCTGCTCGTCGATGGCATGCGTGTGGCGCCGGTCGGGGTCAACCAGGCTTCGCTCGATCCCGACGTGGTCCCCACGGTGGTGCTCGAAGGCGTTGACGTGGTGACCGATGGCGGCACTTCGCTTTACGGCGCCGATGCGGTTGCCGGCGTTATCAACTTCCGCACGCGCAAGAAGTTCGATGGCTTCAAGATCGACGGCAACTTCGGTTTCGGCACCACGATCAAGGGCTTCCACGAATACGATGTCTCGGGCATCGCGGGCAAGAGCTGGGCCACCGGCAATGCCTATGTCGCGGTCAGCCACGCCAATCGCGACAACGTGCTGAACGGTGAAACCACCTGGGCATCGGGCCTGGTGTACAACGCCGCCGGCGTCGGTGCGTTCACCTTCACCCAGTGCCCGACCCCGGTCGGCACCGAAACCCGCTGGTTCCGCTTCGGACCCGGCGCGGCGCAGTTCACCAACAATCCCGCAGCGCCGGGCGCTGGCACATTCCCGGTCGGAACGCCGTGCGACGCCACTTCCTCGCAGTCGTACTCGCCGCTCCTACGCCGCACCAACGTCTATGGTGCGATCACGCAGCAGGTCGCGGAAAACATCGACTTCCGGATGACCGCGTATTTCTCGAAGCGTGACATCGAACTCAGCCAGTTTCCTCGTGGCTTTACGGCGGCAGGCAGCCCGCTGACCACCGGTGCGCTGGTCGGTGCAGCGTTCCCTGGCGCGGCCGTGGGCAGCGTGACCGCCATTCCCGGCGGCACCAGCTTCTCGTTCAGCCCCAACGCCGCCAACCGGAATCTCCCGCAGCGGATCGGCTTCGAAACCTGGGGCGTCAGTCCCGAGCTCGACATCAAGCTGGGCGGTGACTGGCATGTCCGCAACAACCTCCACTACGGCCGTTCGACCAACTTCCAGGATTTCCCCGGTGTCGATGCGGTCAAGGCGCAATGCTACATCACCGGCTGCACCGGGATTGCCGCGGGCCAGCTCAGCCCGTTCAACGTCGCGGCGGCAAGCGGTGCGGTGATCACCGACATCGAGAACTACACCAACATCCAGCAGACCACGCAGCAACTGTTCGTGTTCCGCACCGTCGCCGATGGTTCGCTGCTTTCGCTTCCGGCGGGCAACGTCAAGCTGGCCGTGGGCGCCGAATACCAGGACAATTCGGCCAAGAGCCGGCTGACCGCAGGCCCGGTCGGCTCGATCAACGCGCTGCCCTACATGTCGGCCGGGCGCAATTCGAAGTCGCTGTTCGGCGAAGTGCTGATCCCGGTGGCCTCGTTCCTCGACGTTACCGGCTCGGTGCGCTTCGACAGCTACAGCGACTTCGGCCACACCACCAATCCCAACGTGGGTGTGACCTTCAAGCCGGTTTCGTGGTTCAAGGCCTATGGCCACTACAACACATCGTACAACGCGCCGACCGCGGTCGACGATCTGGCGATTGCTACCGGGCGGTTCGTCTGCGGCATCTACGTGCCGGGCGGCACCGTCGCGCAGCGGCCGACCGATCCGCTGGGCCGGGATACGCTGAAGCAGGGTTCGTGCGCACTGGTATTGCAAGGCTCGGGCCCGGGCCTGAAGCCGCAGACCTCGAAGAACTTCGCGCTCGGCTTCGAAGTCACGCCAACATCGAACTTCCGCTTCGGTGGCGAATTCTACTCGATCGATCTGCAGAATGCGCTCGGGACGCTCAACCCTTCAAATCTCAACACTTACAGCACCAACCCGAACCTCTACACCTACAATCCGCAGGACCCGACGTACCAGGCGATCCTCAAGACGCTGACCAACGGCGGACAACTGGGTGCACAGCAGGCGTTCTCCAATGTGGCGATCGTGGTCGATACGCGGACCAGCAACCTCAACGCTGCCAAAGTGAAGGGCATCGACTTCCACGCGAACTTCGATGCGGACACCAGCTTCGGGCGCCTCTCGCTGGGGGTTTCGGGGACGCAGCAAACCAAGGCACAAATCACCAAAGGCGGCGTGACCACCGACGAACGCGGCAATGGCGGCCCGCGCTTTTCAGCCGTGTCATTCGTGGCGTTGAAGTCCGGCGGGGCTTCCGCCCGCGTCACGGTGTACTACACCGGCAAGTATCACGATCAGGCGCAGAACAATCTCGGCCTGATCGAGGTTGTGAACCCGTTCGTGGTGGCCAACCTCAATCTCGGCTATGAATTCGGTGAAAACAGCGGGGTGCTGGCGGGCACATCGTTGCGGCTCGTGGTGAACAACCTGTTCGAAGCGCTGCCGCAGACGATCAAGCGCGGCAGCAACTCGTTCAACAGCTACAACAATTACACGCTGGGCCGGGTGATCAAGGTGGGCTTCAGCAAAACGTTCTGAACGTCAGGCTGATAGCGCACTTGCTACCGGTGATGGGGGCGTACCGAAAGGTGCGCCCCCAATTGCTTGTGATCCTGCCACTACGCCATCTCAGAACGAGCGATCGACCGAAAGACGCACCCAATTATCCGTCGGCTGCCGTTCATGCCGCCCCCGGGCGACCGCTATCGCCTGGCATTGGGCGGCTGCCCGACCGGGGAACTTGCGGCCAATCCGGCGCTGTTTGCGGGCTCGATTTCGACAGCGTCTATCTGAACGTAGGAGTCTGGTGCAACGGCGTGGCCGTGGGCGGGCGCCACATCGGCCAAACCCCTTTCGGCGTGCGGATCGTGACCTTGGCTTCCGAGGCTGGGCCCGACTCTGGCATCGCGGTCAACGGCAAGCCCGCCAAACTGCGCGGCGGCTGCATCCACCACGACAGCGGCTTGCTGGGACCTGGCCGATCGGAGCCCGTAGCTGATCGGCGATTTCGTGTGGACCGTGATGGACTATCTGGGCGAAGCGGGGATCGGCGGCAGTTCGCCGGTTTCGGCGAGGTCGAAGCCCGCGCAGTTCTCGTTCGCGGGCTGGCCTTGGTCCGGCCATGGCAACGATCAAGCCGGGTTGAAAAGGCCGCGTTTGGCGTAGCCCGGCCTCGCTCAGCGCGAAGGCCGGGCCACCGTTTGGCTTACTTGGCCGGGATCTTGGCCAGTTCGGCGTCGACCTTGACCAGCGATTCGTCCTTGATCTTGTCGGGCGCATAGCCCTGGACCTGCTTGAGCGTCATCGCGCGGGCCATGTCGATCTGCGGGTTGGTGCTGAGCCCTGGCAGCAGCTTGTCGATCACCGCCCTGGTGGCAGGATTGTCGAGCAGCGTGCCGATGTCGGTATCGTCAACCGAGAACGCGGCCTTGGCTGCGGGGGCGGCGGCAGGCGCGGTGGCTGCCGCAGCGGTTGGCGTGTCGGCGGCCATGGCCGGAACAGCGATGGCGGCGCCGCCGAGCGTGGCGGCAATGAGCAGATTGCGAAGCATTGGTGTAGACCCTTTCCCATTCGGAAGGCCGCCCATGGCGGTGTCCGTTTTAAGCGTGACTGAACGGCGAAAAGCTAGCCGAATTGCGACAAACCGGCAATCCGTCGGGGCGCGGCGTTGCCGTAGCGTCAACGGCAGGGGCCGGCCGAGCAACGGTATCACCGGTGCGATCACGCGCTCAGCCGCACCGACGGCAGGATTCGCCCCGCCACCGGCGCGGTGAAAGCAAGCAGGCTGCCCGCCAGCGGCTGCGCGGCCAGCGCGGCCTCGTCCAGCCCGACGCGCGCGGTGGTGACATAGGCGGTGCGCAAGTCCGGCCCGCCGAACGCGATCTTGGTCACGCGCGCGCAGGGCAGGCTGACGTGGAGCAGCAAGGTGCCATCGGGCGCATAGCGGCGCACCCCCCAGCCATCCCACAGCGCGACCCACAGGCAATCCTCGGTGTCGGTCACGATGCCATCGGGGTGGCCATCGGCGGCGTCGAGCTGCACGAAAACCTCGGTTTCGCGCAGCGCCACGCCGTCGATGCGTGAGCGCCAGATCGTGCGTTCGCCCGAATCGACGTGATACAACACGCGCCCGTTTCCGCTCGCCGCCGGGCCGTTTGTGACGATGGCGCCGACGTCGGTGGAGTGCAAGGCGCCTTCATGAAGGCACCAGATACTGCCAGTAGGCCGGCTTTCGCCATCATCCATCGTCCCGAACCACAGCCGGCCGGCTGGATCTACAGTGGCGTCGTTGGTGCGGTTGTGCAGTGGCTGCGGGATCGTCACCAATGGCTCGCCCAACGCAGCGCCTTCGAGCCGGTGCAGGCCATGCTGCGATCCCACCAGCAGCCCGCCGTCCTGGATCGGCACGATGAAGCTGGGGTTGCCGCCGACTTCGATCGTCGTGCCCGTGCCGCTGGCGGGATCGAAGCGGTGCAAGTGCCCGCGCTCGATATCCACAAACCGCAACGCGGCCTCATCGGCCAGCCAAACCGGGCCTTCGCCAAGCTGGCAATCGAGCTGCCAGGCCAGTTCGGGTATCACGCTCACTTCGGTGACGTGCACGCTGCCTGGCCGTTGCCCGCCGCCCACACGACCGCGTTCTCGAGCAAGCTGACCACATGCGGTTCGCTGTATGAGGCCGGCAAGTGGCCGATTGCCGAATAGGCCATGCGTCCGCGCCCGACGCAGCGCGTCCACGCGATCGGATGGTCACCCATGCGCAACTGCTGCCCCGCCATGCCGATGGGCGAATACGTGCCCTCATCAAGCCGTGCGATCACGTGCGCACCGCTGACGCGCGGGCTGGTGCGGAACGAATACCATTCGTCCTTCATCGTCCAGCTTGCGGGCAGGCCTTGCGCAACCGGGTGCGCGGGATCGTCGATCACCACGCGCGCGTCCTGGAACTGCGGCGCCAACGGGTGGCCGATGAAGCGCGCGCCCAGCAGGGTATCGGCGTACCAATCCCAGAAATAGACCGGATCGCCGCCGCTGCCATGCACCGCGACGAAGCCGCCGCCGCGTTCGACAAAGGCCTTGAGCGCGCGCCGCTGAGCCAGCGTGAGAATATCGCCGCTGACGTTGTTCCAGATCACCACATCGAATTCGCCCAAGTTGCGCGGGTTGATCGTGCCACCGCTGGTGGTGGTGAACGTGGCCCAGTGCTTGCGCTTTGCCATGGCCTCGAACGCGGCGTGTGCGGCATTGACCCCCGGCGCATCGCGAAACCCGGTCATCTTTTCCATGATCAGCAACCGTGGCTGGTCTTTGGTCGTAGCGGGAGTCGCCGCAAATTTCGGATCGTCGTTGTCGTATCGTTCACAGCGCGCGAGCTTGTCGGCAGGCGTAACCGGCAGCTTGCGCAAGTCCGCATCGATCCGTGCGACCACGGCCGGATCGCCGCGTCCGTAACCGACCAATTCCTTCGCGGTGAGGATCGCCGCGAAGCTTGGCGCCCTGGTGCTGGCGAACATCGGCGGGAACTTGGCCAGCGCGCCGGGCAAGTGCCGTTCAAGCACGCCGCGCGCCGCCGGGCTGAGCAGCAGGTCGATCAGCGGTGAACCGGCCGAAAACGGCGCATTGCGCAGCGGGCAGTCGGTGACCGGCGCCGCGCCGGCCGCCGCGGGAAGCGCCAGTGCCAATGCTGCGATGAGGGCCTGGACCCGGGCGTGTACCCGGCGGCGAAGTTCAGTGCGCACTGGCCACGCCCTCCTCGATCGCGTGCGTGGTCGCGGATCGTGCCGCCAGCGCGAACCACAGCACGTAAAGGTAGCACCCTAGCGGCACCACGAACGCCAAACTGCGCGCACCCACCGGCACCAGGTGCATGAACAGGTCGACCACCCCGCCGAACACCAGCGAGATGATGCCACCGCCGCAGATCGCCATGCACATCAGCCCCGACGTGGCCGAAGCCGGCGCGGACGAGCGTTCGAGCGTAAGCGTGAAGATCGTCGGGAACATGATCGAATTGAATAGCCCCAGGAAGATCGCTGCGATGGCCGGGATGAACCCGGCGGTAATCGGGATCGATGAACCGCCAAGCGTGATCGCGCCGCCAAGCGGGGTGGCGGCCATGCCGTATGTCGCGATCACGATGAGGCACAGGATCGAAGCGCCGGCCGCGACCAGCGTCAGCATGCCCGTGGCCGCGAACTTGCGCAGCAGCGCGCTGCCCGCGAACCGCCCGACCATCGCCAGCAGCATGAAGTAGGGCGTGATGTAGCCCGCGATCTGTGAAGGCACGTTCAGGATCTGCTTCTGTTCGAGGAAGAAGATCATCCCCGAAATCACGCAGACTTCGGCGCCGACATAAAGGAAGATCGCCACCGCACCCAGGTTGGCCCAACGCGATTGCAGCGCCGACAGCGGCGATTCGGCGTGGGCGGCCATGGCTGGAGCGTGCGCGGCGATGGTCTTGCGCGATACGAACACGAACGCGGTGAACAGCGCCAGCGCGGCCGCGATCGCAATGTAAACTCCCGTTACGAACGACAGGCCATCGTCCTTCAATGCGTCGGTCAGCACCACGTCCTGCTTGAACAGATCGCCCTTGAGCAGGAACGCCGCGCCGAAAGTGCCCCCGGCATAGGCGCCGAGCGAATTGAAGGCCTGGCTAAGGTTGAGCCGGAAGTGCGCGCCCTTCTGGTCGCCCATCGATGCGATCAGCGGGTTGGCCGCAACTTGCAGCAAGGTAACTCCCGAAGCGGCGATGAACAGCCCGGCCAGCACCGTCACGAAGCTGTGTGACAGCGTGGTCGACCAGGCGACGATGCAGCCGGCGATGATGCCCATGAGCCCCAGCACGATCGACGAGGCATAACCGCGCCGCGCGAGGTATCCAGCCGCGGGGATCGACACGAAGCCGTATGCAATGAAAAACGCGAACTGGTTGAGCTGCGCCTCGAAGTCGGTGAGCGTGTAGATCACCTTCATCGACTTGACCAAGGGGTCGATCAGGTTGGTCACGAACGCCCAGATGAAGAACAGCGCGGTGACGCTGACCACGGCCAGCGCGAAGCCTGCGGCCCGGCTTCTGCCTGCCTGATTGCCCGCAATTGCTTCGGTCATGACTCGTGTTCTCCCAGCGCGGATTTGCCTTTGGTCCGCGGCATTGTTTGGCGGCACATGCGATTGCCCAGCCAATTGTATGAGTATATAACGGGTCAAAGCGCGTCAACGGTGGCGTAGCGGCATTCGGCAGGTGGAACACGAAGGTGGCGGCGAAGCAGGACATTGGCGTTGCGCTCGTTGGCTACGGCAAGATTGCGCGCGACAAGCATGAAGGCGCGATCGCGGTAACACCAGGCTTGCGGCTGGCTGCGGTGGTCGATCCGGCGGTGCAGCACGCAACGCTGCCGAGTTATCCGACAATGGCGCAAATGCTGGCCGCGCAGCCGGATATCGGTGCCGTGGCGCTATGCCAGCCGCCTCGCTATCGCGCGCAATCGGTGGTCGAGGCGTTGCAAGCCGGATTGCACGTGTTCTGCGAAAAGCCGCCCGGGATCGATCCGGCCGAGGTCGATCGTTGGGGCGATTTGTCGGCAACCACAGGCCTCACGCTGTTCACCGCCTGGCATTCGCGTGAAGGCGCCGCGGTGCACACTGCGCGTTCATGGCTGGCGCAAACCACCGCGCGCAAGATCCTGATCACCTGGAAAGAGGACGTGCGCCGCTGGCATCCGGGTCAGGCGTGGATCTGGGCGGAGGACGGCTTCGGGGTCTTCGATCCCGGCATCAACGCGCTGTCGATCCTGACCGCGCTGGTGCCAGGCCGGATCAGGATGCGCGAAGCGAAACTTGAACGGCCCGAGAACTGCGCCACGCCGATTGCGGCTTTGCTGGCGATGGAATCGGACAGTGGTATTGCGATCTCGGCGGACTTCGATTTCCGCCAGACCGGTCCGCAAAGCTGGGACATCGCGATCGAGGCCGATGCCGGTCGGCTGTTGCTGTCGAATGGCGGCAATACGCTTTCGATCGATGGCGCGGATCAGGACTGTGGCGCCGAGCAGGAATACCCGCGGCTTTATGTGCGATTTGTCGAACTGATCGGGCAGGGCGCGTGCGAGGTCGATGCAAGCCCGTTGCAACTGGTTTGCGATGCCACGTCGATCGCGCAAGTGCAGGTTGTCGAACCGTTCTACGACTGACGGTTCAGGCCAGCGCAGCCACCAGCGCGCGGGCGCGGTCGCTCACTTCGAATGCGGTCATCCCGGGCTTGTAGATGCTGCCCCCCGCCGCAACGCCTTCGGCCCCCGCCTCGATCCACGCGCGCGCGTTTTCGGCGCTGACGCCGCCTACGGCCCAGACCCCGCATGACTTGGGAAGAACCTCGCGCAAAGCCTTGATATAGCTCAATCCTTGCGCGGTGGCCGGGAACAGCTTGATCCGCCGCGCGCCCGCTGCAAGGCCGGCAAAGGCTTCGGTCGGGGTTAGAAAACCGGGCATCGGTTCAAGCCCAAGCTCCACCCCGCGCGCAATCACCGCCGGGTTGGTGTTGGGCGTCACCATCAGCCGCGCGCCGGTTGCGGCCAGTTGCTCGACCGCTGCCAGATCGAGCACGGTGCCCGCGCCAATCAGCGCATTTCCGCCGAATTCAGCCTGCAACAGCGCTATGCTGGCAAATGGATCGGGCGAATTGAGCGGAACTTCGATCAGCCGCACCCCGGCGTCGACCAGCGCGGCGCCAATGGCCAGCGCCTCGCCCGGCTGGATGCCGCGCAGGATGGCGACCAGCGGCGGGACCTTTCGGGCCAGTAGCGCGTCAATCGTCATTATGGCTGGCGTCATCATGGCTGGATTTCCGATTTCATGAGCGCAAGCCCTGCGAGCGTGATCTTTTCGGCATCTAGAATTTGCGTTTTTGTTCCGCAAGTTACGAGTGCCAGTCCATAGCGTTTGGCAAGCGCCGAAGCGCCGATCAGCCACACACTTGCGGGCAGCAGACCGCGCGCTGCGGCTTCGCCGATTTCCCCACCGATCAGCAGGCCCGAGACAAACCCCGAAGCCCATGCCCCCGAACGGCCATGGCGCAATTGCATGGCGCGCGCCTGAAACAGGTCTCCGAGTATTCCCCCCGGAGCGTGCTCAAGCCCGGCCGCAAAACCCGCATCCTCATCCTCGCCGGCCACACCCGCCGACATGAGAGTCGATCTGCCCAGCAACGCGAACAGCTCGCCTGTCATGAAGGTGGTGAAGCCGGTAATTGCACCATCCTCAACCGTAACCCACTTGCTGTGCGTTCCGGGCAGCAACAGCGTGTGCCGCCCGGCAGCCAGTGCCGGATCGCTCGCAATCGCGCCGAAAACCTGCGTTTCCTCGCCGCGCATCACATCGGCACGGTTACCGCCGGCCGGTGTCGCGACCCCGGCCGCGATTGTCAGCGGGATGCCGTCGAAATCGATCCTTGCGGCTCGGTGCTGCCATGCTGCCCGGTCAGCCGGGCAATCTGCGTAGCCCGCCTCATGCAAACCTCCGCGCGCGCCCGCCATCCCGCACAAAGCGATCGAATGCGGCCGTTCGGCGAGCTCCAGGTCAGCCAGAAAGCCTTGCAGCACTTCCGCTGCCGAGCGGTCGATCGCCCCGATGCCAGGCCCGATGCGCCACGGCGCAATCACGCCATCGCGCTCCCACCACAGGCGAAGTGTGCTGGTGCCCCAATCGCCGAGCAGGCGCGTTCGAGCGGGTGTGTGAGTTGGTCTATGCATAGCTTGAAGTTCAATTTGTATGAGTATATCGCACGATATTCAAGATCCGAGCAACCCGCAGGAATCCGCCCGCCATGAGCGCACCGTCCCAACCACCCCGCAAGCTGCGCTCTGCCGCGTGGTTCGACAATCCCGACAACATCGACATGACCGCGCTTTATATCGAGCGCTATCTCAACTTCGGCCTGAGCCAGGAGGAACTGCGCTCTGGCCGCCCGATCATCGGCATTGCGCAGACCGGCAGCGACCTTTCGCCCTGCAACCGGCACCACCTGGTGCTGGCCGAACGCGTGCGCGAAGGCATCCGCGATGCGGGCGGGATCGCCATCGAATTTCCGGTCCACCCGATCCAGGAAACCGGCAAGCGGCCCACTGCGGGCCTCGATCGCAACCTGGCTTATCTCGGGCTGGTCGAGGTGCTTTACGGCTATCCGCTCGACGGCGTGGTGCTCACCATTGGCTGCGACAAGACCACGCCCGCCGCGCTGATGGCGGCGGCGACGGTCAACCTGCCCGCGATTGCGCTGTCGGTTGGGCCGATGCTCAACGGCTGGCACGCCAACGGGCAGAAGGGCGGCGAACGCACCGGCAGCGGCACGATCGTGTGGAAGGCGCGCGAGATGCTCAGCCGTGGCGAGATCGACCACGCGGGCTTCATCAAGCTGGTGGCGAGTTCGGCCCCGTCGACCGGCTATTGCAACACGATGGGCACCGCCACGACGATGAACTCGCTGGCCGAGGCGTTGGGAATGAGCCTGCCCGGATCGGCGGCGATCCCGGCGCCTTACCGCGATCGGCAGGAATGCGCGTGGCGGACGGGCAAGGCAATCGTGGAAATGGTCCACGCCGATCGCAAGCCATCGGACATCATGACCCGAGCGGCCTTCCTGAACGCGATCAAGGTCAATTCGGCGATCGGCGGATCGACCAACGCGCCGATCCACCTGGTCGCGATCGCGCGGCATATGGGCGTCGATCTCAGCGTGCAGGACTGGCAGGACCACGGCCACAAGGTGCCGCTGCTGGTCAACATGATGCCCGCGGGCGAGTACCTGGGCGAGGATTACTACCACGCGGGCGGGGTGCCGGCGGTTGTGAACCAGTTGATCGGTGCGGGGCTGATCGATGAAAGCGCGTTGACTGCCAACGGTAGGACGATCGGCGAGAATTGTCGCGGCGTGGCCATTGAAGACGAGGCGGTGATCCGCCCGTTCGATCAGCCGCTGGTCAAGGACGCGGGCTTTGTGGTGCTGTCGGGCAACCTGTTCGACGCGGCAATCATGAAGACCAGCGTGATCGGGCCTGAGTTCCGAGCGCGCTATCTGTCGAACCCCGACGATCTGGAGGCGTTCGAAGGCCCGGTCATGGTGTTCGACGGGCCCGAGGATTACCACGGGCGGATCGACGATCCGGCGCTGGCGATCGATAGCTCGACGCTGCTGGTGATGCGCGGGGCGGGGCCGATCGGCTATCCGGGCGCCGCCGAAGTCGTGAACATGCGCGCGCCGGCCTATCTGCTACGTGAAGGCGTGCGCAACTTGCCATGCATCGGCGACGGTCGGCAATCGGGCACTTCGGCAAGCCCGTCGATCCTCAATGCCAGCCCCGAAGCGGCGGCGGGCGGCGGTTTGGGGTTGCTGCGGACGGGTGACCGGGTGCGGATCGATTTGCGCAAGGGCACCGCCGATGTGCTGATTTCGGCGGCCGAACTGGCGACACGCCAGGCCGCACTCGAAGCGGCGGGCGGCTATCAGGTGCCGGCATCGCAGACGCCGTGGCAGCAGATCCAGCGCGATCTGGTCGGCCAGATGGCCAGCGGGGCGATCCTCGAAGGGTCCGAGAGTTTCCAGCGGATCGCGCAAACACGCGGCTTGCCGAGGGATAATCACTAAAGGCACCGCGCGGGCTGCCGCGCGACAACCATTGAATTTTAGGACAATATCATGATCGACGGCAGCATTCTGATCGGCGGCGAGGCGCGCCGCAACGCGCAGACCTTCCGCGCCACCAATCCCGCGACAGGCGAGGCCAGCGGTCCCGAGTTCTGCGAAGCTTCGGGGCAAGACGTGGTCGATGCCTGCGCGCTTGCCGCCGCCGCCTTGCCCGCATTCTCCGCGCTGTCGCCCGACGCGCGCGCGGCGTTTCTCGATGCTTGCGCCGAGGCCATTCTCGCCATCGGTGACACGCTTGTCGAAACCGCGATGGCCGAAAGCGGCTTGCCGC
>NZ_JANXWG010000091.1 GCF_025351285.1 Novosphingobium sp.
GGCAGCGATCTTCCAGTACATCAACGGGTTCTACAACACGCGGCGGCGTCACTCATATCTGGCCGGGATCAGCCCGCTCGCATTCGAGGCCAAGGTGGCATAATGAGATAGGTGACCGGCACGAAACCGTTACAAGTCCAAACGGCGCTTCAAAGCTACGTGGGCTTGCCGACTACGCTGAGAAGCACGGTTCAAATTTTCGCAGTATCGAGTCCGTGGCCGTGCTCGACGGGAACGTCCTTGTTCTCGATCTGAAGACGCAGGACGTGCGGGATTTGGTGCGGAAGGTGGCCACTTCGAAAGAGGCCTATCGCAGCAAACTGAGCACGTCTTATGGGTGAGCCTCACAGGCCCGTTTTCATGTTTTTTCATGGAAACCACGACCATCTCTTCTAAGTCATTGAAAAGATGGTGGGCGCGGCAGGGATTGAACCTGCGACCCCACCCGTGTGAAGGGTGTGCTCTACCGCTGAGCTACGCGCCCGTCCTTGGGTAGGGGCGGAAATGCCACTTCGTGCTGGACAGCCGCGGGCCTTTGCCACGGTGCCTGCAGTTTGACAAGTCGAGTGTTTGAACTATGGCTCGCGACCCATGAGCGATGACCAGAATCCGACCGAAACCGTCGAAGCACCAGCCGCCGCACCGCAGAGCGACGTGACGCGGGCCGATGTTCCCCCTGATCGCCTCGCGATCAATCCGCGCAGCCCGCATTTCGATGCGGACAAGCTGTCGCGCGGGATCGGCATCCGGTTCAAGGGTGTGGTGCGTACCAATGTCGAGGAATATTCGATCTCCGAAGGCTGGGTGCGCGTTCAGGCGGGCAAGGCGATGGACCGCAAGGGCCAGCCACTGACGATCAAACTGAGCGGGCCGGTCGAGGCCTGGTTTGAGGATTTGGGCGAGAATCCCCCCGTCGCCAGCCTTTAACCGGGCGGCAGCAGGCGCGCTCGTTCGCGCCCGACCAACTCGGTCAGCCAGGTCTTGAACGCTTTCACCCGCGCCAGTGCGTGGGTGTCCTTGTGCGTGACCAGCCAGAATGTGCGCGCGATGCGCTTTTCGGGGAACAGCGGGATCAGCCCCGCGTCGGCATCGCCGATGAAGCAGGGCAGCACGCCCACCCCCGCGCCCGCCGCGATCAGCCGGTGCTGTGCGATTATCGATGGGCTGCGCAGCGTGGCGGTCAGCCCCGGATGGATCTCCGTGAGGTACCGCAACTCGGGCGCGTAGACGAGATCGGGGATGTAGCCAACGAGCCGATGCCCTTCGGCCAGATCGGCCGGGCGGCGCGGTGGCGGACTGGCCGAAAGATAGTCCTGTGAGGCGTAGAGCCGCAGCGCGTAGTCTGACAGCTTGCCGGCAATTACCGGTCCCGCGCGCGGACGGGACAGCGTGACCGCCAGGTCCGCCTCGCGTTTCGATGGGCTGAGGAGGCCGCTCGACGCGACGAGATCGAGCGTCAGACGCGGATGCCGGTCGGTGAAATCGCGCAAGTGCGCCGCTACGAACACGTTGCCGAAGCCCTCGGGCATGCTCACCCGCAGCAACCCCGCAGCGCCCAGGCCGGGCGCGGTGGTATCGGCGATGCGTTGCGCGGCTTGCTCCATCGCTTCGACTTCGCTCAGCAGCGCTTCGCCGGCCTCGGTCATGACCTGGCCTTCGCGAGTGTGCTCGAATAGGGTCGCGCCGATCCGCGCTTCAAGCCGGCGCAAGCGGCGCCCGACGGTCGTGGCGTCGATGCCCATCGCCGCAGCAGCGCGCGCCAGTTGCCCGCCGCGCGCGATGGCGAGGAAGGCCTGGTAATCGTTCCAGTCAGCCGGCAGCATGGCCGGTCAGGACGACTTAGGCATCGTGGGGGTGATAACCTGCATAATTGCAGGCATCGCTCGCACAATCGCGCCTTGCCTGCAAATCGATTCGGCGGCAGGCGGATCGGGCATTCTGCGCGTCGCAGCGCGTTCATACGGAGACACCACCATGCGCCAGATCGACCATTTCATTTCGGGCGGCTCCGGCGGCGCGGCGACTCGCCTTGGCGACGTGTTCGATCCCAACAACGGCAGCGTGCAGGCGCAAGTCGCGCTGGGCGATCAGGCGGTGCTCGATCGCGCGGTGGCGGCAGCGCAAAACGCGCAGCCGGCGTGGGCGGCGACCAACCCGCAGCGGCGCGCGCGGGTGATGTTCAATTTCAAGGCGCTCGTCGAATCGCGGATGGACGAACTGGCGCACGTTCTGTCGGCCGAGCACGGCAAGGTGATCGCCGACAGCAAGGGCGATATCCAGCGCGGGCTGGAAGTGGTGGAGTTCTGCTGCGGCATCCCGCATGTGCTCAAGGGCGAATACACGCAAGGCGCCGGGCCGGGGATCGACGTCTATTCGATGCGCCAGCCGATCGGCATCGGCGCGGGCATCACCCCGTTCAACTTCCCCGGCATGATCCCGCTGTGGATGGGCGCGGTGGCGACTTCGGTGGGCAACGCGTTCATCCTCAAGCCGAGCGAGCGCGATCCCTCGCTGCCGGTGCGGTTGGCCGAACTGTTCCTCGAAGCCGGTATGCCCGCGGGGATCTTCCAGGTCGTGCATGGTGACAAGGCGATGGTCGACGCGATCCTCGATCACCCGGCGATCGGCGCGGTCAGCTTCGTCGGTTCGTCCGATATCGCGCATTACGTCTACAACCGCGGCGTGGCTGCCGGAAAGCGCGTCCAGGCGATGGGCGGGGCGAAGAACCACGGCATCGTGATGCCCGATGCCGATCTCGACCAGGTGGTCAACGATCTGTGCGGCGCGGCCTTCGGCTCGGCCGGCGAACGCTGCATGGCGCTGCCGGTGGTGGTGCCGGTGGGTGACGATACGGCCGAGCGGCTCAAGGCTAAGCTGATCCCCGCGATCCACGCGCTCAAGGTGGGGGTGTCGACCGACACTTCGGCGCATTACGGCCCCGTTGTGACGCAAGCGCACAAGGAAAAGATCGAAGACTGGATCGCCAGGTGCATCGAGGAAGGCGGCGAGATGATCGTCGACGGGCGCGGGTTCACTTTGCAGGGCCACGAAAAGGGCTTCTTCGTCGGGCCGACGCTGATCGACCACGTGACGGCCGAAATGGACAGCTACCACAACGAAATCTTCGGCCCGGTGCTCCAGATGGTCCGCGCCAAGGACTTCGAGGAAGCGCTGAGCCTGCCGAGCAAGCACCAGTACGGCAACGGCGTGGCGATCTTCACGCGCAACGGCCATGCGGCTCGGGAATTTGCGGCGCGGGTCAATGTCGGCATGGTCGGCATCAACGTGCCGATCCCGGTGCCGGTGGCGTACCACAGCTTCGGCGGGTGGAAGCGTTCGGGCTTCGGCGATACCAACCAGCACGGCATGGAGGGCATCAAGTTCTGGACCAAGGTCAAGACCGTGACCGCGCGCTGGCCCGATGGCTCGCCCGACGGAACGAACGCCTTCGTCATCCCGACGATGGGCTGATCCGGATTGACCAAGCAGCGTGCCAGCAGCGGGTCACCGCTTGAGCCGGTGATCGGATTTTCGCGCGCGATCCGCACCGGCAAGCAGATCATGGTGGCCGGAACGGCGCCGATCGAACCCGACGGTTCGACGACTCCGGGTGACGCGGCAGCGCAGATGGAGCGCTGCTGCGCGATCATCGCGCAGGCCATCGCCGATCTGGGCGGAGAGATTGCCGATACGGTGCGGACCTGCATCTATCTGACCGACCGCGCGGATTTTCCGGCGGTGGCGGCGGTGCACGGTCGCTGGTTCGGGGTGGCGCGTCCGGCTACGACCACGGTGATCGTCAGCGGGTTCATCAAACCCGAATGGCGGGTTGAAATCGAAGCCGAGACTTTGAGCCTGTGACCGATCGCCGCACCACAGGGCATGGATCGAAAGTCGATGGTTCCGCGTAGTATGCAAGTCA
Source organism: Novosphingobium sp. (assembly GCF_025351285.1). GTDB lineage: Bacteria > Pseudomonadota > Alphaproteobacteria > Sphingomonadales > Sphingomonadaceae > Novosphingobium. The sequence continues at coordinate 3,923 of NZ_JANXWG010000091.1, forward strand.
TCGTTTCAATCGAGGATAAAGCCATGCGTGTTCCATCGTTCGCCTTTGCTGCCCGCGCGCTGTTGGCTGCTGTTCCCGCAACGCTTGTCACCGGGTGCATGACCGCTTCGGCCGCGCAACACGCCGATGCCGCGCCGCCGACCGAACAGACCTGCAATGCCGAACCGGCCAAAGCCTTCATCGGCCAGCGCTTCGATGCCGCCACGCTGCAAAAGGCGAGCGGGGCGGGTCAGGTGCGCAAGGTGAATCCCGGCGAGGCGATCTCGATGCTGTTCATGAATGGGCGGCTGACCGTCTATGTCGATGCGCAGGGCACGATTACCGCGCTTTCGTGCAGTTGAGCCCGGTGCCCGCCCAAACCACAGGAATGCCATGACCGACCAGTTCCAGCTCACCGAAGACCAGCTTGCGATCCAGGACATGGCGCGCAAGTTCACCGCTGACCGCATCACGCCGCATGCGGCCAAGTGGGATGAAGATCACCACTTCCCGCGCGACGTGATCAAGGCGGCGGGCGAGTTGGGCTTCGGCGCGATCTACGTTGCGCCCGAACAGGGCGGGATCGGGCTGGGACGGCTCGAGGCGGCGCTGATCATGGAGGCGATGGCCTATGGCTGCCCCGCGACGAGTGCGTTTGTTTCGATCCACAACATGGCGGCGTGGATGATCGATCGCTTTGGTAGCGATGACCTCAAGGCGCGCTTTCTGCCCGGGCTGGTGACGATGGACAAGGTCGCCAGCTACGCGCTGACCGAGCCGGGTTCGGGATCGGACGCCGCTGCGCTCAAGACGTCGGCGCGGTTGGCCAAAGATTCTGCGGGCGATCATTACGTCATCAACGGCACGAAGCAGTTCATCTCGGGCTCGGGGGTCAACGACATCTACGTCGTGATGGTGCGCACCGCCGACAATGGAGCGAAAGGCGTTTCATGCCTGGTGGTCGAAGCCGGGACCCCGGGAATGTCGCACGGCGCGCCCGAGCGGAAACTCGGATGGAACGCCAGCCCCACCGCGCAACTGATCTTCGAGGATTGCCGCGTGCCGGTGGCCAACCGCGTTGGCGCCGAGGGCGACGGATTCCGTTTCGCGATGGCCGGGCTCGATGGCGGGCGGCTCAACATCGGGGCGTGTTCGCTCGGCGGGGCACAGCGGTGCCTGGATGAGGCGATCGGTTACGTGAAGGATCGCAAGCAGTTCGGGCAGCCGATCGGCGATTTCCAGAACACCCAGTTCATGCTGGCCGACATGGCGACCGACCTGGAGGCGGCGCGCGCGCTGCTGTATCTGGCAGCGGCCAAGGTCAATTCCAACGCGCCCGACAAGACGCGCTTTTCGGCGATGGCCAAGCGTCTCGCGACCGACAGTGGCTCGAAGATCGTCAACGACGCGCTGCAACTGTTCGGCGGCTATGGCTACCTCAAGGACTATCCGATCGAACGCTTCTGGCGCGATTTGCGCGTGCATTCGATCCTTGAAGGCACCAACCAGGTGATGCGGATGATCGTGGGCCGGGACTTGCTGCGCCAGTGACCGATCCTGAAGTCCTGATCCGCACCGAAGGCCGCATTGGGCGGCTTTCGCTCAACCGACCCAAGGCGCTGCATGCGCTGACGATCGGCATGTGCCACGCGATGACCGAGGCGCTGCTGGGCTGGCGCGATGATCCGACGGTCGAGGCGGTCATCCTCGACCATGCCGAGGGCAGGGGCTTCTGCGCGGGCGGCGATATCGCGTACTTGCGCCATTCGGTGCTGACCGACGAGGGCGAGACCGGCCTAAAATTCTTCCACGACGAATACCTGCTCGACAACCTGATCCAGTCGTACCCCAAGCCGTTCGTGTCGTTCATGGACGGGATGACGATGGGCGGCGGAGTGGGTGTATCGCAGCCCGCGCGCTACCGCGTAGCAACCGAGAACACCCGCTTTGCCATGCCCGAAACCGGGATCGGGCTGTTTCCCGACGTCGGCGGAAGCTGGTATCTGTCTCGGTTGCCGGGGCGGATCGGGCAATACCTGGTACTGACCGGCGCGCGGCTCGATGGTTCGGAATGCCTGTGGGCGGGGCTGGCCACGCACTACCTGCCGGCAAGCGCTCTGGATGTGGCTAAGCAGCGGATCGCCGAAGCGCCCGATGCGATTCCCGCGATTCTGCGAGAGTTGTCGGCGGTTCCGCCTGTGCCCAAGGTCGCCGCAATCGCCCCGATGATCGACCGATTGTTCGCTGCTGACCGGCTGGAGGACGTGCTCGCCGCTCTCTCTGCCGATTCGTCCGACTGGGCGCAGGCGCAATTGACCACCGTTCGCACCAAAAGCCCGCAAGCCAGCAAGATCGCGCTGCGCCAGCTTGCCGATGGTGCGAAGCTCACGCAATTTTCCGATGCGCTGGCGATGGAATACCGCATCGTCGCCCGCGTGCTGACCCATCCCGATTTCGCCGAGGGGGTGCGCGCGGTGATCGTCGACAAGGACAACGCGCCCAAGTGGGACCCGGCGACGCCCGAACTGGTCGGCGATGACCTGATCGACAGCATCTTCGCCCCGCTTCCGCCCGAACAGGAATGGAAACCGCTTTGACTTACGAAACCATCCTCGTCGAACAGACCGGCGCAGTCACCACGATCACGCTCAACCGGCCGCAGGCGCTCAACGCGCTCAACAGCCAGGTTCTCGAAGACTTGGTCACGGCCTTTGCCGCTTACGAAGCTGATCCCGGCCAGCGCTGCGCGATCCTTACGGGCGCGGGCGAAAAGGCTTTTGCAGCTGGCGCCGACATCAAGGAAATGAGCGAGAAGCCGGCCGCGGAATTCTACGCGGAGGACTTCTTCGGTCGCTGGACCAGCCATGTGGTCAAGGCGACGCGCAAGCCGTGGATTGCAGCCGTTAACGGCTTTGCGCTGGGCGGCGGGTGCGAACTGGCGATGATGGCCGACTTCATTATTGCGGCGGATAGCGCGAAATTCGGCCAGCCCGAGATCAAGCTGGGCGTTGCGCCCGGAATGGGCGGATCGCAGCGGCTGACACGGGCGGTCGGCAAGGCCAAGGCGATGGAAATGTGCCTGACCGGCCGCATGATGGGCGCTGCCGAGGCCGAAAGCGCCGGGCTGGTCGCGCGCGTGGTGTCGCTGGCCGAGTTGATGGCCGATGCGATGAAGACCGCCACCGCCATCGCCGCGATGCCGCCACTGGCCGCGATCGCCAACAAGGAAATGGTCAACGCCGCGTTCGAGACGACTTTGGACCAAGGCATCGTCCACGAACGCCGCATCTTCCAGGTGCTGACCGCAACCGAGGACAAAGCCGAAGGCATGGCCGCGTTCATCGAAAAGCGCCCCGGGGTTTGGACCGGCAAGTAACCAGTCCCCCGCCCGCTTGCGGGAGGGGTTAGGGGTGGGCCTGTCCACCCAAAACAGTTCCATTGCGCGAGCGGCCCACCCCCGGCCCCTCCCGCAAGCGGGAGGGGAGTAAGTCATGAACATCGGTTTCATCGGACTCGGTAACATGGGCGGCGGCATGGCCGCAAACTTGGTCAAAGCCGGGCACACCGTCCGCGCCTTCGATCTGGCCGAGGACGCTTTGGCCCGCGCGCGCGCGCATGGCTGCGAGACGTTTGCCACGGTGCGTGAAGCCGTCGCAGGCGTCGATGCGGTGGTGTCGATGCTGCCCAACGGCGCCATCGTCGATGCGGTCTATGCCAAAGACGTGATCGGCCACGCGCAGGCCTCCGCGCTGCTGCTCGATTGCTCGACCATCGACGTCGATACCGCGCGCAAGGTTGCATCGGCCGCCGAAGCCGCCGGGCACGCGATGGTCGACGCCCCTGTTTCGGGCGGAATCGCGGCGGCTAACGGCGGCACGCTCACCTTCATGGTCGGTGGCACCGATGCCGCTTTCGCCCGCGCCGAACCGATCCTTGCCGCGATGGGCAAGGCCGTGATCCACGCCGGCGCCAGCGGGGCGGGGCAGGCCGCCAAGATCTGCAACAACATGATCCTGGGCGCCACGATGGTCGCGACGTGCGAGGCCTTCGCGCTCGCGCTCAAGCTCGGGCTCGATCCGCAGACTTTCTACGACATCTCATCGAAGGCCTCGGGCCAGTCGTGGTCGATGACCAGCTATTGCCCGCTGCCCGGCGTCGGCCCGCAAAGCCCGGCCGACAACGACTACCAGGGCGGTTTCACCGCCGCGCTGATGCTCAAGGACTTGAAGCTGGCGCTGGCGGCCGCCGCAAGCGCGGGCGCGCAAGTGCCGATGGGCACGCGCGCGGAGGAACTTTACGCGGCGTTCGCAGCGGCCGGGAATGGCGGCAAGGACTTCTCGGCGATCATCAAGACGCTTTAGCGCATCCGTGCGGCGATGATCCGGCCGATCGGATCATCGGTCCGTGCCGCGTAAGCGACGACGGCGCGGGGCTTGGCTTTAGCCTTGGGATCGGCAGCAATACCGGCCAGAAAATCCGCTCCGATCCGTGAACGCCCGGCCGCAGGCGCGGCGGGTGCATGGGCTACCATCGCGCGCGACTTTGCACGCGGGGAGTAAGCCGCGAACGTGGTGGTGAAATCGTCGGCCGGGTTCTGCTCCACGATGATCTGATCGGCATCGAACCGCGGGTCGATCACGCGCGGAGCGGGGTGGCGGACTTTGGCGGCAATCACTCCGTCATCCAAGCCGCCGCGTGCCTGTTGCGGGTAGATGAACCCGTTGACCGGCCAGCGCGTGGTTCCGAGCGCCTGCAACGGTGCGAACCACACGCGCACTTCGCTCCAGTCGTTATCTGGCGAAACGTCGATCGCGCGGACGCCGTCCTCGATCTGCCCACGCCGGCCATTGATCGGCGACCAGTTCGAATGGCGCAGCAACACGGTGCGCGAATCGATCACGCGGCTGACGGCGGCGACATGGCCGAGCACCATCGAGCCATAAGGATGAAAACTCATCACCGCGCCCACGCGCGGTTCGTGTCCGCGGCGATAGCGGCCGGCGGCCTGGTCCCACCAGGTGTGCGCGTCGCCGAAAAGCTGGATGCCGGTAACCTGCCGCGCATAGGGAACGCATTGCAGGTACGGCGCGTTCTCGCTTGTACCGGGCGCCGAAGTGCCGCCAAGCGCGCTATCGAGGTCAAGCGGCGCGCTGAATGCTGCCCCTCCCGCGAGCAACGCCACGAGGCCAAGCGCAAGCGCCGCGAATCTGCCGGTCGAACGATCCATGCCGGCAAATATGTGCCGTGCGCATGAATCTGAGGCTGCGCGAACTGGTTAACGGCGGGTTTGCCACAAATACCTATCGAGCCCACGTTCGTTCGGCGCTTGCGTTGGCGGCCCGCCGGGGCCACGGAGGCGCCATGTTGCCGCAAGTTATCATTATCGGACGCCCGAACGTGGGCAAGTCCACGCTGTTCAACCGGCTCGTCGGCAAGAAGCTGGCGCTGGTCGACGATCAGCCGGGCGTGACGCGCGATCGCCGGTTCGGTCCTGCCAACCTGCTGGGCCTGGAATTCACCATCGTCGACACCGCCGGCTGGGAGGACGAAGACCCCGGCTCGCTGCCCGGCCGGATGCGCAAGCAGACCGAGGCGAGCGTGGCGGGCGCGGACCTTGCGCTGTTCGTGATCGACGCACGCGCGGGCATCACGCCGTTGGACGAGGAAATCGGCCGGTGGCTGCGCGCCCAGCCGTTGCCGGTGTTGCTGTTGGCCAACAAGGCCGAAGGCAAGACCGGCGATCATGGCGTGTACGAAGCGTTTGCATTGGGCCTGGGCGAGCCGGTAGCGGTTTCGGCCGAACACGGCGAGGGCATGGGCGACTTGTTCGAGGCACTTCTGCCGCTGATCGAGAAGCGCACCGAGGAACTGGCGGCGGACGATTTCGACGAGGACGATCCCTCGGCCCCGCTCAAGCTGGCCATCGTCGGGCGGCCCAATGCGGGCAAGTCCACGCTGATCAACCGGTTGTTGGGCGAAGATCGGCTGCTGACCGGGCCCGAAGCCGGGATCACGCGCGATTCGATCGCGGTGGACTGGGAGTGGACCGATCCCAAGACCGGTGACGTGCGCCCGATCCGGCTGATCGACACGGCGGGGATGCGCAAGAAATCCAACGTCATCGAAAAGCTCGAAAAGATGGCGGTCACCGACGCCCGCCGCGCGGTCGATTTTGCCGAAGTGGTGGTGCTGCTGCTCGATGCCACGCGCGGGCTGGAGCACCAGGACCTCAAGATTGCGTCGCTGGTGCTCGAAGAGGGCCGCGCGCTGATGATCGCGATCAACAAGTGGGACATTGCCGAGGACGCCAGCGGCCTGTTCAACGGAGTGCGCGGCGCGCTCGAGGAAGGGCTGGCGCAAGTCAAGGGACTGCCGCTGCTGAGCGTATCGGCCGTGACGGGCAAGGGCCTGGATGTGATGATCTCCACCGCGTTCAGCCTGCGCGAAGCCTGGAGCCGACGCGTGTCGACCGGCGCGCTCAACCGCTGGTTCGAGCACGCGCTCGAAGTCAATCCACCACCGGCGCCGGGCGGCAAGCGGATCAAGCTGCGCTATATCACCCAGGCCAAGACCCGCCCGCCCACCTTCGTGGTGTTCGGCACCCGGCTCGATGCGCTGCCCGCCAGCTACGAACGCTACCTGATCAACAGCCTGCGCCGCGATCTGGGCTTCGATGCGGTGCCGGTGCGGTTGATGATGCGCAGCGCGAAGAACCCGTTCGACAAGTCCTGAACGCGGGTCTGGGCGTAAAGCGGCGGCATCCTGACGGGGGAGCGAACGCTACGGTATGCGACGATTGGCGATCAGCGATGTCCTGGCCGGGCTGGCGGTTGCCGGGCTGATCCTGCCAGAAGGCGTGGCTTATGCCGGCATCGCCGGGCTGCCACCGGGTCGCGCATTGGCGGCGGGGATCGCGGGCGGGCTGGCATACCTGGCGGTCGGCCGCAGCCGCTTTGCGGTGCTTTCGCCCACGTCATCGTCGGCGGCGATCCTGGCGGCGGCCTTGGCGACATTGCCGGGAGGCCCGGCCGAACGCACGGGGCTGGCGAGTGCGCTGGTGGTCGCGGTCGGGGTGATCTTCATTGGGCTGGCAGCGTTCCGGTTGGGCAGCTTGTCGGGCTTTGTTTCGCGGCCGGTGCTGCGCGGCTTCGCCTTCGGCCTGGCGGTCACGATCATCGTCAAGCAATTGCCCAAGCTGTTTGGCGTGACAGTGTCGGGCGGGCCGATCTGGAGCATCGTCGGCGGCCTGCTCGCGACCAGGGAGGGATGGCGGATCGAAAGCCTGGCGCTGGGCATGCTGGCGCTCGGACTGCTGCTGGCGCTTCGCCGGGTGCCGCGCGTGCCCGGGGCGTTGGTGGTGCTGGCCGGGGGCATTGCGCTGGCGTTCGCGGTGGACTTGCCCGCGCATGGCGTGGCGCTTGCCGGGCCGGTCGTGCTGGCGATGCCGGGCTTTGCGTTCCCGATCGACTTTGCGACCTGGGCACGGCTGATGCAGCTCGCTGCACCGATTGCGTTGATCGTGTTCGCGGAAAGCTGGGGGACGATGCGCGGGCTGGCGCTGCGCCATGGCGATACGGTTTCGCCCAATCGCGAACTGGCGGCGATCGGGGTGGCCAATGTGGCAGCGGCATTGGCGCAAGGCATGCCCGTCGGCGCCGGCTTTTCGGCGGGATCGGCCAACGAGAGCGCGGGCGCGGCGAGCCGATTGGCGGCATTGACCGCGGCGCTGGCGTTGCTGTTACTGGGGCTGTTTGCGGGGCCGCTGATCGCGCGCATTCCCGACCCGGTGCTGGCGGCGGTGGTGATCGGCGCGCTGACCCACGCGCTTTCGCCGGCGCCGATCGTCACGCTGTTCCGGATCGAACGTGACCAGTGGATTGCGCTGGCGGCTGCGTTCGGCGTGTTGGGGTTGGGTGTGCTCAACGGCATGCTTGCGGCGATCGCGCTGTCGATCGCGCAACTGCTTTATCGCCTGTCGCACCCCTCGATCAGCGTGCTCGGGCAAGTGGCTGAGACGCGCGATTACGTCGACGTTGCAGCGCACCCAGATGCCCGTCCACTGGCCGGCGTGGTGATTTTTCGGCCCAATGCGCCGCTGATTTTCGCCAATGCCGAAGCGGTGCTGCGTCAGATCGGATCACAGGCGCGTGCGGGATCGGCACGGACTGTCGTGCTCAGCCTGGAAGAGAGCGATGATCTCGATTCGACTGCGGCCGAAGTCATCGGCGAATTCTGCGCGGCGCTGGGCAAATCCGGCCGGTACGTGATCCTGGCGCGGGTCCATGATCGGGTGCGCCAGGTCCTGGCCGCAGCCGGGCAGGGCGCGCTTGCCGGTGCCGCCACGTTCAGCGTGGCCGATGCGGTTGCGTCCGCCGACCAATCCAGCGTTTCACCGGCAGCAGGAGACATTTGATGGCGATGCATGGCTCGATCGAACCCGTTTTACACCCCGTGCAGATCCGCGACTTGCGCCCGACGCAAATGACCGTCGGAATGCGCGAAGTCCAACGCAAGCAAGCCGAATGGCGGATGCGCAAGCTCGACGAGAAGGGTGATTGGCTGGGGGGACACATGGTTCCGGTGGTGATCGGGCCGGGCGGGACGCCATGGGTGATCGATCACCACCACCTCGCGCGTGCGCTGGATGACGAGGGCGTGGGGACGGTGCTGGTGTCGGTGGTGGCCAAGCTCGATCACGTGCCCAGGAAGCGCTTTTTTGCGTTCATGGAGGCGCGCAATTGGCTGCATTGCTATGACGACAGCGGCAAGCGCCGCGATTGGGACGATCTGCCGCGCCATGTCGGCAAACTGGTCGACGATCCATACCGATCGCTGGCTGGCGAATTGCGACGGTCGGGCGGTTACGCCAAGACTTCGGCACCTTACACCGAATTTCTATGGGCCGATTTCTTCCGCGACCGGATCAAGCGCGCGCAAGTCGAGGACAAGTTCGAAAAGGCGGTCGCGAAGGCGCTGGTACTCGCGCGATCGCATCATGCAAGCTACCTGCCGGGCTTTGCCGGGCCGGATCACGGCGAGAGCCCAGGGACCGACTGAGGCTTCCTGGACGATCAGTGCCCCGCAAAATCCAGTAGCGCCTCGACGGTCACGCCAGCCCCGCGCAGCCGATCGGCGCCATGGAGATCGGGCAGGTCGATCACGAACAGCGCGTGAGCGACCTGCCCGCCCGCGCGGCGGAGCAGCTCGGTGGCCGCCAGTGCAGTACCGCCGGTGGCGATGAGATCGTCGACAATCACGATACGGGCGCCCGGATCGATCGCGGTTGGGTCGATCTCCAACCGGTCGCGGCCGTATTCGAGCGCGTAATCGATACCGATCGTTGGCACGGGCAACTTGCCCGGCTTGCGCACCGGAACAAAGCCGATGCCAAGCTGCGCGGCAACCGCGGCGCCGAAGATGAACCCCCGCGCTTCCATGCCGGCGATGACTTCGGCCTGGGCAGCGCGGGCGCGACGCGCGAGATGGGTGATCGTGGCGGCAAAGCCGTCGCCGTGGCGGATCAGCGTGGTGATATCGCGGAACAGGATGCCCGGCTGCGGAAAATCGGGCACATCGCGGATCAGAGCCGCCAGCTCGCTTAGCGACATCGGTTCCTTGTGGGCATCGGACATGGAGTGGTTTTGCCTGGTGAATGCGAAAAGGGCCACCGTTGCCGGTGGCCCTGATCTTGTGTTCAAGCTGCGCGGGGGCTCGATCAGTGCTTCTTGCCGGCCCACACGTTGCGGTAGGCCATATAGGCGAGAGCAGTGGCAGCCAGCAGGTAGAGCACGACCGCGAGGCCGACTTGCTTGCGCTTTTCCAGCTTGGGTTCGGCGGTCCAGGTCAGGAATGCCGAGACGTCCTTGGCCATCTGCGGCACGGTTGCCTTGGTGCCGTCGCTGTATGTCACCTGGCCATCGCTGGTCAGCGGTGCGGGCATCGCCAGGTTGAGGTTGGCGAAGTACGGGTTGTAATACAGCCCGTTGGGCGTCTTAGCATCGGGGAAGCGCTTGAGGAGCTTTGCCGGCTGGTCGGAATAGCCGGTCAGCAGCGAATAGACGTAAGCCGCGCCGCCGTGACGGGCCTTGGTGATCAGCGACAAGTCCGGCGGGTTGCCCTGGCCGGCATAGTACACCGCCGGGAAGTGGTCGGCTGGAAGATTGTCGCGCGTTGCCTTGTCACCGGTTTTCTCGTCAAGCGTGGGCGCCTTGTTGGCCCACTGCTTGGCGATCGCCTTCACTTCGGGATCGCTGTAGCCAAGGTCCTTGAGATCGCGGAACGACACGTATTTAAGTCCGTGGCAGTTCGAGCAGACCTGCTGGTAGACCGCGAAGCCGCGCTGCAACTGCGCCCGATCGAACCGTCCGAACACACCGTCGCTGGCGAGCTTGAAGTCTTCGTGCGGGTGCTTGTGGAACAAGCTTTCTGCAGTCTTGGCCGCGGGCGCGGTCAGGTATTGGACTGCTCCGTTGCCGAAGCACCAGAACAGCGCTGCCGCGAAAAACAGGCCAACGAGCGGGCCAAAAATACGGACCATGGGTTCTCTCGTTCTTGTCTAGCTGCGCTCAGGCGGCCGAAGGCGCTGGGGCGTGGTGGGGCGTAAGCACGGCCTTGTCATCCTTGCCGAGCACGGCCTCGGTGATCGAGAACGGCAGCGGCTCGGGCTTCTCGATCGACGAGACGATCGGCAGAATGACGAGGAAGTGCAGGAAGTAGTACATCGCGGCGAGCTGCGAGATCATCACGAAAGGTTCTTCCGCTGGCGAACCGCCGCAGTAGCCCAGGATCGCGGCATCGACCACCAGCGCCCAGAAGAACTTGCGGAACAGCGGACGGTAATGGCCCGAACGGACCGGCGAGGTATCCAGCCAGGGCAGGAAGAACCAGCACAGGATCGCCGAGAACATCGCCAGCACGCCCATCAGCTTGGCCGGGATGAACAGGAAGTCGAAGGTGAAGGCGCGCAGGATCGCGTAGAACGGCCAGAAGTACCATTCGGGCACAATGTGTGCCGGGGTCTGCAGCGGGTTGGCCGGAATGTAGTTGTCCGGGTGGCCGAGCTGGTCGGGCGCGAAGAACACCACCGAGGTGTAGATGATCAGGAACACGCCCAGTCCGAACCCGTCCTTGGCGGTGTAGTACGGGTGGAACGGCACGGTGTCGCTCTCGGTCTTCACGTCAACGCCCGTTGGGTTCGAAGAGCCCGGGATGTGCAGCGCCCAGATGTGCAGGATGATCAGCGCAGCGATCACGAACGGCAGCAGGAAGTGGAGCGAGAAGAAGCGGTTGAGCGTCGCGTTGTCGGGCGAGAAGCCGCCCAGCAGCCAGGTGTGGAGCGATTCGCCGACCAGCGGGACCGCCGAGAACAGCCCGGTGATGACTTGCGCGCCCCAGAAGCTCATCTGGCCCCAGGGGAGCACGTAGCCCATGAACGCGGTGGCCATCATCGCCAGGAAGATCGCCACGCCGATCAGCCAGATCATCTCGCGCGGGGCCTTGTACGAGCTGAAATAGAACCCGCGGAAGATGTGCGCGTAGATCACCACGAAGAACGCCGAAGCGCCGTTCGCGTGCATGTAGCGCAACATCCAGCCGAAGTTCACGTCGCGCATGATGTGTTCGGTCGAAGCGAACGCCAGCTTCGCGTCACCAGCGTAGTGCATCGCTAGGATGATCCCGGTAACGATCTGCAGCACCAGGCAGAAGCCGGCGAGCACGCCGAAATTCCAGAAGTAGTTGAGGTTGCGCGGCACCGGATATCCGGCGCCGACCGCGTTATAGACAAACCGCGGCAGCGGCAGTTTCTCGTCGAGATACTGCATGAACGGATGGCTTGGCTTGTATTCTTGCGCCCAGGGAAAGCTCATGGTCTTGGCGTCCTCAGCCGACTTTGACGATAGTATCGGAAGTGAATGAATAAGGCGGCACAGCCAGGTTTTTGGGTGCCGGGCCTTTGCGGATGCGTGCCGCGGTATCGTATTGCGAACCGTGGCATGGGCAGAAATACCCGCCGAATTCGCCCTTCGGCTCGCCATCGCCGGTGCCCAGCGGCACGCAGCCGAGGTGCGTGCAGACGCCCATCGTGATCAGCCAGTTGGCCTTGCCCGGCTTGGTCCGTTGTTCCAGCGTTTCCGGATCGCGCAACGACGATACCGGCACCTTGTCGGCTTCGGCAATTTCCTTGGGAGTTAGATTTCGCACGAACAGCGGCTGCTTGCGGAACACCGCGATGATCGCCTGACCTGGTGCAATCTTCGAAATATCGAGTTCAACCGAAGCTTCGGCGAGCACGTCGGCCGAAGGTGCCATCTGGCGGATCAGCGGCCATACGACAGCAAGCCCGCCGACGCCGGCGAAGCTGACCGCCGCGATATTGATGAAATCGCGACGCCGCACGCCATCTTCGGCTCCAGTGGGAGTCTGCATGCCGGTCGGAGTCTGCATGATTGCTTCTTCAGCCATTGAAAGTCCCTGCCTGCTACGATCCTGCACGCATGTTTGCGCCCCGGATCGCAATAAACCGCGCTAAAAATCCCTTTGGCGCGCCGTTGGGCGCCGTCCTGGCAGAATAGCCCCCTGCCAAGCGGGTGTGCCGGAGACGCCGTCGACCAGCGCTTCAGCACCCCACTTTGGCGGGCCTGATAGACGCAAACCTGTCGCTTTGCCAACAGGCAAATTGGGGCTTTGGGGAAGCGATGCACACGCCCTTTGGGACGTGTTAGGGCTTATCAAATGCACACCGCCGCTTGCGACTGTGGTTGTGCCAGTCGGTGTGCCCATGGATGCAGTTGCTGCTTTCAAAATCCGGCGCCAGCGGGCCAGTCCGCGCCGGCCAGCCCCATGACCTTGAACAGCGCCCCCATCTGCCCTTCGCCGATCAGGCGTTCGCACGCGTCGCGGACTGCGCCGGCCTTGGCGGGGGCGTGGTGTGCCAGCGCCTCGGTGCGCGCCTCGATCCCCAGTGCGCGCAGCCAGCGACCTTGCTCGATCGTGCCGAGCCAGCGCACCCCGCGTGACTGGACGATGCTGGCCAGGACCGAAAAGTCGACGTGCGCGGTCAGGTCGGTGTCGCCCGGAGTGGTGAACACATCGACCTTGCGGTGCGCGCGTACGGCCTGGAGCGTGCTGCCGAGCTGCGAGGCGGTGTGGCCATAATCGATGACCAGCGCCGCACCGCCTTGCGAGGCAAGCCGGCCGGCGATTTCATAGACCACCGCCGCGCTGGCCGGGCTGGTTTCGATCAGGCTGCCTTCGGGCGCATGGCGGTGAATTGCGGGCACCGCTGCGTCCATCGGTTGATCCCCCGCAACCGCGACGAGCGTCGTCCCGGCGACTCCGCCACCGCCGGGTGCCAGCGCCACCATCCGTTCGCGCCACCCATCGGGCGTGCGCACCAGTTGCCGCACCGGCAGCGCGTCGAGAAATTCGTTGGCGACGAGCAGGATCGGGCCAATGTCTGGCAGGGTCGACATGTCGGCGTGCCACAACGCCTGCGGATGACTATCGAGCTGCAGCGCCTTGAGCGGGGTGCTGGTCTCGACGAAATGGATGCGCGGGTTGAGGCCATAGCGCTCCATCGCGCGCAAGGCATCGCGCGCCAGCGTGCCGCGGCCGGGACCCAGTTCAACGTAATGCACCGGTTCGGGGCGCCCGGCCTCGATCCACATATCGGCCAGCCACAACCCGATCAGCTCGCCGAACATCTGGCTCACTTCGGGCGCGGTGATGAAATCGCCGGTGACGCCCAGCGGGTCGCGTGTGGTGTAATAGTGCGCGTTGGCCTCGGCCATGTAGTGCGCCAGGCTGATCGGGCCGGTGTTGGTGATCAGCCGGGCAAAGCGCGCAGCCAGGTCGGGGCCGGGCTGGTTCACTTACGCCGGCTCGGGTCGATTCGCGGGCGCAGCTTCGGCCGTCGCAAATGCGCGCACCAGCAGCACCAGCCCGGTCAGGATCAGCGGCAGCGTCAGCCACTGGCCCATCGACAAGTGCGTGGCGCGCGCGAAATCCTGCAACTGCGCGTCGGGTTCGCGGAAGAATTCGACGGTGAAGCGGGCAAGGCCATAGCCCAGCGTGAAAACCCCCGTCAGCAAACCGACCCGCCAGCGCGCGCGGGTTTTCCAGAACAGCACCAGCAGTATCGTACCAAGCACGAACCCTTCGAGCAGCGCTTCGTATAGCTGGCTCGGGTGGCGGGGCATTTCGCCGCCGCCGGGGAACACCATCGCCCACGGCACGCTGGCATCGGTGATCCGGCCCCACAATTCGCCGTTCACGAAGTTGGCCAGCCGCCCGAAGAACAGTCCGAACGGCACGACCACCGAGATATAATCGCACAGCCGGATGAAGTTCAGCTTGTTGCTCCATGCCACCCAGCCGATCGCCATCACCGTGCCGATCAGCCCGCCGTGGAAGCTCATCCCGCCCTGCCACAGCTTGAACAGGTTGGCGGGGTGCGCCCACAATTCGGGTGCGTAGAAGATGGAATAGCCCAGGCGTCCGCCCAGGATGATGCCCAGCGTGGCGTAGAAAAACAGATCGTCGGCATGGCGCTGTGCCATCGGCGAGCCGGGCTGGCGGCTCATCCGCGACAAGTGCCAGTACCCCAGCACGATACCCGCCAGATAAGCCAGGCTATACCACTTGATCGCGATCACTCCCAGATCGAGCGCGATCGGCGAAAGCCCGAGGTCTTCGAAGCGCAGTGGCTGGTGCACGATCACGGCAGCGCCGACGGCGAGACTTTGCAGCACGCGAACTCCAATTCCTGTTTATCGACACACTTGTCAGCAGCATGGCCCGCCCCCTAAGGTGCACCATCGGCTTTGTGGGCCGGGCATAGGCAGAAACACCAGGCCGGGCAACGCCAGAGAGCGTGCGAGGTTTTCAGGGAGACGGGAATGCAGACCGAGCTTGATCGCGATCTTCGCCAGGTAATGGACGCACTGGTGGCGCCCGCCGGCATGATGGCGACCGTGCCGTTCCACCGCTTCGGCCGCGATCTGCCGATGATCGCTGCCGCTCCCGCCACGCTGCCCTACTATTTTGCGCATTTCTGTGCCGAACAGGGCGACAAGACCTTCCTCGTCGATGGCGAACTGCGGCTGACATTTGCCCACACTTACGCTGCGGCACGGATCGTGGCGGGCGGGTTGGTAGCCGGACATGGCGTTGCCAGGGGCGATCGCATCGGCATCGCCGCGCGCAATTCGACAAGCTGGGTGGTCGCCTACATGGCCGTGCTGATGGCGGGCGGTTGCGCCACGCTGCTCAACGGCTGGTGGACGGGCGAGGAACTGGCGGCGGGTATCGACCTGGTCGGTTGCACGCTGGTGCTGGCCGATGCCGGCCGGGCCAAGCGGCTCGACGGCCACGCGCATGGCGCCAAGGTGGTGCTGATCGAGCACGATTGCCTGCCGGCTCAAGGGCTTGCCGCGCTGACCGCGCTGGGGGGCGGCGCCGACACGCCGCTGCCCGCGCTGACCACTGACGATCTGGCCACCGTGCTGTTCACTTCGGGCTCGACCGGGCAATCGAAGGGTGCCTATTCGGATCACCGCGGCGTGGTGCAGGGCACTTTCAGTTACATCGCGCAGACCGTGAACATGCTCGGCGTGATGACCGCAAAGGGCCAGGCGCCGACTGACCAGCCTTCGACGCTGGTCAACGTGCCGCTGTTCCACGTGACCGGCGAAGTGCCCGTGCTGCTGCAAAGCTTCGCCATCGGGCGCAAGCTGGTGCTGATGCCCAAGTGGAACGCCGAAGCCGCCATGCAATTGATCGAGCGCGAACGGATCACCTACTTCGTCGGCGTGCCGCTGATGAGTTACGAAATCGCCACGCATCCCGATCGCGACAAGTACGACATGTCGAGTTGCACCGCGTTTGCGGCCGGCGGCGCGCCGCGCCCGCCCGAACACGTCGCGCGCATCCGCGAAGCACTGCCCGGCGCTTTCCCGCTGCTGGGCTATGGCCTGACCGAAACCAACGGCGTGGGCTGCGGCAACCTCAATGAAAACTACCTGGCCAAGCCGGGCAGCACCGGCACCGCATCGCGCCCACTGGTCGATATGGCGATCCTGGACGATGCCGGCCAGCCGCTGCCGAGCGGCAAAGTGGGCGAAGTAAGCTTGCGCAGCGTGTGCAACTTCCTGGGTTATTGGGACAATCCCGCCGCTACCGCCGCTGCGATCATGCCCGACGGCTATTTCCGTTCGGGCGACCTCGGCTACCTGGACGAGGACGGCTACCTGTTCATCGTCGACCGCAAGAAGGACATCATCATCCGCGGCGGCGAAAACATCAGTTGCGTCGAAGTCGAAGCCGCGATCTACGGCCACCCCGACGTGGCCGAAGCCAGCGTATTCGGCTTGCCCGACGAACTGTTCGGCGAAGTCCCGGCAGCGGTCTACCTGGTCAAGACTGGCGCCGTGCTTCACCCGGATGCATTATGCGCATACCTGCGCGAACACCTCGCCCCGTTCAAGGTTCCGGTAAAGGCCTGGGAAGTGACCGAAGCGCTGCCCCGGCTCGGCACCGAAAAGGTCGACAAACGCGCCTTGCGCACGCGCTACACGAGCGAGTGGGAAGAGGCCAAGGCCGCCGCCAAAGCCTGAACACGTATTTCTCCGGGTGGCCGTGCGTTGCTCTTGCGGGAAGGCGCGCCTAAGTCCCGCCCATGACTTTGCCCCGTCCAGCCAACCAGCGCGCCATCATCGACCGTCGCGCGCTTGCCGATGCCGTAGCCGCCCTGGTTGCCGAGAAGGGCGCGGGCGCGCGGCCGCCAGTGGTGGAGCAGTTGCGCGGAGCGTTGGCGGCGGGGCGCGTCGAGATTGCGCGGCGGCTGAGCGAAAAGCCCTCCGCCGGGAACGATTGCGCCGCCGCGCAGGCTTTCCTGGTCGATCAACTGGTGCGCGTGATCCACGATCACGTGATCGCCGATGTCTATCCGGCCAGTAACCGCAGCTCGGGCGAACGGCTCGCGATCGCTGCGGTCGGCGGCTACGGGCGCGGCGAAATGGCACCGCATTCGGATGTGGATATCGCCTTTCTCACGCCCGGCAAGCAGACCGCGTGGTGCGAACAGGTGATCGAGGCCATGCTCTATTTCCTTTGGGATCTCGGGCTCAAGGTCGGTCAATCGAGCCGCTCGCTCGATGAAATGGTGCGCATGGCGCGCGGCGATCTGACGATCCGCACCGCGATGCTCGAAGGCCGCTACGTGTGGGGCGATCGCGCGCTTTACGAGGAAGCGAGCCGCCGGTTCTTCGCCGAAGTTGTCACCGGAACCGAACGCCAGTTCGTTGCCGATAAGCTGGCCGAGCGCAACGAACGCCACCGCAAGCTGGGCGACAGCCGCTATGTGGTCGAACCGAACGTGAAGGAAGGCAAAGGCTGCCTGCGCGATCTGCACACGCTCTACTGGATCGGCAAATACATCCACAAGGTTAAGAGCGCGAGCGAACTGGTCGATGTCGGGCTGCTCAGCGCGTCCGAATACCGCTCGTTCCGCCGCGCCGAGAACTTCTTCTGGGCGGTGCGCTGCCACTTGCACATGGTCACCAACCGCCCCGAAGACCGGCTGACCTTCGACCTCCAGCGCGAAGTCGCGACGCGAATGAACTTCTCCGACCGGCCGGGCAAGAGCGCGGTCGAGCGGTTCATGCAGTACTTCTTCCTCCAGGCCAAAGTGGTGGGATCGCTGACCGGCGTGTTCCTGGCGCAGCTCGATGAGCAGTTTGCCAAGAAAAAGGGCGGCCTGCTCGCCAGCTTCCGCCGCCCGCGCCGCCGCACCGTCGGCGTGGGTGGCGCGTTCGTGGTCGAGAACGAGAAACTCCACCTCGCCCGGCCCGAAGTGTTCGAGCAGGACGCAGGCCGGCTGGTCGAACTGTTCACCGTCGCCGATCGGGAACGCATCGAGATCCACCCCGATGCGCTGCGCCGCGCTCGCCACGATTTGTCGCTGATCGATGCCGATGCGCGCAAGGACCCGCGCGCCAATGCGCTGTTCATGGAATTGCTGACCAGCCGCCGCGATCCCGAACTGGTCCTGCGCTGGATGAACGAAGCGGGCGTGTTCGGCCGCTTCGTGCCCGATTTCGGACGCGTCGTCGCGCAGATGCAGTTCGACATGTACCACCACTACACGGTCGACGAACACTCGATCCGCGCGATCGGGCTGATGGCGCGGATCGAAAAGGGCGAACTGGCCGAGGATCACCCGCTGGCCAGCAATGTCATTTCCAAGATCGTGTCTCGCCGCGTGCTGTATGTGTCGATCCTGCTTCACGATATCGCCAAGGGCCGGCAGGGCGATCACAGCGTGCTCGGCGCCGAAGTGGCGATGAAGCTGTGCCCGCGGCTGGGTCTGAGCGATGCCGAGACCGAGCTGGTAGCCTGGCTGGTGCGCCATCACCTGATCATGAGCTCGACCGCATTCAAGCGCGATCTGGCCGATTTCAAGACGATCGCCGATTTCGCCGCCACGGTGCAAAGCGTCGAGCGGCTGCGGCTGCTGCTGCTGCTGACGATCGTTGATATCCGCGCGGTCGGTCCCGGCGTGTGGAACAGCTGGAAGCGCCAGTTGCTCGGCGACCTTTACCAGGCGACCGAGGAACAGTTGCGGCTGGGCCACAAGGCGCACGGCCGGCCTGAACGCATCGCCGCGAAAAAGGCCTCGGTGGGCGCTTTGCTGAAAGAGCGCGACCTGCTGATCGGCACCGTCGGCCGGCAACTGTCCGATGCTTACTGGATCGCCGAGCCCGAAGATATCATCGCGCTCAACCTGGCGGCGATGGATCGCGCGATCGACCAGCCATTGACGGTGGAGGCGCATTACTATCCCGCGCGCGGTGCCACGCTGCTGACCGTGCTCGCGGCCGATCACCCCGGCCTATTCTATCGCATCGCCGGCGGCATCCACCTGGCGGGCGGCAACATCATCGACGCGCGCATCCACACCGCGAAAAACGGCCTCGCGGTCGACAATTTCCTGGTGCAGGATCCGCTGGGGCGCCCGCTTAACGAAGCGAACCAGATCGAACGGCTCAAGACCGCGATCGCCGATGCGCTGGCCAACCGCGTGAAGCTGCTGCCCGGCCTGATCGCCCGTCCGCTCGCTCGCCTGCGCGCCGACGCCTTCGACGTTTCGCCAATGGTGGTGTTCGACAATCAGGCCTCGAACCGTTTCACCGTGATCGAAGTGGGTTCGCGCGATCGCCCAGCGTTGCTCAATCGGCTGGCGCGCACGCTGTTCGAGGCGCGGTTGATCGTCCATTCGGCGCACATCGCGACGTATGGCGAACGCGCGGTCGATACGTTCTACGTAACCGACCTGCTCGGCAGCAAAGTTGAAAGCGATGCGCGGTTGAAGACGATCGAAAAGCGGCTGCTCGAGGCAGCTTCGGATCGGCGGGAGACTGTGGCGGCTTGAGTTGAGCTTGGTGCGTCAGGCTTGCTACTGCTTCGGGAAGCCATGTTTGAACTCGACGCGGATCAGGTGCAGCGGCTTTGAATCGAGATTGTTGACCGAGTGCAGCGCTTCCGGGGGCACACGGATCACGCGCGGCAATGCCACCTTGTCAGCCCCGGGCAGCTTCGGCGGCAGAACGTTGCCCTTGCCGTCGCGATTCTCGCTTTTCACGGGGCGGTCGTAGACGATGATGCTGGGCCACTGGTGGTGATGCGGTGTCTCCACTTCGCCTGGCGCCACGGTGACGGAGAGCACGCGGATCTCGCTGTCCTCGTAGATCACTGCGTGGTTATTCTTGCCGGAGGCGGCCGCGTCCTGCTTCGGGTCCCAGGTTTTAGGGTCGGTGCCGTCGGTGCTGATAGGCATATCTTGCGCGAAGGTTGTTGCTGGAGCGACGAGGAGGAACGCGCTGGCGACAAGCTTGACGGTTTTCATGGCGTCGTTCCTCCGCGCGCCCTTGTTGAGCACCACCGAATCGTAGTTTGCCGCACCCCACTGGTCAATAAACCAACGCAGCCAGTCCCGGGAAGCAAGGGCAATGGCCGTTGCCAGCCGGAGGCGAACTTTACCCCTCAGCCGCCTTCCGCAACCGCGCAACCGCCGCATCGCGCCCGATCAGCGGCAGCAGCGACGCCATGTCGGGCCCGTGGTCGTGCGCGGTCAGCGCCTGGCGCAGCGGCAGGAACAGCGGCTTGCCCTTGCGCCCGGTCGCGTCCTTGAGCGCGGCGGTAAGCGCGCGCCACGGATCGTCGCCCCATTCGCCGGCCGCCAGCGTTTCCGCGGCGGTGGCAAGATAGGCGTGGGTTTCGTCATCGAATGCGGGCGGCGCGATCGGGCCGGCGATCACTTGCCACCATTCGCCGGCCTCGCCGATATGCGCGAGGTTGGGGCGGATCGTGGCCCATGCGGCCTCGCTCATGCCTTCGGGCAGCAAGTGCGAAACGCGGGCGAAGGGCAGGTGGTGAACGACAGCGGCGTTGACACGGTGCAGTTCGATCTCGTCGAAACGCGCTGGCGCGCGGCCAAAGCGCGAGAGGTCGAAGCTGGCAGCGAGCGCTTCGGCATCGAGCGTTGGATCGACCGGATCGGACGTGCCCAGCCGTGCCAGCAGCGCCACCAGCGCCTCGGGCTCGATCCCGGCTTCGCGCAGTTCTGAAACACCCAGCGAACCGAGCCGCTTCGACAGTTTGCCTTCGGCGCCCACCAGCAGGGCTTCGTGTGCAAATTTCGGCGGTTCAGCGCCGAGCGCGGTGAACATCTGTACTTGCGTGGCGGTGTTCGAGACGTGGTCCTCGCCGCGCAGCACTTGCGTCACGCCCATCTCCACGTCGTCGATCGCCGAGGGCAGCATGTAGAGCCACGAACCATCGGCGCGGCGGATCACCGGGTCCGAAAGCTGACGCGCGTCGAAGTTCTGCGGGCCCCTGATGCCATCCATCCATTCGATAGGCGTCTCGTGATCTAGCAGGAAACGCCAGTGCGGCTGATCGCCGGCTGCCGCGCGCGCGGCGTGATCGGCCTCGGTCAGCGCCAGTGCGCCACGATCGTAAATCGGCGGCAGGCCACGCCCCAATTGTACCTTGCGCTTGAGATCGAGCTCCAGCGCGGTTTCGTAGCAGCGATAGATCCGCCCCGCCGCAACCAGCTTGTCGAACGCCGCCTCGTAGATCGCAAAGCGCGCCGATTGCCGTTCTTCGCCATCGGGACGCAGTCCCAGCCACGCCAGATCGGCGCGGATGGCATCGACGTATTCCTCGCGGCTGCGCGCGGCATCGGTATCGTCGATCCGCAGCAGGAACTTGCCGCCGGCTTGTTTGGCCAGCAGCCAGTTGTGCAAGGCGGTGCGGATATTGCCGACGTGGAGGTTGCCGGTGGGGCTGGGCGCGAAACGGGTGGTGGTCATGTGCGGCCTATAGCGGACTTGCCGGCCCGGACCAGCCCGGACCAGTGACCGGATCAGGCGGCAGTCTGCAACGCGGCGCTGACCGCGGCCAGTGCGCCTATGGTTGCATCGTAAAGCGGTGGATGCCGGTCAGCGCGGACGAACCCGGCGATCGTCCGGCTGAACCCGACGCGGTCACCCACCAGTCCGGTGCGCGCCATCACGGCCAGGGTCGCTTCGTCCGGCGTCATTGTCATGCAACAGGGCCGTCCCGTTACGAACGCATCGGGCCACGCGCGGTCGATGCTGGCCGACAGCTCCACCAGCGCGGTCGCCGCCGCGCAACTGCGCAGGCGCAGCGCCAATTCGCAGACCGGGTCGCGCCCGGCGCGATCGCACAGCACGATCAGTCGCCGCGCCATGACCAGGTGGAGCACAGCCAGCGACAGTCCGCGCAGATCGGGCGGGCTTGCCAGCGCAAGAATCTGCGCGGCGCGGTTGGCACTTGCGGCCATGGCTGACCGGGGATCGGAGTGGGTCGGGGACACGGAAAGCTCCTTCTTGCGAACGACTCGCAAAAAGTAGGTCATGGGTTAGTCGCCGTCAATGCGAATCGTTCGCAATAAGCCGGTCACCCGCTGCGAAACGCGTTGGTGATCGGATAGCGCCGATCGCGCCCGAAGTTGCGGTTGCCCAGCTTCACTCCGGGGGGGGCCTGCCGGCGCTTGTATTCCGCCACATAAAGCAGCCGCTCGATCCGCTTGACCACCTCCCTGTCGAAGCCTTCTGCCGCCAGTTGGTCTACGCTCTTTTCGTGCTCCACCAGCCCGAGCAGTATCGGGTCGAGCACCTCGTAGGGCGGCAGCGAATCCGAATCCTTCTGGTCGGGGCGCAGTTCGGCGCTGGGTGGCTTGGTGATGATCCGTTCGGGCATCACCGGCCCCCCCCCATTACCAGAATCGGGACCCAGGCCGATCTTCGGGCGCGCTTCGTTGCGCCACCGGCTGAGTGCGAATACGGTCAGCTTGTAGGCGTCTTTCAGCGGGTTGTAGCCACCGTTCATGTCGCCGTAGATGGTGGCGTAGCCCACGCTCATCTCGCTCTTGTTGCCGGTGGTCACCAGCATCGGGCCGAACTTGTTCGACAGCGCCATCAGCGTCACGCCACGGATGCGCGACTGGATATTCTCCTCGGTCAGATCGGGCGAACGGCCTTCAAACACGGTCGCCAGCATCGCGCCGAAGCCGTCGATCGCCGGTTCGATCGGCACCGTATCGAGCCGACAGCCGAGCATGTTGGCGCAGCCCCCGGCGTCCTCCAGGCTTTCGGTGCTGGTGTAGCGGCTGGGCATCATCACGCACCACACCCGATCCGCGCCCAAGGCATCGACCGCGATCGCTGCGCACAGCGCCGAATCGATCCCGCCCGACAGCCCCAGCACCACGCCGGGAAAGCGGTTGCCGTCGACGTAATCGCGCAGGGCCATCACCATCGCACAATAAATGTCCTCGGGGTGTTCGGACAGCACTGCGTTATCGCCCGGTTCGCAACGCCAGCGGTGGCTGCTACCGTGCGGTACCTTGTTCCACACCGTATCGACCACCGCTTCGGTCCAGTCGGGCATCTGCACCCACACCGCGCCTTCGGGGCCGACCACGAAGCTGGCGCCGTCGAACACCACCTCGTCCTGTCCGCCGACGCGGTTGACGTAAGCCAGCGGAATGCCGGTATCGATCGCGCGGCGCTTGGCCACGCCGTCGATCCGCATCGTGTCCTTGTCGATCTCGTAAGGGCTGCCGTTGACGCACAGGAAGATTTCCGCGCCCAATTGCGCCAGGTGGCGGCAAACGTCGGGGTGCCAGATGTCTTCGCAGATCGGCAGGCCCAGCATGGCGCCGCGAAACGGCACCGGTTCGGGCAGCGGCCCGGGGGTGAAATAGCGCTTTTCATCGAAAGTGCCGTAATTCGGCAATTCGTACTTGAAGCGCACCGCCGCGATCTTGCCCCCATCGAGCAGCGCCACGCCGTTGTGCAACGCGCCATCGCGCACGAACACGCTGCCCACCAGCATCGCCGGTCCGCCATCGGCGGTGGCGGTTGCCAGCTTGTCGAGCTCTGCCGCAGCGCGTTCGACCAACGCGGGCTTCAGCACCAGGTCTTCGGGTGGATAACCGATCAACTGCAATTCGGGATAGATGATCAGGTCGGCATGCCGGGCCTTGTCGCGAACGCTGAGCATCGCGGCGGCGTTGGCGGGCAGGTCTCCCACCGTCTGGTTGAGCTGGGCAAGCGTGATCGTGAGTTTTTCGGCCATGATCATGTTCTAGGAGAGGCAAGGCTTTATGAGCAAGCCCGCCAACAACCTTCGCCCACATTGTTGCAATGATGTTGCCATCGGCTAAGGGCGCAGGGTCGACCGGCCACCGGTTGTCGCGTTGTTCGTTGGTGACTGGGGATTCGCACGATGAAGATCATGTCGGGCAACGGCAACCTGCCGCTGGCGCAAGCGATTGCCGCCTATCTCGAAATCAAGCTGACCGACGCCTCGGTGCGCCGCTTCGCCGACGAGGAGGTCTTTGTGGAAATCCACGAGAACGTCCGCGGCGAAGATGTGTTCGTGATCCAGTCGACCAGCTACCCGGCCAACGACAATCTGATGGAACTGCTGATCTGCATCGATGCGCTGCGCCGCGCTTCGGCCAAGCGGATCACCGCGGTAGTGCCCTACTTCGGTTATGCCCGGCAGGACCGCAAACCCGGCCCGCGCACGCCGATTTCGGCCAAGCTCGTCGCCAACATGATCACCGTTGCGGGGGCGGATCGGGTGCTGTCGGTCGATCTTCACGCCGGGCAGATCCAGGGCTTCTTCGACATCCCGACCGACAACCTGTTCGGTGCGCCGGTCATGGCGGCCGATATCCAGTCGCGCTACGACAGCCAGCCGATCATGGTCGTCTCGCCCGACGTCGGCGGCGTGGTCCGCGCCCGGGCGCTGGCCAAGCGGCTCGACAACGCGCCGCTCGCCATCGTCGACAAGCGCCGCGACAAGCCGGGTCAGAGCGAAGTGATGAACATCATCGGCGACGTTAAGGGCCGGATGTGCATCCTGATCGACGATATCATCGATTCGGGCGGTACGCTGTGCAACGCCGCGCAGGCGCTGATGGACGCGGGCGCGGCGGGGGTTTCTGCGTACATCACCCACGGCGTGCTGTCGGGCGGCGCTGTGGCGCGGGTCAACGCCTCTGCGCTCAAGGAATTGGTCATTTCCGACACCATCCTGCCGACCGAGGCAACAGTCGCCTCGAAGACCATCCGCACGCTCACGATCGCGCCGCTGGTGGGCGAAGCCGTCCGCCGCATCGCCGATGAAAGCTCGGTTTCCAGCCTGTTCGACTGATCGGCGGTCTTGCGCCGAGTTGTGCGGGGCCGGTTGATCGACCACCGCTCCGCAAATACCCACGCATCGCTTGCAAGGTCGATAAAGCAAGCGACCGACACGAACCAGGCCGAATCCACGGCAAGCGGGCATCGCGCGAAGGGTGCCATTCTCGCCGATATGGAGATTGAATCGGAACGTTCATAATCACTCTCGGTCGAATCGCTTTGAACTCCGGAGCGGCTCATGTTGAAGTCCTGCATCATCGACGGCAGCACCAGCGCGGCTTTTGCCCCTGTCCTTGCCGGATGGCTGGCCCGACAAGGGTTTCCGCTGCCGGCCGAGGCGAAACGCGCCGGCCGGCCATGTTGCTGTTGCCGCTGTGCGAGATCGGCATGCTGGCGTTCGAAGTGCAGGCGCGGCCGAAATTGCGCGCCCTGCTGAGTTCCACGCCGCTGTCGTTTGCCGCAGTCGGGTGCCTGCTGGTTTAGGCCGCCCTGCCGCGTCAGGGTGTGTCGTTGGCGAACATGCTGCTCGACGACGCCATTTTCCTGAACGTGTCCTTCAGTGGTAATCCTGGGCTGTGATCAGTCAGTGGAAGGCTCACTCCCACGGCCGGATCGCACCCGGCGCAATGCGGTCGAGCATTTCCAACCTGCGCGCCTGGCGGTTTTCGAGCGCGCTGGTCATCAGGGGTTGGGGCAGATGCGCAAACTGGCGCGGCGACATGCCGAACAGCGCAGTGAACTCGCGGATCAGGTGGCTTTGATCGTAATACCGCAGTGCCAGCGAGTCGGCTTCGGCCTCATCGGCCACGCCGCGCAGCAGGCTGGCGAAATCGAGGGCGCGGGCGCGGCGCAAGACCGCTTTGGGCGTGAACCCGAAATCGCGCTTGACCATGCGTTCGAGCCGGCGCTGTTCGATGCCGTGGTCGCGCGCAAAGTCGGAAACCGCAATCGTCGGGTCGACGAAGGCAGCCCGTTCGAATTGCTGGCTGACGGGTTCGGGCAGGCGCGCACCAAGCCGGGCGACATGTTTGCGCAACAGATCTTCCAGGTCGCGAAATGCGTCTTCGGGATTGGAGCCGGCGTCGGCCGCGCGGGCAGCCACGGCGTTCCAGGGCTCACTGCGCCCGCCCAGGTCTTCGCACGGTACCGCACGGTCGACGATGTCGCTCATCAGCACATTGGCCAGGACATGGCACGCGCCGGGGCACAAACCGAACCCGAACGAGAGCACCGAGCCGGTGACTTGCACTTTCATGCGCTTGGAATGCGGCCCGAATACCAGCACGCCCGAATCGCTCTCGATCGCGCCGCGCGCGGTTTCGGCGCGCCAGGTGCCGCCGTGCTGGATCCGGACATACGTGGTATCGTTGAACAACCCGCAATCGAGCTTATGATCGGCCGGGACCGCAATACGCGAAAAATAGAAGCGCGAGATCCAGGGCGCCAGGTCGGCTGCGGGGGCGCGGTTGTATGAAATCGGCTGGCCATCCCGAGTGGTGGCGCGGGTCAAGCCGCTGGCCGGCGCAATCAAGCGATCGATCGCTGGCTGGATGCGGTTCACGTTGCGTCCCCGTTCGGTTGTTGTGCCGCTCGGATAGCGGTTGTAATCCGGCCCGTAAGTGTTTTCAATCACCGCAAATCTGTGGCCTGTGTCACTCGCTGGCCGAATTCGTTGTCGCTTGGTGGGGCTTGACCGCGCCGACGGTGACAGCGAAGCGTAATGCTATGACCATGTCCGACGATATCGCGCTCGCCTGCCGGCTGGCCGAAGCCGCGCGTGCAGCGATCCGCCCGCTTTTCCGTACGCGACTTGCCAGCGAGCGCAAGGCCGATGCCAGCCCCGTAACGGTGGCCGACCGCGCGGCCGAAGAAGCGATGCGCCGCATCCTCACCGCCGAAGTGCCGCAGGACGGCGTGATCGGTGAGGAGTTCGGCGCAACCGAAGGCCGATCCGGCCGAAGCTGGGTGCTCGATCCGATCGACGGCACCACCGCTTTCCTGGCCGGGCGCCCGCTGTTCGGCACGCTGATTGCGCTGGTGGTCGATGGCTGGCCGGTGATGGGCGTGATCGACCAGCCGATCCTGGGCGAACGCTGGATCGGCGCAGCCGGTCGGCCGACCACGCTCAACGGTGTGGAGGCACGCACCCGTGCTTGCCGCGATCTGGCCGATGCCGCGATCGCCACCACCGGACCGCACTATTTCAACGACCACGATGGCGCACACTTCATGGCGCTGGCGGCGAAGACCGACCACAAGCGCATGGTTATGGGCGGCGATTGCTACAATTACGCGATGCTGGCGTCGGGGCACCTCGACGTGGTGTGCGAGGCCAACCTGAAGCTGCACGACTGGGCGGCGTTGGTGCCGGTGGTCGAAGGCGCCGGGGGCACGATGGCCGACTGGAACGGCGATCCGCTCCACGCGGGGTCCACTGGCCACGTGTTGGCGTTGGGCGATCCGGCGCGGCTTGAGGATGCGGTGCTCGCGCTGGCGGGCGCGCACTGACCCCGCCGCGAGCGAAGGGCGCCTTGC
This sequence comes from Novosphingobium sp., assembly GCF_025351285.1. Taxonomy (GTDB): domain Bacteria; phylum Pseudomonadota; class Alphaproteobacteria; order Sphingomonadales; family Sphingomonadaceae; genus Novosphingobium. The sequence goes on from NZ_JANXWG010000091.1 coordinate 31,174, forward strand.
GCCGGCAGGGGCTATTTTGCGACCAATCCCTTGGCGAGCCATTCCTGATGCAATTCCCGCGCGACCTGATCGTCACCCTTCTCGGCGCGCTTGATCCATTTGAGCGCGGCCGCCGGATCTTTGCCGACCCCCCGGCCCGCCATATAAAGCTGCGCAAGGATACGCTCGGCCAGTGGACTGCGCTGCCGCTCGACCGCCGGCGAGATGCTGTCTCCGAACCCGATCCTGGTGCTGCTGACCGGCCGCACCGAGAGCGACTTGCTTGCCAGCGAGCCCGATGCCGGAACCGATTCGCGTACCAGCACGCCCAAGGCCGCAACCACTTTCGGATAGTCGATCGGCTTTTCGGCCATGTATGACTGGACGAGGCGGATGCCAGCGTCGTTGCTGCCAGAGTCGAACCAGCAGCGGAGCGCCTTTTCCTGCTCGGTGGACAAGACCACCGAAACATCGAGAGGGTACGGCATGTTTCGACACTCATCGCCGGGCATCCGAATCAGGCCGCCGCTCGATTGGGCGTGAAGCGAAGGTGAGGCTGCGACTGCGAACAAGACACCGAGGCAAATCGATACGCATTTCATGAGATCGCGTCCCGGCAGCGTTTACAGAATCTAATGCCCTGGATTGCAAATAAAGCCGAACTTCACAAGAAGGTCCGGCAATTCACAGGGCATAGACCAGACAGAGGCCGGCAATGTGTGTTGAAATCATTCCACGCCACTTGTTCTTCTACGGCACGCTGGTGGCGGGCAATCCCAACCTGGTGGCCGCGGCGATCCACGCTGCGCTCGAACCGCTGGGGCCGGCGCGAACCGGGGGTGTGCTTTACGCCATCCCCGATCCGGCGGGCTGGTTTCCTGCGCTGGTTGCCGGCGTCGGCGAGGTGAAAGGTGCGCTCTATCGGGCAGGAGCGGGGTTCGATACCGAACTGCTCGCACGGATGGATGCCTACGAGGATTTCGAACCGGCCGATCGCGCAGGCTCGCTCTATCGCCGGGAGAGCATCACGGTGCGGACCGACGACGGCGCCGTGATCGAAGCCGCAGCCTACTTGTGGAACCGCGCGTTTCCGCCGGGTGCCGAGCGGGTTCACGGAGGGCACTTCGCCACGTGGCTGGCCGAAACCGGCCACCCGGTGTTCGAGGCAACTCGCAGCGCCTGATGATGCTTGAGCACCGGAAGGATCGCCCGCTTCGCCGCAGCCGTGTTGTAAATCGGATAACTTGCGATATAGCACGCGCAAATGCCGCAAATGTCTGCCAAAGTTTCCCGACGCCGCCAGTCTGCGCTGCGCCGTTACGCCATTCTTGATACGCCCAAGGAAGGCGAATTCGACGATATCGTGAAATTCGTGGCGAGTGTCTGCGAAACGCCGGTGGCGCTGGTCAGTCTGCTCGACACCACGCGCCAGTGGTTCAAGGCCGAGACGGGGCTGGGCCGCAGCGAAACCCCGCTGAGCCAGAGCATCTGCGTTCAGGCGGTGCAAGTCGGCGGTTTCGTTGAGATTCACGATACGCTGCTCGATCCGCTGTCGTGTGACAACGAGCTGTGTCATGGCGAACAGGCCGTGCGGTTCTATGCCGGCGCGCCGCTGATCGCGCACGATGGGCACCGGCTGGGGATGTTGTGCGTACTCGATATGCAGCCGCGCACGCTCACTGCGCTCCAGCGCCGCACGATCGAGGTGATGGCGGTGCAGGTGATGCGGCTGATCGAACTGCGCAGCGCGCTCGCGCGGGTCGATGTGCTGCGGCGTGAAGTCGATCACCGCGTCAAGAACTCGCTTGCCTCGATCGCCGCAGTGGTGCGGATGCAGGCCGGCCGGACCGACCATCCCGACGTGCGTAGCGCGTTGGGCGAAGTACAGAGCCGGCTGACTGCACAAGCCGCGCTGCACGAACAACTGGTGATCGGCAATGACAGCGAGCGTGCCGACCTCGCCGATTACCTAGCCCGGCTGGCGCCGCCGCTGCTGACACTGCTGCCCGAAGGCGTGCGGCTGGACGTGACCGCGCAGCCGATCGAACTTGCCAGCGAACAGCTTGGGCGAGTGGGCCTGATCGTCAACGAATTCGTCACCAACACCGGCAAGTATGCCTTTGCGCCCGATGCCACCGGCGCAGTGACGGTAAGCGGCGAATGGCTCGACGATGACACGTACTGCATCACTTGCACCGACGATGGGCGGGCAGATGAGGCCGCGCTGGCCGCCGCGCGCGACAGCAAGGGCCTGGGCGCGCGAATCATCAACGCAGCGACGGTTTCGCTGGGTGGCGCCAGCGAGTGGACTCTCGGCAACCCGGGGCTACGGCTGGAGTTCCGGGTGGAGGGTTAGGAGATTTTGTTTGCTGAAATTCACGAAAGAGCGAATTTCAGGCCGGCACCGCTTCAGCGCTTCACCCTTGCTTTCCGCGCCGATCCGCTTTAGGGGCGCGCGCTTCACGACACGTGATTGAACAACCGGCCTGGCCATCAGGGCTGCCACGGCTGGTTCAGCGCGTCTGACCAAAGGAGATGAAAATGCCCAAGCTCAAGACCAAGAGCGGTATCAAGAAGCGGGTCAAGTTCACCGCGACCGGCAAAGTAAAGCACGGCGCGGTCGGCAAGCGCCACCGATTGATGAGCCACAATGCCAAGTACATCCGCCAGCACCGCGGCACCAGCGTGATCTCTGATGCAGATGCAAAGACGATCAAGAAGTGGGCGCCCTACGGGCTTTAATTGGCTGGGATAAAATTCGCGGAAGAGCGAATTTTATAGCCTGTTCCGTCCCGCTCCCCCGGCCCAACCACCCACAGGGTACCTTAAATGGGCGGTTGGGCCGGGGGAGCGGGCCGGTGCCGAACGCCAACACTCAAAAATCCGCGGTGATATAGGCCTGGGCGTTGCGCCCGGAATTGGTGCCATAGACCCCGCTGCC
>NZ_JANXWG010000093.1 GCF_025351285.1 Novosphingobium sp.
CGATGGCGGCCGGCGCCGCTTCATCGCGATTACCGGCGGGCGGGTCTATGGCCCGCGCCTGTCGGGAACCGTCATGCCCGGCGGGGGCGATTGGCAGACGATCATGCCCGGCGGGCTGACGAAGATCGACACGCGCTATGCGTTGAAGGCCGCCGACGGCGCCGTGATCGAAATCAGTAACCCCGGCGTGCGGGTCGCCGATGCGGCGGTAACCGAACGGCTCGCAGCGGGCGAACCGGTCGACGCTTCGGCATATTACTTCCGCACCACACCCCGCTTCGAAGTTGCCCCCGGCCCGCACGAGTGGTTGCGGCGGCAGGTGTTCGTCGCGCGCGGCATTCGCGCCCCCGATCATGTCATCGTGGATTTCTACGCGGTCGACTGACCGTATCCGTCAAACCGAAAGGCTCATGAAAATGACCGAACGTACCGAAGAAGAAACCGTTGCCGTCGAGATCGTGGACCGCATCGCCTGGGTGAAATTCAACCGCCCCGAAAAGCGCAACTGCATGAGCCCCAAGCTCAACCGCCAGATGGGCCGCGTGTTCGCCGACCTGGAGTTCCGCGAGGACGTCGGCGTGATCGTGCTGACCGGCGAGGGCGAGGCCTGGTCCGCCGGCATGGACCTCAAGGAGTACTTCCGCGAGACCGAGGCCGAAGGGCTCCACGCGATCCGTCGTTCGCAGCGCGAAGCTTACACCTGGTGGGAACGTCTGCGCTGGTGCGAAAAGCCCACGATCGCCATGGTCAACGGCTGGTGCTTCGGCGGCGGTTACGGCCCGTTGTTCGGCTGCGACATCGCGATTGCGGCGGAAAACGCGCAGTTCGGGCTTTCCGAAATCAACTGGGGCATCCTGCCGGGCGGCGGCGCCTCGAAGGTGGTCGCCGACCTGATGCCGCTGCGCAAGGCGGTGTATCATGCGATGATGGGTGAAAACCTGACGGGCAAGCAGGCCGCCGAACAGGGCCTCGTCACCGAGGCGGTGCCTGCCGACCAGTTGAAGGCGCGGGTGACCGAGATTGCGCAAGTGCTGCTCAAGAAGGACCCCAATACGCTGCGCGCAACCAAGTGGGCCGTCCGCCGCATGACCGAGATGACTTACGACAACGCCGAGGATTACCTGATCCGCGCGCAGGAAGCGCTGCACAGTTACGGCGGCGTGGCGGTGCGCAAGGAAGCGACGCGGCAGTTTTTGGATGAGAAGACGTTCAAGCCTGGGCTCGGCGCGTTCGATGCGAGCAAGGTGAAGGGGTAAACAGAGAAAGTGCCCACCCCCAACCGCTGTTCCTTCGGAACGCCTTCGGCTCCCCGCAAGCGGGAGGGGGGACTTCTTGCTCCGGATGGCAGCGCGCGCGAATAACGGCTAGCGTGGCAGCTCACAACGGAGTCGCCCCACCCATGATCTCGCGCCTGCTGCTGTCCGCAGCGTTCATCCTGTCCGCCGTCCCCGCCGCAGCGAAAATCGTGCCGCACCCCGACGCCGAGGCGCAGGCGCTCGATCTCGCGCAAAAGGCCATCGCCATCCGCTCGGTGATGGGCGAGGGCAACAAGACCGCCGATGTCGCCACGCTGTTCCGCGATGCGCTGGTGAAGGGCGGGTTCGATCCGGCCGAAATCTCGATCACCCCGATGCGCGACACCGCGTACCTGATCGGCACCTGGAAAGGCAGCGATCCAGCGCTCAAGCCGCTGGTGCTGTCGGGCCACATGGACGTGGTCGAAGCGAAGCGCGAGGACTGGCAGCGCGATCCGTTCGTGCCCGTGGTTGAAAACGGGTATCTTTACGGCCGCGGCGCCACCGATATGAAGTTCGACGGCGCGCTGGCGATCGCCTCGCTGATCGAACTGAAGCGTGAAGGCTACAAGCCACGCCGCAGCATCGTGATCGAATTCTCGGGCGACGAGGAAACCACTATGCACACCAGCGCGGTGATCGCCGAAAAGCTCAAGAACGCCGACCTGGTGCTCAATATCGATGGCGGCGGCGGCACGCTGGACGAGACCACCGGCCTGCCGCGCCAGATGAGCTGGCAGGGCGCCGAAAAGACATACGCCGATTTCGAGCTGACCGTTACCAACCCCGGCGGCCACAGTTCGGCACCGCGCCCTGTGAACGCGATCAACCAGCTTGCCGCCGCTTTGCTGCGGATCGGCCAGCACCGTTTCACGCCCGAGTTGAGCCCGCTGACGAAGGCCTATTTCGAGCAGGCCGCGAAACTCGAGACTGC
>NZ_JANXWG010000139.1 GCF_025351285.1 Novosphingobium sp.
TTCACCGTCAGCACCGCATGGGACGCGGTCCACATCTTCGCGGGGTGCTGACATGGAGCAGCAATCCCAAATCTTCCACCTGACATGGCAGGGCGTGGAGGTCCAAGTGACCTTCACGCCGCGTTATTGCGGTTTCATGGAGCATCTGGCCATCGAGAGCATCGCGCCCGAGCGGGCGCCGCTGCCCATCACGGGCACCGGCTACCTGTCGCATTTCATGCCACCGGGCACCATCACCGCCCATGGCGGCGATGTCTTCGCGCAGGTCAGGGCGTGGCTGGACGAGGAAGCGGCCAATCTCGATTGGCAAGCGCGAGTTGACGCCAGTCGGCAGGGTGAGTTGTTCTGACGGAATAGCCGGAATGATGCGGGTATCCGCGCGACCGCGATTCCCCAAATTATTCTGCACAAAACCCACACAGGCAAATATCGCTGTTTTTTTGCCTTATTTTTCAAATATTTGGAAGAATCCAAAGATATGGAGCGGGCGAAGGGATTCGAACCCTCGACCCCAACCTTGGCAAGGTTGTGCTCTACCACTGAGCTACGCCCGCTCGAGCGTTTCGAAACCGGGGCGAAAAGACCTCGGTGTCGCTTGGAGGCGCGCCGTTAGCATGGGGGTTTGGACCTCGCAAGCGGGAAAAGCGATCGATCGCAACTCGGTGCGGGCTTTCGGTGCGATGGCATCGGCTGGCTTGCGCTGCACGCAAAACCCCCTTGCCGATCGGGTGCGCCTTCCCACATGGTGTTCAACGGCCCGTCGCACCGGCGGGTGTGCATACGTGCGTGTCAACCGGAGGACCCATTGGCAAGTCTTGGCCTGAGTATCGACGAACAGAAAGCGGTCGATCGTTTCCGCAAGGACGTGGTCGAACCGTCGATGACGTCGCTGGTGATCCTGGATTTCTGGGCCGAATGGTGCGGACCGTGCAAGGCGTTGACGCCGATGCTCGAAAAAGTCGCTGCCGAATATGCCGACAAGGGCGTGGTGCTGGCCAAGATCAATGTCGATGAAGACCAGTTCATCGCCGCCCAGTTCCAGGTGCGCTCGATCCCCACGGTCTATGCGATGTTCCAGGGCCAGCCGGTGGCAGACCTGACTCAGGCCCGTAGCGAATCGCAATTGAAGACTATGCTCGACCAGATCCTGGCCAAGCTGCCGGTCCAGCCGGGCGGCGATCCCGTGCAGGACATCGCGCCGCTGATCGCGATGGGCGAAGAAGTGCTCGAAGCCGGCGATGGTGAGCGTGCGGCTGACATCTTCGCGCAGATCATCGAGATCGCGCCCGAAAATCTCGCCGCGCAAGCCGGCTTGATCCGCGCGCTGGTGCTGGCCGGGCATCGCGACGAAGCGCAAGCCGTGCTCGATGCGCTCGATCCCAAGCTGGCCGCCGATCTGGCGCTGGCACAGGCGCGGTCGGCGCTGGCGCTGGCGCTCGATGCGCCCGAAGCGAGCGAGCTTGCGGGCTTGCGTGCTGCAGCCGAGGCCGCACCCGCTGACATGGACACGCAACTGGCCTTCGCCAACGCGCTTTACGCGAGCGGCGATCGCGATGCGGCGGCGGACACATTGCTGGCAATGGTGGCAGCGGATCGCGCCTGGAACGAAGGCGCGGCGCGCGCGCGGTTGTTGCAGATTTTCGAAGCAGTGGGCCTCGAGGACCCGTGGGTGGCTGCCAAGCGGCGGCGCTTGTCGACCGTGCTGTTCGGATGACCCGGAATTGACCCGGCTGTCGATCTTCCCGCTGCAAGGCGCGCTGCTGTTCCCCGGACTGCACTTGCCGTTGCACCTGTTCGAACCGCGGTATCGCGCGCTGATTACCGATGCGCTGGCGCGCGACCGGCGGATCGCGATGATCCAACCGCAAGGCCCGGGCGACGATGCGCCGCTGTTCAACATCGGTTGCGTCGGCAAGATCGGCGAGTTCGAGGCGCTGGAGGATGGGCGCTTCAACGTGATCCTTGAAGGCGTGGCGCGGTTCCGGCTGATCCGCGAGCTCGATGTGTCGACGCCGTTCCGCCAGATAGAGGGCGAATTGCTGACCGATCCCGCAGACGAGGCGCTGAGCGCGGTCGAACGCGCCAGTTTCGAGCGCGAGGCGCGGCGTTTTGCCATTGCGCAGGGCTATCAGGTCGATTGGGATTCTGTGGCGCGGCTCGATGACGTGTCGCTGATCAACGGCGTCTCGCAGATCGCGCCGTTCGATGCCGCCGCCAAGCAGGCGTTGCTCGAAGCGCCCGATGTCCAGACTCGCTGTGAATTGCTGGTGCAATTGCTGCAATTCTTTGGCCGCCACGATGGTGACGACAACCGCGTGACGCTTCAGTAAGGCACCTGCGAGCGGAACGAGCCGCGCAGACCGGGGCGGGTTTCTCAAATGACAGCACAATCCGCTAGAAGCCGGCCGGGCGCGTGGGCCAAGGCCGATTGGCTGGTGTTGGCCGGTTTGGCGCTTGTCGTGATCATCGCGCGCGCGCAGACGTTCGGCGATCCGGTACTGGGGTTCGACGAACAGTATTACCTGCTGGTCGCTGACCGCATGCTGCACGGCGCGGTGCCCTATGTCGACATCTGGGACCGCAAGCCGATCGGGTTGTTCCTGCTTTACGCCGGCGCGATCGTGCCGGGTGGCGATCCATTCCTGAACTACAAGCTGCTTGCCGCCGGCTTCGTGCTGGCGACGGCGGTGGTGATTTACCGCGCCGCGCGGCAGGATGCCGGCCGTTTCGGGGCGATCATTGCCGCGCTGCTTTATGTGCTGTGGCTGAACTTCATGGAAGGCGAAGGCGGTCAGGCGCCGGTGTTCTACAACCTGCCGGTGCTGCTGGCCGCGGTGCTGACGCGGCAAGCGGTGGTGGACGGCCGGAGGCTGGTGCGCGGGTGCCTGGCCCTGCTGCTGGTCGGGCTGGCGATCCAGCTCAAATACACGGCGATGTTCGAGGGGATCGCGTTCGGCCTGATGCTGCTGTGGGCGCAATTCCGCACGGATCGCGCGCTCGGCAGGCTGGCTGGATGCGCGGCAATCTGGATCGTTTGCGCACTGGCACCGACGGCGGTGGCGTTCGCGGTTTATGCCGGCATGGGTCAGGCCGAGGCATTCTTGTTCGCCAATTTCCAGTCGATTTTCGGCCGGTTGCCCGATCCGGCGCTCGATCGGCTGGGCGGGTTTGCGGTGATCGTGGCCCTTACAATTCCGCTCGGCATCGTTGCGGCGCTCGAATGGCGCCGCACCCGCGCCCTGTCGTTCTGGCACATGTGGGCTGTGGCAGCGGCGCTGGGGATGCTCGCGGTCGGCAGCTTTCTCAGCCCGTCTTACGCGATGCCACTGCTCGCCCCGTTGTGCCTGAGCGCCGCCGCGTGGTTCGGCAATGCCCGCCGGGGACGGATCGTCGGCGCGGCGCTGGTTGCGCTGGGGCTGGTGGGCGGCGTGCTGGTGGTGCGGCAAGTGATCATCGGCAAAGGCACGCGCGATGAAGCCTTGCAGGTGGCCGCCGCCGCGCAGCCACGACAGGGCTGCATCTGGGTCTATGACGGCTATCCGGCGCTGTACCTGCTGACGCATTCGTGCGTGCCGACAAGGTGGGCCTTCCCCGGCCACCTCAACACGCTGGACGAAGCCTCGCCCGCCGCCATCGGTGTCGATCCGGTCAGCGAAGTCCGTCGCATATTGGCGACCCGGCCCGATGTGATCGTCGACAACGATCCGGCCTACCGGCTGGGCAACCGCGACACCCGCGCCGTGGTCGAGCGCGAGCTGGCGCGCAGTTACCGCCTCACTGCACGGGTCCAGACTGGGCCGGGTCGTTACCGGATGGTTTACCGGCTGAGGTGATCCCAGGCGGCACTTTCGGCCTTCCCGCCTGCCCGGTTTCCAAGAGCATCGCGCCGTGCCACAAGCGAAAGCATAAGGCTCCTCCGCCATAGCGCTGTCGTGCGCCTGGTGAGAGAAAACCGGGAGGGAACCAACTTGGACGCCACGGCCGCATCGCATTCGGCGAAACCAGCAGCAGAACCGACGCACCACGATCTCAAGCTGATTGTCACGGTTTCGACGCTGGGCACGGTGTTCGAATGGTACGATTTCTACATCTACGCCACGCTGGCGCCGCTGTTCGCCAAGCTGTTTTTCCCCGGCAGCAGCCCCACCGCCGGGCTGTTGCTGGCGCTGGCCACCTTCGGCATCGGCTTTGCCGCGCGGCCGGTCGGCGGTGCGATCTTCGGCGCATTGGGTGATCGGATCGGGCGCAAGGTCAGCTTCCTCGTCACGATCACCATGATGGGGCTGGCCACCACCGCAATCGGCTTGATCGGCACGTATGCGCAGATCGGCATTGCCGCGCCGATCCTGCTGGTGCTGCTGCGCACCATTCAGGGGCTGGCGGTGGGCGGCCAGTACAGCGGTGCGGCGGTCTATGTGGCCGAACACGCCCCCACGCATCGGCGCGGCTTCACCACCGGCTTCCTGCAAACCGGGCCGGGGTTCGGCTTCATGTTGAGCATGCTCGCGGTGCTTGTCACCAGCGGATTGACCGGCGAGGAAGCGTGGGTTGCCTGGGGCTGGCGCATTCCGTTCATCCTCAGCCTGGGGCTGCTGGCGATCTCGATCTGGATGCGGCTGATGCTGTCGGAAAGCCCGGTGTTCGCGGCGATGGCCCAGGCCGGCGCCACCGCGCGGCACCCGTTGCGCGAAGCTTTCGCCACGCGCGCGCGTGTCGGTCGGGTGGTTGCGGCGATGATCGGCATTGCGGTCGGCCAGTCGGTGGCGGGCTATGTCGGCCTGATCCAGGCCATGAACTTCCTGACGACCGCCGTGCATATGGAGCCGTTCTCGATGCGGGTGATCCTGATCGCATCGCTGGCGTTCGGCGGCGTGGCATCGTGGGCCGGGGGCTGGCTGTCGGATATCATCGGGCGCAAGCGCACTGCGGTGGCAGGCTACATCCTGTTCCTGGTGATCCTGTTCCCGCTGTTCACCACGCTGGGCAAAATGGCCAATCCTGGCCTCGCCGACGCGGTGCGCGCGGCGCCGGTGGTGGTGACGGGCAGCGATTGCCGCTTCAATCCGTTCACGCAGAAGCCCCAGCCCACCGCGTGCGGGCGCCTGCTCGATACGCTGACCAAGGCCGGCGCGCCTTACGCCAAACACAAAGCGGCGGCAGGCAGCGCACCGGTGCTGACCGTGGGCGGCGTGCGGGTTGCGCCCGACGACAAGCCCGCGATCACCGCCGCTCTGGCCAAGGCCGGCTACACCACCCCGCCCGCACGGCCCGAGGCGGGCACCCTGCTGGCGATGCTGGCGCTGCTGTGCCTGTTGGGTGTTTCGACCGGGCTCGCCTATGGCCCGGTGGGCGCGTGGATGACCGAACTGTTCCCCGCGCGCACCCGCTATTCGTCGTTCGCGATCAGCTACAACTTCGGCGTAGGGATCTTCGCGGGGTTCATGCCGTTCATCGTCCAGACCATCGTGGCGCTGACCGGCAATCCGCTGGCGGGGCTGTGGTATCCGTTCACGATGGTAGCGATCGGCCTGACGGTGGCGGTGGTGTTCCTGCCCGAGACGCGCGGCAAACCGATCGATTAGTACTGGCAGCGCGTCCACCTGCTGCTATCTTCCGTCCGTACCGAAAGCCGGAGAATCCCGACCATGTGCGACGACCTGACCGAAACTGACAACGCCAACTGGCTGGCCACCCACACGCTAGACCGCCGTGATTTTGCGGCGATCGGCGCCAGCGCGGCCGCGCTGGCGATGGCGCCCGGCAGCCACGCGCGTACGGCCACGCCGGCGCGCGGGCTGGCAACGCTGTCGCGCGCCGCCTTGATCAAGACGCCCGATGGTATTGCCGACGGCGTGTTCATCACGCCCACCACCGGCAAGCACCCGGCGGTGATCATGTGGCCCGACATCGCCGGCTTGCGCGATGCCTACAAAACCATGGGCACCCGGCTAGCCGCCGCGGGATATGCGGTGCTGGTGGTCAACCAGTATTATCGCAACGCTCGCGCCCCGTTGCTCGCCAGTTTTGCCGAATGGACCACGCCTGCCGGCCAGGCCAGGCTTGGGCCGATGATTGCCGCGATCAAGCCCGCCGGCACCACCAGCGACGGCGCCGCATTCGTCAAATGGCTCGACGGCCAGAAGGAAGTCGATACCCGCCGCAAGATCGGCAGTTGCGGCTATTGCATGGGCGGACCGTTCACGGTGCGCACTGCGCTGGGCGCACCCGGCCGGGTTGGCGCCGCGTGTTCGTTCCACGGCGCCGCGCTGGTCAGCGATGCGGCCGACAGCCCGGTCAAGCTGCTCGGCCAGACCAAGGCCGCGTTCCTGTTTGCCATCGCGAAGAACGACGACGCCCGCCAGCCCGACGCCAAGACCGCACTCCGCGCTGCTGCCGTCGCTGCACACCGCCCGGCCGAAGTAGAAGTCTACCCCGCCAACCACGGCTGGTGCACGATCGACTCGCCGGTCTACGATCACGCAGCGGCCGAGAAAGCGTGGGCGCGGATGCTGGCCACCTACAAGCAGTATCTGTGAAGGCCTTGGATCGGATCTGAAATCAGCAGATCCCGTCATTCTGCAAAGCTGCTCCTCCGCCTGGTGTTGCATGGATAATGCACCTGGACGGCAATCGCACTGCGTGGCCGGTCTTGCCCCTACACGCAGGTTGCATTTGCAACTTGCGGCTGTATTTGCGCAGTCCCTAGAGCGTGCTGACTACCCGTAAGGCAGCAGGCGCTTTTGGCAGGCCATTACGTCGGCTCAAGCACGGCGCGAAGCGGAGAGAGAGACTTTCACGATGACCAAATTCGGATTCCACGCTGCCGGCGTTTCTGCCACGGCACTGCTTGTCGCACTCTCGACGCCCGCCTTGGCCCAGGATGCGGCGCCTGCTGCTCCCCAGGCCGATGCCGCAGCGGCCACAAACGAAATTCAGGATAGCGGCGCGCAGATTGTCGTCACGGCGCAAGGCCGCTCGCAGACCCTGGCCAGTGTACCGGTTGCGATTTCGGCGATCAGTTCCGAGACGCTCAAGAACAGCGGCGCGGTCGATATCCGCCAGCTCAACCAACTCGCCCCGTCGCTGCTCGTGTCGTCCACCGGCAGCGAAGCCAACGGTTCGGCACGCATTCGCGGCATCGGCACGGTCGGAGACAACCCCGGCCTCGAAAGCTCGGTGCCGGTATTCATCGACGGCGTCTATCGTTCGCGTTCGGGCATCGGGCTCAACGAACTGGGCGAGATCGAACGGATCGAAGTCCAGCGCGGTCCGCAGGGCACATTGGGCGGACGCAATTCGTCGGCCGGCCTGATCAGCATCTATTCGAAGAAGCCTTCGTTCAACTTCGGCGCCACCGGCGAAGCAACGTACGGCAATTACAACTACGCCCGCGTTGCCGGTTCGGTAACCGGCCCCATCAGCGAAACGGTCGCTGCCCGCCTCGATGGCGTTTATGTCCGCCGCGACGGCTTCCTCAAGGACGTGACCAACAATATCGACGTCAACAACCGCGATCGCTTCTTCCTGCGCGGGCAGTTGCTGTTCCAACCGAGCAGCGATTTTTCGGTGCGGCTGATCGGTGATTACACCTATCGCAACGAACGTTGCTGCGGCGCCAGCTATGTCGATGCCAGCGTCAATCCCTACATCGGCAACCTCAACAACGCGTCGACCCCGCTTTCCCCGTTGCAGACCAACGGCAACAACATCATCAACGTGCTGCGCGATCTCGGCCAGCCGGTCGCTTCGTTCAACCAGGGCTACAGCCGCAATATCGATGTCTCGCCCGGTCGCAGCTTTGCCGGCAAGACCAAGGATTACGGCGCATCGGCCGAGATCAACTGGAACCTCGGCGGCGCCAAGCTGACCTCGATCACGGCCTACCGTGAATACCGTTCGGGCCAGGGATCGGACACCGACTATGGCGCGGTCGATCTCCTTTACCGCGCGCCAAGTGCTGCGGCCTATCGCCAGTTCCACACGTTTACGCAGGAACTGCGGCTTCAAGGCAAGCTGTTCAACGACAAGCTGGACTGGTTGGTCGGCGGCTTCTACGCCAATGAAAAGTTGACCGCGACCGACAATCTGCGCTTCGGCAAGCAATACGGCCGCTTCGCCACCTGCCGCATCATCTCGGGCGGTGGCCTGGCCGGACTCTACTCGCCCACCAGCCCGTCATGTGTTGCTCCGGGCGTTGGACCGGCCACGCTGGCCGGCGCAACCGGCGCTTCCGGCCCCGACATCGTGGCAGCTTTCGCTGCGCTCGACGGGATCAGCGACAAGGGCTCGACGATCGATCGCTACTTCCAGGAAGACAACAACTTCGCGATCTTCACGCACAATATCGTGCACCTGACCGACAAGCTCGACTTGACGCTGGGCGGCCGCTACACCTTCGACAAGAAGAAGCTGAGCGCAACTTTCGGCAACGACAACACCGCCTGCACGACGATCCAGGGCCTCGTGACCGACGATCTGGCGACGGGCAACGCCACCGCCCGCGCGCTCGCCGGCGCGCTGATCGGCCTCGGCTGCCAGGGCAACTCGACCGCGGAACTGAACGGCGTTTCGATCAGTTCGTCGAAACCCCGCGAGCAGCGCTTCACCGGCACCGCGATCCTGTCATACAAGATCACCCCGCGGCTGCTGACGTACGCCAGCTTCTCGCGCGGCTACAAGGCGGGCGGGTTCAACCTCGATCGCTCGGCGCTGAAGCCACCCATCTTCGTGATTGGTGGCGTTCCGACGTCGACCTTTGCGGCGGCGGGCGGTGCGCAAGCGCTCGTCGGCAATCTCCAGTTCGATCCCGAACAGGTCAACGCTTACGAAATCGGCGCCAAGTACGCGTCGGGCCCGTTCAGCCTTTCGGCCACCGTGTTCCGCTCGGACTTCACCAACTTCCAGCTCAACACCTTCAACGGCTCGGTCTTCCTGGTGCAGACCATCAACGGCTGCAAGACCAGCCTGGCCGGAGCCGATCGCGATCTCAGCGCGGCAACCGGCGCCTGTCCGGCCGGCCAGACCGGCTATGGCGTGCGCACCCAAGGGTTCGAGCTGGAATCGGTGCTGGCCCCCGCGCCCAACTTCCACGTGACCGCTGGCCTGACGTATGCCAGCACCAAGTACCGCAACGATCTGGTCGGCAACAAATCGGGCGCGCCGCTCGATCCGGCGCTGCGCCTGCTGCCCGGTTCCAACCTGTCGAACGCACCAAAGTACACGGTGACCGGCAGCGCTGCGTGGACCCCCGAGATCGGCACCAGCGGCTATTCGCTGCTGTTCTATGTCGATACCCGGTTGGTCAGCGACTACAACACCGGGTCTGACTTGTTCCCGCAGAAGGGCCAGGACAGCTTCGCGTTGATGAATGGCCGCGTCGGCCTGCGTGGCCCCAACGATCGCTTCGCGATCGAGATCTGGGCGCAGAACGTGTTCAACAAGCAGTACGCGCAAGTGGCGTTCAACTCGCCGTTCCAGGCCGGCACCACTTCGGCGCCGTTCGTCGATCCGCAGTACCCGGGTGGCCGCCAGATCTTCTCGCAGTTCCTGGCCGAACCCCGCACCTTCGGCGTGACCGTGCGCGGCAAGTTCTGATCTGCACCAGCGGTCGGGTTTGAATGATCGGGGGCGGGACGCGAAATAGCGTCCCGCCCCCGATTGCGTTACGTTGGCAGCGCGGTCAGCGCGCGGCTTCGAGCTGCTTTTCCAGGTCGCCCAGCACGCGGTAGCAGTCGAGCACCTGGCTCACCGATGAATTGGGTTCGCGGCCTTCGCGGATCGCGGCGATGAATTCGCGGTCCTGCAATTCGATGCCATTCATCGAGACTGCCACGTTGCTCACGTCGATCGGCTCTTCCTTGCCGGTGAACAGGTCGTCGTAGCGCGCGATATAGGTCGCGGTATCGCCGATGTAGCGGAAGAACGTGCCGAGCGGCCCGTCGTTGTTGAACGACAGCGACAGCGTGCAGATCGCGCCGGTCTCGCTCTTGAGCTGGATCGACATGTCCATCGCGATGCCCAGATCGGGGTGGCTCGGGCCTTCGATCGCATTCGCCGCGACGATCTTGCCGGCCTGGTAAGCGAACAGATCGACCGTGTGCGCGGCGTGGTGCCACAGCAGGTGGTCAGTCCACGACCGTGCTTCGCCCTTGGCGTTGATGTTGCGGCGGCGAAAGAAGTAGGTCTGCACGTCCATCTGCTGGATGGCGAACGCGCCCGCCTTGATGCGGTTGTGGATGTACTGGTGGCTGGGGTTGAAGCGGCGGGTGTGGCCGACCATGCACGTCAGCCCGGTGGCCTGCTGCCTGGCAACAACTGCCTCGGCATCGCCCCAGCTATCCGACAGCGGAATTTCGACCTGCACGTGCTTGCCCGCATCCATGCACATGATGGCCTGTTCGGCGTGCATCTGCGTGGGAGTGCACAGGATCACCGCATCGACATCGTCGCGGGCAAGCGCGTCCGCAAGCTCGGTCGACGAGTGCTTGGCGCCGTACTTGGCGGCCACTGCGGCGGCCTGTTCGCCGGTGCGGCTGATGATCGAGGTGATTTCCACGCCATCGATCTTTTTCAGGCCATCGAGGTGCTTTTCGCCAAACGCGCCGGCGCCGGCCAAGGCAATACGCATGGTGTGGTCTCCGTAGTCCCCCGCCCGCTTGCGGGAGGGGTTAGGGGTGGGTACCCGCAATGAGGGCTTGTGGCTGCGTGAGGGTAGAAGTGCCCACCCCCGCCCCCCTCCCGCAAGCGGGCGGGGTGAAATTACGCCGGCTCCAGCACGATGTGGCCGATCGCGGTGTTGCTGCACGGTACGTGGTAATGGCGATGAAGAACCTTCGTAGCCGGGCCGAGCGCGCCACGCATGATCAGCCACATCACCATCTCGATGCCCTCGCTGCCGGTTTCGCGCAGGTATTCGATGTGCGGGACACGGCGCAATTCGTCCGTCTCGCCGATGAGCCGATCGAGGAAGCGATTGTCCCACTCGGCATTGATCAGCCCCGCACGCGGCCCTTGCAACTGATGGCTCATGCCGCCGGTGCCCCAGATCTGCACGTTGATATCCTCGGGAAAGCTCGCCACTGAGCGCGCGATCGCTTCTCCCAGCGCCCAGCAGCGGTTGCCCGTGGGTACGGGATAAGTCACCACGTTGACCGCCAGCGGCACCACCCTGACCGGCCAGGCATCGGGCGCGCCGAACATCATCGTCAGCGGCACGGTCAGGCCGTGATCGACGTCCATTTCGTTGATCACGGTCATGTCGAATTCGTCGAGAATCAGGCTTTGCGCAATGTGCCAGGCGAGATCGGGGTGCCCGATCACATCGGGCACCGGCCGCGGGCCCCAACCTTCATCGGCCGGCTTGAAACGCTCTCCGGCGCCGATCGCGAATGTCGGAATGATGTTGGCATCGAACGCCGACGCGTGGTCGTTGTACACCAGGATGACGACATTGGGCTTCTGCTCGCGCTCCCACGCCCGGGTCCAATCGTAGCCCGCGAAGATCGGCGCGAAATAGGCGTCCCTGTCCTTGCCCTGATCGGCCGCAACGCCGAGCAGCGGTACATGGCTGCTGCCCACACCGGCGGTGATGCGTGCCATCGTCAGTAATTCCCTTTGATGGAACGCTGGCCTTCGGGCGATCGGCCACCCGCGTTCATCATCGCCTGGTATTCACCCACATCCATGCCGGTCATCGTGCTGACCGCCTGGACAAAGCTCAGCCCGTCGGTCGAAAACAGCTTGGCCATGAAATAGATGTTGCCGCCAAGATCGAGCAACCGGTTGTAATCGCGCGCCAATACTGCCGCCTTCTGCGCCTCGGTCATCGGCCACGCGTCGAGATAGGCGGCTTCGTCCGCCTTCCAGCGATCGCGGTTGGCGGGCTTCATCAGGCTCATCGCGAACTGGTTGAGTTGATACCCTGCGCGCGCACGCGTTGCGGTGTAGACCCGCGTCCCTGGAATATCCTCCAGTTCGGCCAGGTAGGCGTGAATATCGGAATGCCCGGTCATGCGGCTCCGCCTTGCACTTGCTTGCTGTCGCGGATCGCGCGGTCGATGGCCTGGCGAGCGCGTACGCCGCCTTCGTCGATCCGGTACGCCGAGAGTTTAAGGTCGGGATTGGCGGCGATCGAACGTTGCTGCGCTTCGAGCACGGCCACGTCCTCGATGAACACGCCGCTTTGCTGGTGCTTGAAGCGCGCGGTGAAGCCCGGGTCCTGCACCTGGAAATTGCGCGCCATGCCCCAGAAGTAATGGTGGCTGGTCGCGCGCTCGGGCGTCATCACATCGATCACCATCCCGCGCACGCCCTGGTCATGACGTTCGAGCGTCGCCCCCGCGCCGACCGGCGCCACGCCGACATCGATCATCACCGCCGACGGCAGCATGAACCGGCAGATCTGCCAGCGATCGACGAGCCCCTCCTGCCCCAACGCGCCGCGCCAGAACGGTGGTGCATCGATCCCGGGCATCCAGCGCCGAACCAGAACTTCGTCGTTCTCGACCACGGTCTCGATCGGCGCTTCCATCAATTCGGGCTGGCCGATCGAGCCGGTATGGACATAGGTTTCGTGCGTCAGGTCCATCAGGTTGTCGATCATCAGCCGGTAATCGCACGCAACCGGATAATAGCCGCCGTCGAAGGCCCAGTCGGGGCTCGAACAGGGCCACAAGTCGGGGATCAGCGCCGGATCGGCCAGCGCTGCTTCGCCCACCCACACCCACACGAAGCGATGCCGCTCGTGCGTGACATACGTCTCGGCGCAGACCTTGCGGTTCACCGGATCGGTGCGGATCGGCATTTCCTGCGCCACGCCATCGGGGCCGAGCTTGAGCCCGTGGTACTTGCAGCGGATCGAATCGCCTTCGCGCAGCCCCAGCGAAAGCGGCAGCATGCGGTGCGGGCAGGCATCGCGCATCGCCACCACGCCGCGATCGAGCTTGCGGTAGAACAGCATCGGCACGCCGCAGATCGTCCGCGCAAGCGGCTTGGAATCGACTTCGGCATCCCACCCCGCGACATACCAGGCGTTGGTGAGCCAGATCTCGCTCATAGCCCGTGCGCCTTGAGCTTGGCATCGAGCCGCGGGAACACCCGGCGGGCATTGCCCTCGAAAATCGCGTGGCGCTGATCGTCTGCCACGTCGAGCGCGTCGACATAACGCTTGGTGTCGTCGAAATAGTGCCCGGTCAGCGGATCGATCCCGCGGACCGCACCGACCATCTCGCTGCCGAACAGGATGTTCTTGCTCTCGATCACTTTGGCCAGAAGGTCCACGCCGGGCTGGTGATAGACGCAAGTATCGAAATAGACGTTGTTCATCACGTGCCCGGCCAGATCGGGCTTCTTGAGCATGTCAGCCAGCCCGCGATAGCGGCCCCAATGATAGGGCACCGCGCCGCCGCCGTGCGGGATGATGAAGCGCAGGTTGGGGAAGCGCGCGAACAAATCGCCCTCGATCAGTTGCATGAACGCGATCGTGTCGGCGGCGATGTAGAAGCTGCCGGTGGCGTGGAGCGCGGCGTTGCAACTGCCCGAAACGTGGATCATCGCGGGCACGTCGAGCTCGCACATCGCCTCGTACATGGGGAACCAGTAAGGATCGGTCAGCGCCGGATGGTTGAAGTGACCGCCGCCCGGGTCCGGGTTGAGGTTGCAGCCGATGAAGCCGAGTTGCTCAACACAGCGGCGCAGTTCCTTGATCGAGGCGGACAAATCCGCCGCCGGCGATTGCGGCAGCATGCACACCCCGGTGAAGGTCTTGGGGAACAGACCGACCACGCGCGCAATCAAGTCGTTGCAAGCAATCGACCACGCCTCGCTCACCTGCTGATCGCCGACATGGTGCGCCATTGCCGAAGCGCGTGGGCTGAAGATCGTGTGATCCGCGGCGCGCTCACGGATCAGCTTGAGCTGGTTCTGCTCGATCGTCTCGCGGATCTGGTCGTCCGAAATCGCGGGATACGCGGGCGCCGCCTGGCCCGCCTTGAACGCGGCTTTTTGCACCTCGCGCCAGGCGTTGTGGGGTTCGGGCGCGGTGGTGTAGTGGCCGTGGCAATCGATCACGAGGGTCATGCCGCATCGCTCCTTGTTTCTTGCCGCGGTTGTGGCGCCAGGTGCTGGCGTTGCCCGGCCATCGCCGCCTGCCGCGCGACAGTGCCACGCGTCATCACCGGATCTACCCCGAGTGCCGCCAGCGTCTTGGCCGACTCTTCCATCTCGGCCGCGCGCCGCACGCCGTGAGTGACCATGCGTTCGAGGTTGTAGTCCGCGCGGTTCTGCCAGCTTCGCGCCTTTTCACTGGCATCGAGCGAAGCCAGCACCTCGTCCTCAACGCCCGCCGCGCGTGCCGCCAGCATCATCTCGGCGGTCAGTGCCTCGATCCCCTTGACCATCACCGAGCGGATCATCTTGATCGCGCTGGCCCGGCCGACTTCGTTGCCGACTACGCGGGTGTCGGTGAAGCCCGCCGCGCGCAAGAGCGCCTCGCCTTGATCCGACGCCGGGCCTGCAATCAACAACGGCACCTTGAGTCGGGCCGGATGGACCGGCGCCAGCACCGCCACATCGACATAGCGCCCGCCCGCCGCCTCGATCGCCTGGGAAGCCGCGCGCTTGGTTTCGGGCGCGACCGAGTTCATGTCGCACCACACCGCACCGGTTTTGAGCAAAGACCCATAGTCCTGCGCCGCCGAAAGAGCGGCGTCCGCCGTTACCAATGAAAGCACCAGGTCGGCCCCGGCCAACGCTCCGGCCGCATCGCCCGCCATAGTCACGCCCGCGACTGCCATCGCGGCGCAGCGCTGCGGGAGAATGTCCCACCCGCGCGCCTGTCCGCCCCAATCCGCCGCAGCGGCGAAAGTCGATCCGGCCTCTCCGAAACCGATCAGGGCGATCTTGAAATCCATCAACTGCCGTCCTGTCGTGACCGCTACCAGGGGGGAAATGAATTGATCGGTCGAACCATAATTTTTCACGAAGTATTGGCTAGCGCACCGACTTCGCGCAGGATTTCCACAAAGCAGGCTTGTGGTGCGGTCGGCCGCCAGCCGGTGCGCGTGGTTATCCCGATCGTACGCGTGACCGGGACCGGCGTCGGCAGCACCACCAGCACCCCTGCCGCCAGCTCCACCGCGATCTGGTCGGGAGAAAGCAGCGTGAGCGCATCGCTTCCCAGCAGCAATTGCCGCACGGTCAGCACCGATCCGCATTCGATCCGGATCAGCGGCGGCACCGCGCCCGCCTCGACCAGCATCGCCTCCCAATACCGCCGCAATGGAGTTTCGCGCGGCGGCAAAATCCAGTCGTGTGCGGCCAGCACTGCTCCCGTGGGTTGACCGACTGCGACCAATGGATGTCCCGCACGTACGATCACTTGCGGCCGGTCGACGAACACCGGTTCCTGGACCAGGTCGTCCAGCCCGTTGGCATCACGCAATGCCCCCAGCATCAGGTCGATTTCGCCATCGCGCAGCGGCCCGGCCAGTTCGGCGTGGCTGCCTTCGACCACCACAATGTCCACTTCGGGAAACCGGGCCGAAAAGCGCAGGATCGCTTCGGGCAACCAGCGCGCGCGGCTAAGCGGCATCGCACCGACCACGATCCGTCCCGCAGCCTTGCCCTGCCACGCCGCCACTTCGGCGAGGCCGGCGCGCACTTCGGCCATCGCCAGCCCGAACCCGCGCGCACGGCGCTGCCCGGCGGGGGTCAGGATCACCTGGCGCCCGCGCCGTTCGACCAGCCGCGCACCAAGCGCAAGCGACAGATCGGCGACCGCGCGATGGAGCGAGGCCGGCGCCAGCCCGGTCGCCTGCGCCGCGCCTGCGTAGCTGCCGCCCCGCGCCAGCGCCAGGAAGGCGCGCACTTGCGTGCCGGTCACGCGCGGGCTGCCGATTTGCGCAATCGCGGCTTCCACGCGCGGCGCCAGCAGCTGTGCGGGCGCGGTCGGCGTCATGCCCCCTGCGCCGCGTTCGAACAGCGCACAGCCCAGGTCCGCTTCCAGCCGCGCGATCGCCTGGGTCAATGCCGGCTGGGTCAGGTTGACGGCGCGCGCCGCGCGCGTGACAGTGCCATGGCGGACCGTGGCGGCAAGCGCGGCGAAGTGCCGGATGTTGGGAGCCTTGCCGTCGATCATGGCGTGATGTTAGCAAATTGTTATGTCATCCGCCAAGTTCGGATTGGCATTCCCGCGGTGCTGTCGCATGGATTTGCCGTACCACTACAACGCCACTGCGCCGCACCTGCAACGGAGAGAACCATGGCCGGAATCGTCGTCCAGAATATCGAGCGCGCCGATCCGGCGGTGATCGACGGGCTGGCCGAATGCGGCGTCGCCACCGTCCACGAAGCGCAAGGCCGCGCCGGGTTGCTGGCAAGCTATATGCGCCCGATCTACACCGGCGCGCGGATCGCGGGTTCGGCGCTGACGATCAGCGCACCGCCGGGCGACAACTGGATGGTCCACGTCGCGATCGAGCAGTTGCAGGCGGGAGACATCCTGCTGCTCGCGCCGACCAGCCCGTGCGAGGATGGCTATTTTGGCGATCTGCTCGCCACTTCGGCGATCGCGCGCGGGTGCCGGGGACTGGTGATCGACGCGGGAGTGCGCGATGTGCGCGACCTGACGCAGATGGGTTTTCCGGTGTGGTCGAAGGCCGTCTTTGCGCAAGGCACGATCAAGGCCTCGCTGGGATCGGTCAACGTGCCGGTGGTCTGCGCAAGTGCGATGGTCAATCCGGGCGACGTGATCGTGGCGGATGATGACGGGGTGTGCGTGGTGCCGCGCCTGAATGCCGCAAAGGTGTTGGAAGCGGCGCGGGCGCGTGAGGCCAACGAGGGCGACAAGCGCGACAAGCTGGCGGCCGGGGTGCTGGGGCTGGATATGTACAAAATGCGCGAGAAGTTGGCCGAGATGGGGCTGAAATATGTGTGATCCCAAGGTCCCCCGCCCGCAAGCGGGAGGGGGCAAGTGACCTCCGCCCCTTGCATGTGGATGCGCGGCGGCACGTCGAAAGGCGGTTATTTCCTCAAATCCGACCTCCCGGCCGACACCGCCGCACGCGACGCGTTCCTGCTTGCCGTGATGGGTTCGCCCGATCCGCGCCAGATCGACGGGATGGGCGGCGCCGATCCGCTGACCAGCAAGGTCGCGGTGGTGAGCAAATCCACGCACGAGGGCATCGATGTCGATTACCTGTTCCTCCAGGTGTTCGTCGACAAGGCCGTGGTCAGCGACGCGCAGAACTGCGGCAATATCCTTGCCGGCATCGGCCCGTTCGCGCTCGAACGCAGGCTGGTTACGGCAACGGGCGATGAGACTCGCGTGGCGATCTTCATGGAGAATACAGGACAAGTCGCGGTCGCCACGGTGCAGACACCGGGCGGGGTGCCCACTTACTCGGGCACCGCAGCGATCGACGGCGTGCCCGGCACCCACGCCCCCATCCCGCTCGAATTCCGCGATACCGCCGGCTCGTCGTGCGGGGCGCTGCTGCCCAGCGGCAACGCAGTCGATGTGGTCAACGGCGTGGCGGTCACGCTGATCGACAACGGCATGCCGTGCGTGGTGATGAAAGCCGCCGATGTCGGAATCACCGGCTACGAGGAACGCGACAGCCTCGATGCCAACACCGAACTCAAGGCGAAGATCGAAGCGATCCGGCTTGCCGTTGGCGAACGGATGAATTTGGGCAACGTGACCGACAAGTCGGTGCCCAAGATGATGCTCGTCGCCCCGCCGCGCAACGGCGGCGCGGTGACGGTACGCAGCTTTATCCCGCACCGTGCACACGCCACCATCGGCGTGCTCGGCGCGGTCAGCGTGGCGACGGCGTGCCTGATCGAAGGCTCACCCGCCGCCGAAGTGGCAGTGGTGGCGAAGGGATCGCGCAAGACGCTGTCGGTCGAACACCCGACCGGCGAGATGAGCTGCGTGCTCGAAACCGACGAATCTGGCGCGGTGGTCAGCGCCGCGCTGCTGCGCACCGCGCGCAAATTGATGGATGGAGTGGTTTTCGGATGAGTCCCAAAATGACCGACCGCATCACCTCATGGCACTCGCATCCATCCAAACCGCGCTACACCCCGCCGCCGGGCGCGATCGATGCGCATTGCCATGTGTTCGGGCCGATGGCGCTTCACCCGTTCAGCGCCAAGGCCAAGTATCTGCCCGAAGATGCCGGGCCCGACATGCTGTTCGGCTTGCGCGATCACCTGGGCTTCGCGAAGAACGTGATCGTCCAGGCAAGCTGCCACGGCACCGACAATTCGGCCACGCTCGATGCCATCGCCAAATCGAACGGGAAGGCACGCGGCGTCGCGGTGGTCGATCCGGCCATCTCCGAAGCCGAACTCGCCACGCTGCATGATGGCGGCATTCGCGGCATCCGCTTCAACTTTCTCAAGCGGCTGGTCGACGATGCGCCCAAGGACAAGTTCCTCGAAGTTGCCGCGCGGCTGCCCAAGGGCTGGCACGTGGTGATCTATTTCGAAGCCGATATCCTGGAGGAACTGCGCCCGTTCATGGACGCGATCCGCGTGCCGCTGGTGATCGACCACATGGGCCGGCCCGATGTGCGGCAGGGGCCCGACGGTGCCGACATGAAGGCCTTCCGCGCGTTTCTGGATAGCCGCGACGATATCTGGTTCAAGGCCACCTGCCCCGACCGGCTCGACGCAATCAACGACGGCGGTGCGGGCGATCCGTGGGATGCCTTTGCCAATGCCGTCGCCCCGCTCGTCAGCGACTATCAGGACCGCGTGCTGTGGGGCACCGATTGGCCGCATCCCAACATGGACAGCGAAATCCCCGACGACGGCCACCTTGTCGATATGATCCCGCGCATCGCGCCAACTGCGGCGTTGCAGCGCAAGATGCTGATCGACAATCCGATAAAACTCTATTGGGCGGACTGAATGTGGCAAGTCCGGTTGCTGCGGAGCCATGCTGCGCCTAAGATCGAGACTTCGCCTGGATTGGAGAGCCCCGTGGCCGCACCCCTTCGTCAGTCCGCCTTCTTCGCGGCGTTTCTTGCCGGCACCCTGCTGGTCCCGGCCGCCATCGATGCGCACGCCAACCGTCATGCCATCAAGACGCGCCCACCACTCGCCCGCGCAAAACTGATGCTTGCCGATGGCACGCCGGCAGGCACCGCCACCGTTCGCGTCTATCACGGTCGCGCGTCGCTTGTCCTTGCGTTGAGCAAGCTGCCAGCCGGCGTCCACGGCATTCACCTTCACGCGGTCGGCAAGTGCGATGCGCCCGATTTCAAGACCGCGGGCGGCCATCTCAACCCCGATATGCACCAGCACGGCACGCTCAACCCGATGGGCCACCATCTGGGAGACCTGGCCAACGTGACCGCGAACGCTTTGGGCAAGGTCGTCACCTCGATGCCGTTGGTCGGCGGCGAAGCGGCGGTGGCAGCCGCGATGTTCGATGCTGACGGCACCGCGCTGGTGATCCACGCCGCACCCGATGACTACAAGTCCGATCCCAGCGGCAACAGCGGCGCGCGCATCGCCTGCGGCGTGTTCGAACGACCCTGACCAATCGCGTTTCCGCACCCGGCACGATCGTGAGCAGGTTCGGCAGGGCGGTTATCGTGGCTGGCGCGATGATGCTGGCGGGCGCCACGTCCGAACCGCGTGTCGTGATCGTGCTCGATGATCCGCGCGCACAACTGTTCCGGCCCGACGAAGCGTGGGGACTGGCGATCGACGGGGCGCAGCGCGGCGAAGTCGATCAGTTGCTTACGCCGGCCAACCTGGCCGCGATCCAACGTTCGGGCCTGCGCCCGTTGACTTACCGGTTGCGCACCGAGTTGGGCATCGAAGCGTGGCACTGGAACCCGGCCGGAACGTGGAGCGACGCCGCGCGCGCGCAAGGCTACTGGACGTCGAATGACACGCTCGGCCTGCCGATCCAGCTTTCGTGGGGTTACAAGCTGCCCCGACGCGGCGACACGGTCGACAACGCCAACGACACCGATTTCTCGCGGCTGACCGACGGGGACCGGACTACGTTCTGGAAATCGAACCCGTACCTCGATGCGTCTTTCCTGAAAGACGGCCAGGCCCATCCGCAATGGCTGATCGTCAAGCTCGACCAGCCGCGCGCGATCGATGCCGCGCGGATCGACTGGGCCGAACCTTACGCTACCGCATTCGAAGTCCAGTACTGGACCGGCGCCGACGAGGATGACGATGGCGGGCGTTGGCAGGCCTTTCCGCACGGCACGATAACCAGTGGCAGCGGCGGGCGGCCCTTGCTGCGGCTCGCCGAGGCTCCGGTCAAAACGCAATTCCTGCGCGTGCTGATGACTGCCGGATCGCACACCATGATGCCGGGCGCGGCGGGTGACGACTGGCGCGATCGTGCCGGGTTCGCGGTGAACGAAGTCGGCTTCGGCACGGTACGCGCCGATGGCTCGCTGGCCGATGTGGTCCACCACGCCGCGTCGCACACCGCGCAGACCTGGACGCACGTGTCCTCCACCGATCCGTGGCACCGCGCGGTGGATCGCGACGCGGATCTCGAGCAGCCGGGCATCGACCGCGTATTCGACAGTAAGCTCGGCAACGGCCTGCCGGTGATGATGCCGACCGGGATGCTGTTCGACACGCCCGAAAACGCGGCCGCCGAACTGCGCTACATCGCGGCGCGCGGGTTTCCGGTGAAGCAGATCGAACTGGGCGAAGAGCCCGACGGTCAATACGGCGATCCGGCCGATTATGCTGCGCTTTATGTCGCATTCGCGCGGCGGCTCAAGGGCATCGTGCCCGGCGCGGTGTTCGGCGGGCCGAGCCTCCAGCAGGGCGATAGCGACACCTGGATGCTGCCTAATGCTCCGGGATCGTGGAACGGCCAGTTCATCGCCGCGCTCAAGCGCCAGGGTGCCTTGCGCGAACTCGGCTTCATGAGCTTCGAATACTATCCGATCGAAGATCTGTGCGGCGATATCCACACCAAACTGCTGCGCCAAAGCCGCACGTTGGGCGAAATTGCCGACCGCTTCGCTGCCGAAGGCGTGCCGCGATCGATCCCGTGGATCATCACCGAATACGGCTTTTCCGCTTACGCCGGACGCGCTGAATCCGAGTTGCCGAGCGGATTGCTCGCCGCCGAGATCAACGTGCGCTGGATCGCGCTCGGTGGATCGGCCGCTTACATGTTCGGGATTGCGCCGGCAGAGCCCGACAACCAGCACGCCGCTTGCGCCGGCTATGGCGCTCTGTCGCTGTACCGTTCGGACAGCGCGGGCCAGGCTGCCGAACCCATGCCCAGCCTTGCAGCCGCCCAGCTCCTGACCCGGGCGCTGACCGTGCCCGGCCACGATCTGCACTGGATGCTGCCCGGGCGGGTCGAAGGCCAAGGGAAAACGGCGCCCGGCGGCACGCTCAAGAGCTGGGCGGTGGCCCGACCCGACGGCAAGCTGGGGGTGCTGCTGCTCAATCGCAGCGCTACGCAGTCGGTCACACTGCCGATCCTGGTGCAGGCAAGGGGCGGTACGGCGATGGTGGCGAATGGGCCTGGCGAGATCTGGACTTATGGCGCCGCCCAGTACCAATGGCGTAGCGCCGGCCCCGAAAGCCGGCCAAGCCGCAGCGTGCCGCCCGCGCATGCGCTTCTGCCGGCGGGTCCGGTGCGCGTGACCCTGCCGCCCGACGGGATGGTCGTGGTGGTGATCCGGCGCTAAGCGCTCAGGCGATCACGGCAACCCTGTCGGTGGGCGACTTGCCCTTGGTGCGGTGGCGGCTGACCACCCAGGCCGCCAATTCCTCGAACCCGAACGGGCGCAGGAACACGAGGCCCGCGCTGCCCGGCCCGGTCCATTGCACGACCGCCTTGCGCGGCTCGAGCCCTTCGAGCCGGACGGTCACCTCGTCACCGGCGCGAACATAGGACGTGCGCGCCTTGATCCCGCGCTGCGAGATGTCGCGCACGTCGATGGCCAGCGTGCGATCGGCGATCATCAATTCTCCGTCGCAGTGGATCGGCAAGCGTGGCGCGCGGTTGACTTGTCCGTGCAGCGTTGGCCGCGACAGATCGGACAGCACGGCCGACACGTCGATCGGTTCGTCGAACTGCACGCCGATCTGTCCGTCGCTGGCCCAGATGATCGCGCCTTCGGTCGCCGTGTCGCAATTGAAACGCACCGTCACGCGCTGGCCGCTGTCGAACTGCGCATAAACGCGCCCTTTCATGCCTTTGGCAGACAAGTTGCGTACCAGGCAGAACCCCGCGAAGGCACCGATCTCGATCAGGATAGGGCGGAACATCGTCGCCGCGCGATCCTCGGTGCGCCGATCGCGAAGGTCCTGTTCCTCACCCGTCAACGTTCCAGCTTCTTGCGCCATCGACCAAGTCCTGTGTGATGCCCGGCAAGATTGACGGCACCATCCCCACTGCGATCATCGCGGCAGGAAGTTATGAAACTGCGAAGGTAAATGCTTGGCATAACCTTACCGCATTCAAGTTACAGGATAATTCCGATGTAAAATCACATGTCCAAAACGCCGCTTCGGATGGTGCTGCTGGTCGCAGCGATGTCCACCCCGGCCCGCTCGAGCCATCGGCGAGCCTCGGCGATTTCCTCCGCGAGCACGGGTTCCAGAAGTTCGCGTCGCGCGATCCGCGCCTGATTGTCGAACGCCACCGCGGGGTTCTTGGAATACGTCGCGAACAGCGGCCCTGCCAGCAAGGCGGTGATGGCATCGGGTGTCGCTTCGACCTGCAAGTGGCGCGCCGCTGCGAAGAGCGCCGCTCCCGGCTTTGCGAAGAATTGCTCGGCATCGAGGCTGCGTGCGTTCGGCATGGCCGCCAGCGCAGCGTTGAAGTGCCTGGTCTGAGCCAGCCACAGGGCCGCGGCGCGCGTCGCATCGGACAATCCCGTCAGGTCGCCCAGATAGCCGGAAAGCTGCGTCGTCACGTTCCTGACCCAGACCCGGTGATTGTCGCTGCGCAGGATCGCGAGAAAGTAGTCGGGCAAGTCGCAATAGAGCATGATCGCGCGTGCCGTGGGGTCTTGCGCGGTGATTTGCGGCAGCAGGAAATTGACCGGCACGTTGGCCTTCACGATCGTCTGCGCATCCGGATCATAGCGCCGCGCAAGCATCGCCGTGACCAGTGCCAGCCGCGCCGGATCGGGATCGAACGCCAATTGCCGCAACGCAAACGGTTCGCGCAGCACGATATTCTCACCCAGTTCGCCCAGCGCGCGCGCCAGTAGCGTCGATCCGCAATGCGCCATGT
Organism: Novosphingobium sp.; assembly: GCF_025351285.1. Classification (GTDB taxonomy): domain Bacteria; phylum Pseudomonadota; class Alphaproteobacteria; order Sphingomonadales; family Sphingomonadaceae; genus Novosphingobium. The sequence continues at coordinate 23,255 of NZ_JANXWG010000139.1, forward strand.
GAAAGATCCAGCCGAGCGGCGGCGCGGCAGGGATCGGCAATACCGCCGCCGTTATCGCGAAAGCATCGCCCGCAGCGGGCGAAATGCGCTGATCGAGGAAGATCGAGCGCCGGTAGGCCACTGCATCCATCGGCACGATGATAGCCCGATCGCCTTCAAAGCTGTGCAGGAAGTGATCGGGATTGGCGGCGATATCGGCAGGGGACAATGGGACAGGGTGCGGCATGGTGCGCGGGCTATAGCAAGGCCGGCGCGGCGCGGCTATCAGATGCGCCGTCATGCCCGCGATCGACCTGCCCTGCCCTGGCTGCCCGCACGTCCTGGTCGAGGCCAGCGGCGCGGAGACCTTGCGCGATCTCGGTCCGGCGCTGATCAAGGCGCTTTACCGCCAGCACGGCGCATTGCTGTTGCGCGGGTTCGGCGCCGATGTGCCGCAGTTCCAGGCCTTCGCGCGACGGTTCTGCTCGACCGCCGTGGTCAACGAAAGCCCTGGCCGCGCAGCGATCGATCCCGCCAACCGCATCTACGGCGTCAACGGCGGCACTCAGCCCTTTGCGCTCCATCCCGAATTGTCGCGCGAGCCGTGGAAGCCCGATCTGGCAATGTTCTGCTGCCTTTCCCCGCCCTCCACCGGCGGCCAGACCACGCTGTGCGACAGCATTGCGCTCGTCCGCGCGCTGCCGGCCGAGTTGCGCGAAGCGCTGGCGCCGCGCCGGCTGGTCTATGTGAACCGCACTTCGCCGCAGCAGTTGCAATACTGGCTGGGCAGTGCCGAGCCCGACGATGCGCTGCTCCGCGCACCCCCTGCAACTAGTCCCTACCGCTTCGAACGCCTGCGAGATGGCCAGATCATCCGCCACTTCTCGCGGCCGCTGCTACACAAGCCGATGTTCGCCGAGGGCCCCGCGTTCGGCAATTTCCTGCTGTTCGCGCGGTTCACCAACGGGCGCCATGACTTCCCGCTGCTCGACGACTGGTCACGCGTGCCCGAGCCGTGGTTCCAGGCGTTCCACGCTGCGGGCGAGGCGGTGCAGAGCGCGGTAAGCTGGGCGGCGGGCGACGTGCTGATGCTCGACAACACGCGCTTCATGCATGGCAGGACGGCGATCCTGGACGCGGCAGAGCGGCAGATCGCGACGTTCTTCGGGTATTTGCGGTTCGCCGTGCCGGATGCCGAGGAGCCGGCTGACCCGGTGTGGCGGCGCGAGGATTTTGTGCCGCCGCTGCCGCCGGCGTTGCAAACAGCCTAAGCGACGTAGTTAGCGGCGCGCCTACCCCCAGCCCCTCCCGCAAGCGGGCGGGGAGCCAAACGTTCCCCGCCCGCTTGCGGGAGGGGCGCGAGACTTGGCGAGCCGAAGGCGAGCTTAGTCGCAGCGGGGTGGGCAGTTGCTGGCCTTGCCACCAAACCCGACCACCCTCACCCCACCGTCATCGCCAGCGCCCCATCGCCCTCGTCGATATGCACCGTGCAGCCATCCGGGATTTCCCCGCCGAGCAGTTTCTCCGCCAGCGGGTCCTGCAAATACCGTTGCACCGCGCGCTTCAACGGACGCGCACCATAAACGGGATCATACCCCACCCGTCCCAGCCAGCGCTTGGCCGCTTCGGTCAGGTCGAGCACGATCTTGCGGTCCTTGAGCAGGCTGGCGACGCGGCCGACCTGGATTTCGACGATCGGCGCCATGTGGTCCTGGCCCAGGCGGTGGAACAGGATGATCTCATCGAGCCGGTTGAGGAATTCGGGGCGGAAATGCGCGCGCACTTGTTCCATCACTTGCGGTTCGACCACCGCAACGTCCTGCCCTTCGTCCAGCCCGGCCAGGTATGCGCTGCCCAGGTTGCTGGTCAGGATGATCAGCGTGTTGGTGAAATCGACCTGGCGGCCCTGCCCGTCGGTCAGTCGCCCGTCATCGAGCACCTGGAGCAGGACGTTGAACACATCGGGGTGCGCCTTTTCGACTTCATCGAACAGCACGACCTGATAGGGCCGCCGGCGAACCGCTTCGGTTAGCACGCCGCCTTCGTCATAACCGACATAGCCCGGAGGCGCGCCGATCAACCGGCTGACCGCGTGCTTTTCCATGAATTCGCTCATGTCGATCCGCACCATCGCGCTGTCGTCGTCGAACAGGAACCCCGCGAGCGCCTTGGTCAGTTCGGTCTTGCCCACGCCCGTGGGGCCGAGGAACAGGAACGAGCCGAGCGGCCGGTTGGGGTCCTGCAAGCCCGCGCGCGCGCGGCGGACGGCCTTGGACACCGCGCGCACCGCATCGGCCTGGCCGATCACGCGCTTGCCGATGATCTCTTCCATCTTGAGCAGCTTTTCGCGCTCGCCCTGGAGCATGCGGTCGACCGGCACCCCGGTCCAGCGGCTGACTACGCCGGCGATGTCGTCGGCAGTCACTTCCTCGCGCAGCAGCGCGTTGTCACTGACGCCCTCGGCTTCGGCGAGCTTCTTTTCCAGCTCGGGAATGCGCCCGTACGTCAGCTCGCCCGCCTTCGCGAGATCGCCGACGCGTTGCGCCTGCTCCAGTTCACCGCGCGCGGCGTCGAGCTGTTCCTTGACCTTGCCCCCGGCGGCGATCTTGTCGCGCTCGTTCTGCCAGCGCGTGGTCAGTTCGGCCGATTGCTGCTCGAAGTTGGCAAGATCGGTGCGCAGCGTGGCGAGCCGATCCTTCGAGGCGTGGTCGGTCTCCTTGGCGAGCGCCATTTCCTCGATCTTGAGCTGGATGATTCGCCGGTCGAGGTTCTCGATTTCCTCGGGCTTCGATTCCACTTCCATGCGGATGCGGCTGGCGGCCTCGTCCATCAGGTCGATCGCCTTGTCGGGCAGGAATCGGTCGGCGATGTAGCGGTTGGACAGCGTCGCCGCGGCCACGATCGCGGCATCGGTGATGCGCACGCCGTGGTGGACCTCGTACTTTTCCTTCAGCCCGCGCAGGATGCTGATCGTGTCCTCGACGGTCGGTTCGCCCACGAACACCGGCTGGAACCGGCGCTGCAATGCGGGGTCCTTCTCGACGTGCTTCTGGTATTCATCGAGCGTGGTGGCGCCAATGCAATGGAGCTCACCTCGCGCGAGAGCCGGCTTGAGCAGGTTCGAAGCGTCCATCGCGCCCTCGCCTTTCCCTGCGCCGATCAGCGTGTGCATTTCATCGATGAACAGGATGATTTCGCCCTCGGCGCCCTTCACCTCGTCGAGCACCGACTTCAGCCGCTCCTCGAATTCGCCGCGATACTTGGCGCCCGCGATCAGGCTGCCCATGTCGAGCGACATCAGCCGCCGGCCCTTGAGGCTGTCGGGCACGTCGCCATTGGCGATGCGGATCGCGAGCCCTTCGGCGATCGCGGTCTTGCCCACGCCCGGTTCGCCGATCAGCGCGGGGTTGTTCTTGGTGCGGCGGGCGAGGATCTGGATGGTGCGGCGGATTTCCTCGTCGCGACCGATCACGGGATCGAGCTTGCCCTCACGCGCCATCTCGGTGAGATCGCGCGCGTATTTCTTCATCGCGTCGTAGGCGTTTTCGGCACTGGCCGAGTCGGCCGTGCGGCCGCCGCGCAAGTCGGTGATCGCAGCTTCGAGCGCGGGCGCGGTCACCCCGGCAGCCTTCAGTGCCTGCCCCGCCGCCGTGGTGGTGGCGAGCGTCAGCGCGACGAGCATCCGCTCGACCGTGACGAAGCTGTCCTGCGACTTGGCGGCAATCTGCTCGGCCTGGTCGAGGATGCGCACGGTGTCGTTGTCGAGCCCCGGCGTCGCTTGCGCCCCGCTGCCCGACACGGCCGCGATCTTGGCGAGCGCCTTGTCGACTTCGGCCTGCGCCATTTGCGCGTTGCCGCCAGCGCGCTGGATCAGCCCGCTGCACATGCCTTCGCTGTCTTCGAGCAGCGCCTTCAGCACATGCTCGGGCGCGATCCGCTGGTGGTTCATGCGGATGGCAACGGTTTGCGCCGCCTGCAGGAAGCCCTTGGCGCGATCGGTGAATTTTTCGAGGTTCATGGGTGAAGCATCCTCCTGTTGCGGCGGAGATAGTGTTGCTGGATTGCAACACAAGACCGAAGGTGTGGAATTTTGGCCGCCCCTTGCCTCGCTGTCATTGATCGACAACATGGGGACGATGATTATCCTTAGCAGCGTGACCGTTCGATACGGCGGCGTGGCCGCGCTCGGACCGGCCGACCTCGTGATCCAGCCGCGCCAAACCACGCTGCTCATAGGGCCATCGGGCTCGGGCAAATCCACGCTGCTGCGCACGCTCGCGGGGTTGACCGATTACACCGGCACGCTGACGGTCGATGGCGAAGTGGTCACCGACTGGCGCGCACTGCGCCAAAAGCTGGGCTACGTGATCCAGGACGGCGGCTTGTTTCCGCACCTGACCGCGCGCGCCAACGTGGCGCTGGCGGGTGAGGCGTTCGGCTGGCCTCGCGAAAAGATCGAAACGCGGATCGGCGAAATGGCCGAGCTGGTCGGGCTCGACATGGTGCAACTGGCGCGTTTCCCGGCAGAGCTTTCGGGCGGGCAGCGCCAGCGCGTGGGGGTGATGCGCGCGTTGCTGAGGGATCCGCAGATCCTGCTGTTCGACGAACCGCTCTCGGCGCTCGATCCGGTCACGCGACTGCGGCTGGCGGGCGAATTGCGCGACCTGTTCGCGCGGCTGGGCAAGACGGTGGTGATGGTCACGCATTCGCTGCGCGAGGCGATGTTCTTCGGCGGCTGCGTGGTGCTGTTGCGCGATGGGCGGATTGTGCAGCATGGCGAACTGGCCGATCTGATCGCGCACCCCGCCGACCAGTTCGTCACCGATTTCATCGCCGCGGAGGAAGCGTTGTGAGGGCGCTGCCGGTCCTGCTCGCCGCTCTGCTATTCGCCCCGCAGGCGCGCGCAGAAACCGTGGGTTCGAAAGCCTTTACCGAAAGCGTGATCCTGGGCGAAATCGCCAAGGACACGCTCGAGAAAGCCGGCGTGCCAACCACGCATCGCCGAGAACTGGGCGGCAGCCGCATCCTGTTCGATGCAGTGAAAGCGCGGCGGATCGATTTCTACCCCGAATATACCGGCACCTTGCGCTTCGAACTGCTGGCCGCGCAGCATTTGGCCAACGATGCCGCGCTCGGCCCGGCGCTTGCAGCACAAGGGCTGGCGCTGACCCGGCCGCTGGGCTTTTCGGATTCGTACGGCATCGCGATGCGCGCCGACAAGGCGAAGGCGCTGGGCATCGCCAAACTCTCCGATCTGGCGCAGCACCGTGACTTGCGCTTCGGTTTCTCGAACGAATTCGTCGATCGCAAGGATGGCTGGCCTGCGCTGGTTGCGGCTTATGGCCTGGGCGGCGTGCGCGTGCAGGGGATCAACCACGATCTCGCTTACCGCGCGCTCAACGCCGGGCAGATCGACCTGACCGACGCCTACACCACCGACGCCGAAATCGCCGCGTACAACCTTGTGGTGCTGACCGACGACGCGAAGTTCTTCCCGCCTTACGATGCAGTGTTCGTGATCCGGTCGGACCTTTCACCCAAGGCGCGCGCTGCGCTCGATAGCTTGGCAGGCACGATCGACGAGGCGAAAATGCGCGCGCTCAACCGCATGGTGCGGATGGACAAGCAGACCGAGACCGCCGCCGCGCGCGCGGCGCTGGGCGGCGGCGCGGGCATCGACAACGAGCCGACGCGCTTCGAACGGATCGCGCAGCGGACGATCGAACACTTGGCGCTGGTTGCCGCCGCGCTTGCCCTTGCGCTGCTGGCGGCTCTGCCGCTTGGCGTGATCGCGGCGCGGCATCGTCGGCTGGGCAGCGCGGTGCTGGCGATAACGGGCGTGCTCCAGACGATCCCCAGCCTGGCGCTGTTCGTGGTGCTGATCCCGCTGCTGGGGATCGGCGCGGCGCCGACGATTTTCGCGCTGTTCCTCTATTCGCTGCTTCCGATCGTGCGCAATACTCACGCCGGGCTGACTGGCATCGCGCCCGCCTTGCTGGATTCCGCAGATGCGCTGGGCCTCACCCGCGCGGCGCGGTTGCGGCGGATCGAATTGCCGCTGGCTCTGCCCACGATCCTGGCGGGGGTGCGCACGGCCGCCGTTATCGCGGTGGGGCTGGCGACGCTGGGCGCCATCATCGGCGCGGGCGGTTACGGCCAGCCGATCCTGACCGGCATCCGGCTGAACAGCACACCATTGATCCTGGAGGGCGCGATCCCGGCTGCCATGCTGGCGTTGCTGATCGAGGGGTTGTTTACGCTGATCGAACGCCGGGCCGTGCCAAGAGGCTTGCGCCGCCCTTAAGCGTTGCCCCTAAGCGTTGCCAATATCGCTCGACAGCGTGGCCGGATCGATCCCTTCGGCTTTCCACGCCGCGGTCCAGCGCGCGGCGGCGGGTGTCCCGAACACCACGCGATTGCGCGCTTCGCAGGCGTACCAGCCGTGGCGCCGCATTTCGCCATCGAGTTGTCCGCCGCCCCAGCCGGCATAGCCGAGCGCGAACACCCAGCGTTCCGGCCCGTGCCCGCCGGCGATCGCGCGCAAGCCGTCGAGCGAAGTGGTCAGCCCGAACTTGTCGCCCACCATCAAGGTATCGCCCACCGACCATTCGGGCGAATGGAGCAGGAACCCGCGCTGGCCTTCCACCGGCCCGCCATTGTGGACCGGCGCATCGGGTGCCTCGCCCGGATCGATATCCAGATCCTTTAGCAATGCCCGGAATCGCAGGCCTGGATGCAGGTGCCCCAGGCCGATGCCGAGCGCGCCTTCAGTATTGTGCGCGCACATCGCGATCACCGCGTTTTCGAAGCGCGGATCGCCGATGCCCGGCATCGCCAGCAGCAGGAGGCCCGAGAGGAATTGCGGCTCGCTCATCCGTGCGATTTTAGGCGCTTTGCAGCATGCGTCCAGCCCCGGTTCAATGGCCTTTAAGCAGCCCATCGAGCAACGATCCGGCCGGGCCGAGCGGGTTGGCGCGCAACCGGCCTTCCTCGCCGCCGATGTAGCGGAAGATGCCGTTCAACGCCTGGTCGGCCACCGATTTGCCGAGAATGCCGCGGGTCAGACCCGCCGCACGCACCAGCGATGATCCCTTCGCCAGCCCGTCGAGCGTGCGGAATGCGCCGACCTGGGTGAGCGCGGTGTCGATCATGGGGCGCAGTTTCAGGCTCAGTTGATCGCCTGCGCTGCGTTTCAGGTACTGCGTCGCGCCATCGTTCTGGCTTATGATTCCCGGCACATCGGTGATCGAAAGCCTGGATATCGCGGTGCGGAACATCGGCTTGGCCGCGCTCGCCGCGATGCCGGCCGCATCGTTGAGTTTGCGCATCAGCCCGTCGGTCAGCCCAAGCTGGCTGCCCGCGCCGAGCACGCTGCCGAGCGCGCCGCCCAAACCGCCGCCGAGCCCGCCGCCGAGTCCGCCGAGCGAACCCAGCATCGGCAACCCGATCCGTACCGCGGGATCGCCATAGAACGCACCCGGTTGCGCCAGCTTGTCGAGCGCTGAATCCGATGCCTTGCCGAGGAGGCCACCCAAACCACCGCCCAGCCCTTGCGCTTGCGCCGCCGGCGCAACTGTCATGCTGGCAATAACTGCACCCAGCCCCGCCAGCAGCGAACGGCGCGACGTTTCATGATCCCGATTGTCCATTGCGTGTCCCCTTCCCGATGGCTCGCGATGGTCCCACGACCGCAGATCGAGAGCAAGCGCCGATGGCGCCGATTGGCCCCCTTCCCCTGACGCATCCGCGCGGCTACCTACCGAAGCCGGGGAGAATGGCAGGATGGTGCGCAGAATTTTGATCGGCCTTGGTTTGGCTGTCCTGCTGGCGCTGGTCGGGCTGATGGTGTGGGAGCCGTTTTCGGCCTCACCGGGCACGCCGCCGCCCGCGCATGCCTACCGCGCCGACATCACCCGCGATGCATTCGGCGTGCCGCATATCCATGGCGCCACCGATCCCGACGTGACCTTCGGCGTCGGCTACGCGCATGCCGAGGACGATTTCGCGACCTTGCAGGACGTGCTGGCGATGACGCGAGGCCGCTATGGCGCGATCGCCGGGGCCGATGGCGCGAAGATCGATTATGCGCTGGCGCTGCTCGATGCGCGCGGGACGGCGCAGCGGCACTATGGCGAATTGCCCGCCGATGTTCGCGGGTTGCTCGAAGGCTATGCCGCCGGGCTCAACAAATTTGCCGAGCGGCATCCGGGCGAAGTCAAGCTGGCGCGGCTGTTCCCGGTCAATGGCGAGGACGTGGCGACCGGGTTCGCGCTGCGCCAACCGTTCTTCTTCGGCTTGAGCGATTTCATCGGGCCATTGGTCGCCGATACGCCCCTGCCGCGCGAACACGGCCCGGTGCTCGATGGCAGCGTGCAGCCCGATTACGCGCATGGCGGTGGCGATCAGCTTTCCGCCGAAGCGCCCACCAAGCCCGCGCCGATCGCGATGGGCGAGGATGGCGCGCTGGCCGGATCGAACGCCTTCGCGATTGCACCTGCACGCTCGGGCGATGGCGTCACGCGGCTGGTTTCGAACGCGCACCAGCCGTGGCGCGGCGGGGTGGCGTGGTACGAGCTAGTGATCGAAAGCGACACCGGCTGGCACTTCGCCGGCGCCAATTTCCCCGGATCGCCCTACCCGTTCCTGGGGCACAACGAGACGCTGGGCTGGACCAACACCGTCAACCGGCCCGACCTGACCGACGTGTACAAGCTGACGCTCGACGCGGCGGGCACGCATTACATGCTCGACGGACAGTGGGAGCCACTTGAGTCACACCGCGTGATGCTGCCGGTGCGGTTCGGGCCGCTGGTGTTGCCGATCTTCAAGACGGTGTACCGATCGGCGCACGGCCCGGTGATCGAGAACCCGCACGGCGCCTTTGCGCTGCGCTATGCGGGCATGGACCGGCTCGACCAGTTGACCGAATACTACCGCCTCACCCGCGCGCGCAATTTCGGCGAGTGGCAGGCGGCGATGGCGATGCAGGCGGTACCGTCGACCAACTTCGTCTACGCCGACCGCGAAGGGCACATCGCCTATGTCTACAACGCGCGGCTGCCCGATCGGAAGTCGGGCTTCAACTGGCGCGGCATATTGCCGGGTGACCGTTCGGACCTGATCTGGAAGGGGCCGGTGGCGTGGGCCAAGGTGCCGCAACTGGTTGATCCCAAGTCGGGCTTCGTGTTCAATTCGAACAACACGCCGTTTGTGGCGGCGGGGCCGGGCAGCGAGTTGGACGCCAAGGCCTTCGCGCCCGAATTGGGGGTGGAAACCGACGTGACCAACCGCACCCGCCGTGCGGTCAAGCTGCTGAGCGCGACCAACCCGATCGGGCGCAAGGAGCTTGAGGCGATCAAGTACGATCGCGGGTACGAGCGCGTCGGCTATGTCGCGTGGATGCTCGATGCGATCGCCAGGCTCGATGTGAAGGGCGATGCCGATCTGGCCGGGGCGCAAGCGTTGATCAATGGCTGGGACTTGCAGGCCGATGGGCGCAATCCGGGCGATGCGCTGGCGGTGATGGTGCTCAAGAACGCGATGAAGGAGAGCTATAACCTGCACACCCCGCCCGATGCGCGGAAGGAACTGGAGTTTGCTGCGCACCATCTGCTCAAATACTTCGGACGGCTCGATCCGCCGCTGGGCGACGTTCAGCGCGTGCGGCAGGGAAGCGTCGATTACCCGATGGACGGCGGTGGCGACACGCTGCGCGCGGCGACAAGCTGGAACATCGATCCGAACGATGGCCGGCTGCTGATCAAGCACGGCGACAGCTTCGTGATGTTTGTGGAATGGCCGAAGGGTGGCGCGGTAACGTCACAGTCGATCCAGCCGTTCGGTGCGGCGACCACGCGGCCGAAGTCGGCGCATTTCGCCGATCAGGTGCCATTATTTTCGGCGCACAAGCTCAAGCCGGTGCACTTCACGCGCGAAGATATTGCCGCGCATGCGAAGTCGCACGAGGTGGTGACGAGCCGTTAGTCTAAACCACCCGTCCGCACAGAGCTTGTCGAAATGCTGTCCTGCTTTGCAACGTTTGCAAAAAAGAGCAGGGCTTCGACAAGCTCAGCCCGAGCGGATTTCCTTTACAGCTAGGCCGGATACGTCCCCGGAGGCGCAGCTTCCACAGGCTTGCGCGCCGGAACCACCGGCACCTTGGGCGTTGCTGGAGCCGTTGCCGAAGCCGGAACCGCCGGGCCATCGCGCTTGACCGCATCACAATCGCCGCTGCTGGCTTGCGTCAACTGCGGCTTGCCCGCACCGTCAGACCGCATCGAAGTGGTCTGCGTGCAGGTTCCCCCCTCGCCATTTGGGCCGTTCGAAATCGTGGTCACGCTCGTCCACGTGCTGACCCCGGCCGGCGCCGTGGCGTCGGATACGATTGTCACCGACTGGCCTGGATGCGCGGCGGCTTCGCGCTGCATCGCGGCGGCTTGCGCCTGGGCCTGCGCCATCATCGCGCGCGATTGCGCTTCAAGCTGCGCCATCTGCGCGGCCATTTCGGCAAACGGATCGACCGGCTGCGCCACCTGAATTTGTGGCGCAACATCGCCATGATACTGCACAAGCGCCACGCTGCCATCGGGCAGCGCAACTTTCATGGTGTGGAGATCGTTTGCGGCCGCCAGCGCGGTGCCCGCCAGGCCCAGCCCGATCGCGCCAAGAACAAAAGTGGTGGTAGACTTCATCATCGCCGAAAACTCCTTCGTGAATTGACGTCAATGAACAATTTGGAGGCTTGCTATCATGCCCGCCCAAGTTGAACGCGCGATGACTGGCAAGGCTTGCCGCGGCACAAGATAATGATTCCGCGCTCCACTTGGCAAGTGTCTGCAAACCGCTAGATTGCCGGGGTATTCAGCCCCGCAGCCCCCGCTGCATTCCCCAATCCAGAGAACCAGATGCACCGCCCAAACCTGACGATTTCAGTCCTTGCGCTTGGCGCTTCGCTCGCACTTTCCAGCCCCGCGTGGGCGGCTGCATCCGCGCCAGCGCCGCTGTCAGAACTCGTCAGCCACGTCGACATTCCGTACCAGACCTTTACGCTTGCCAATGGCTTGCGCGTGCTGGTGCACACCGATCGCAAGGCGCCGATCGTGGGCGTGACGCTCTATTACCGCGTGGGATCGAAGAACGAACCGCGCGGAAAAACCGGCTTTGCGCACTTGTACGAACATCTGTTTTTCGGCGGTTCGGAAAACGTGCCCAACTTCGACGTGCCCCTGGAAGCCGTCGGGTCCACCCCCACCAACGGCTCGACCTGGTACGATCGCACCAACTATGTCGAAACCGTGCCGACCGGCGCGCTCGATCTGGCACTGTTCATGGAAAGCGACCGCATGGGTCATTTGCTCGGCGCGGTCAGCCAGGACAAGCTCGATAAGCAGCGCGGGGTGGTCCAGAACGAAAAACGGCAGGGCGACAACCAGCCGCTGGGACTGATGCGGTATGCGCTGGGAGACGGGCTGTTCCCGGTGGGACACCCCTATCGCCACACCACGATCGGATCGATGGCCGATCTCGATGCGGCGAAACTCGACGATGTGAAGCGCTGGTTCGTCGATCATTACGGCCCCAACAACGTCGTGCTGGCGCTGGCCGGCGATGTCGACATGGCCACCGCAAAGCCGATTGTGGAGCGCTGGTTCGGCGCTATTCCCAAGGGCAAGGCCATTGCCCCCGTGGTGGCGCCGATCGTCACGCTGCCGGCCTCGGTGAAGCGCGAAATGACCGACCAGGTGCCCGATCTCAACCTGTTCCGCGCATGGTCCGGCCCGGGGCTCAACGATCCCGATCGCTGGCCGCTGGAAGTGGGCATGTCGGTGCTGGGCGGGCTTTCGAGCTCGCGGCTGGATAACGCGCTGGTGCGGGCGAATCCTGTCGCCGTCTCCGTTTCGGCCAACGCCGAAACCAGCGAGCAGATGAGCATCCTCCAGGCCTCGATGGACGTGAAGCCCGGCGTGTCGCGCGTCGAGGCCGAGGCGGCATTCGACAAGGTGATCGCCGATTACCTGGCGCAAGGGCCCAATGCCGACGAAGTGCGCCGCGCGGCCACCCGGCTGGTGGTCCAGCAGATCGACCAGCTCGAACAAGTCGGCGGATTTTCGGGCAAGGGCGCGCAATTGGCCGAGGGACTGCTGTACCAAAGCGATCCGGCGATCTACCGCAAGGACCTGGCCGCAATCGCTTCGCTCACACCCGAACGCGTCCATGCGGTGTTGAAGAAGTGGCTGTCACGCCCGGTTCTGGCTATCGCGGTCACGCCGGGCGAACGCACCGAAAAGGGCGAGCAGCTTGGCGGCTGGGCCGATGGCGCGCCCGATCCCGGTGCCGCTGCGCCCAAGCCTCCGGCCGCCGCACCGATCGCCTACACACCCGGGCCACGCCGCGAAGCGCCGGGGGTCAAACCGATCAAGGACCTTGAACTGCCGCCGATTGAGCACGCGACGCTGTCGAACGGCATCCAGGTTTCGTTCGTGCGGCGTACTGCGGTGCCCAAAGTGCTGGTCAACCTCGACTTCGATGCTGGCTACGCTGCCGACACCGCCGCGACTCAGGGCACGCAATCGCTGATGCTCGCGCTGCTCGATGAAGGCACCGATGCGGCGGGTGGCAGCCGCACATCGATCGGCATTGCCGAAGCGCAGGAACGGCTTGGTGCCTCGATTGCCGCCGATGGTACACTCGATTCCAGCGCCGTGCGGCTTTCGGCACTCACCACCAACCTGGCGCCAAGCCTGGCCTTGATGGCCGACGTGGTGCGGCATCCCGCCTTCGCGCCAGCCGAAGTGGCCCGGGTCAAGGCGCAGCGGCTGGCGGAAATCGCCGAGAATGCCGCGTCGCCGATCGGGATGGTGCGCGCGGTGATCGGCCCGATCGCTTACGGCACGGCGCACCCTTACGGCATTTCGCAAACCGGGCTTGGCACGTTGGCCACGGTGGAGAAGCTCGATCCGGCCAAGTTGCGCGCCGCGCACGACGCTTGGTTCCGGCCCGATCTCGCTAAAATCAGCGTGGTGGGCGATACCACGCTGGCGCAGCTTGTGCCGCTGCTCGAATCCACATTCGGCACCTGGAAGGCGCCCGCCACCCCGGCGCCGCACAAGGACCTGAGCGCGCCGGTGCCCGCCCCGCGCGCGCGGATCGTGGTGATCGACCGGCCCAATTCGCCGCAATCGGTAATCGCGGCGGTGCGGGTACTGCCGGTGGGCGGCGGCGATAACACTTACGCGCTCGATCTGGCCAACGGGGTGCTTGGCGATGGCTTCCTGTCGCGGCTCAACCTTGACCTGCGCGAGGACAAGGCCTGGTCCTACGGCGTGTCGAGCCAGATCGGTCAGCCCAAGGGTCCACGCATGCTGACCGTGTTCGCGCCGGTCCAGGCTGACAAGACCGGCGCCTCGATCGCCGCGCTGATCGCCGACATGAAGGCGTTCCCCTCGACCAAGGGCACCAGTTCAGAAGAACTGGCGCGCGTGACCGAAGGCAAAATCCGCGCCCTGCCCGGCGAATTCGAAACCAACGCGCAAGTGCTGGCCGGGATCGTCAAAAGCCGCCGGCTCGGCCGACCCGAGGCCTATTACACCCAGCTTGCCAGCCACTACCGGGCGATCGACGCCAAGGCGATCGACGCCGCGGCGGCGCAGTACCTGCAGCCGCAAGGCCTTGTCACCGTGGTGGTGGGCGATCGCAAGGCGATCGATCCGCAACTGAAGGATCTGGGCCTGCCGATCGAATACATGACTGTTGACAATCCTGTAGGTAACAACTGAAGGTATGCGCCGAACAAACGGCCGATCGTCGGCCCCAATACCAGGAGAGAACGATGTCCGTTGCCGGAACCTACGATTGCATGACCAGGACCCCGATGGGTGACCAGACTTCGAAGTTCACCGTGACCGTCGACGGCGATACCTTCACCGGTTCGAACTCGGGCGGGATGGGCTCGATGGATGTCGAAGACGGCAAGGTCGATGGCAACCGCCTGACCTGGAAGATGAAAATGACCGTGCCGATGCCGATGACGCTCGATGGCGACGCCACCATCGACGGCGATACGCTGACCGGCTCGGTCAAGGCCGGTGCGTTCGGCACCTTCCCGATGACGGGTACGCGCGCGGCCTGAGGCCGATCCAGCGTAGCGATTAACCCCCGCGAGTTCCTGTCAGGGATCCGCGGGGGTGTTCGGCGCGACGACAGCGCCACCCTTCATCACCATACGGATATGGCGCAGGGCCGTCAGGTCCGTGGTCGGATCGCCATCGACGGCGATCAAATCAGCCAGCAGTCCCGGCCTGATCGCGCCGAGCTTTCCGGACAAGCGCAGCCAGCGGGCGTTGCCCGAGGTGGCGGCCATCAGCGCCTGCTCCCGCGTCATCCCGGCGGCAACCATCAGGTTCAGTTCGCGCGCGTTCTGGCCATGCGCGAACACGCCGACATCGCCGCCCACGCACATCGGCACACCCGCCTTCAGCGCCAGCCGGAAGCTTTCGCGATTGAGCTTCACCGCGGGCGGCGCGGGCTCGCTGCCGTCCCACCCACGATAGCGCGAGGAAGCATCGGACGCCGCCAGCGTCGGGCACAGCGCGATGCCTTTGGCCGCCATCGCCGCGAACACTTCGGGCGTGCCGCCATAGCCATGCTCGATCGTATCGACCCCCGTCGCAATCGCCCGGCGCATGCCCTCGGCGGTGGCGGCATGGACCGCCACCGGGCGCCCGGCATCGTGCGCGGCCGCCACTGCCGCTTTCATCTCATCGAGGCTCAGCGTCGGCCGGCTGTCCTCGCCCGGGCGCCAGCGGTAATCGGCGTAAAGCTTGATCCAATCGGCCCCAGCCGCAATCTGGCGGCGCACCGCCGCAACTGTCTGGTCGATGCCCGAGACTTCTTCCGCGCCTTGCGGGATATCGACACCGGGTTCGAAACCCTTCGGGCCATAGGCGCCCAGCGCGACGATCGCGCGGGTTGCTACCGCCAGCCGCGGGCCGGGCACGATGCCGCGATCGATCGCCAGCTTCAGCCCGACATCGGCGTAGCCGGCGCCCTCGGTGCCAAGATCACGCTCGCTGGTAAAGCCGGCCAGCAGAGTCGCCTTCGCCTGCGCGACCGCGCGCGCGGTGCGCAGCGCCAGCGGTTCGTGCAGCACCTGATCATCCCAACTCGTTTCATTGTACGGGTGCAGGAACAAGTGGCCGTGCCCCTCGATCATCCCGGGCATCAGCGTGGTGCCGGGAAGGTCGATCGTACGCGCATCGGCGGGCGCCGCCACATCGGGCCCGACGCGGACGATCACATCGCCCGTGACAAGCACCTGCCACCCCGGATGGACCTTGCCGTCGACGCCATCGAACACGCCTGCCGGTTTCAACAGCAGCGATGCCGGCGCCGGCGGACTTGCGGCAGCCGCCGATCCCACAAGCAGCGCCGCGATTGTTGTCAGCCAGCGCATGGTCGATCCCTTCATTCCGCATTTCACCCAGGGCCATGGATAGAGCCCTGCGGCAGCCACGCAATCGGTTGATCATGCTGAGCAGGCACAATAGGCAGGGCGGCCTTCCCGAAGCCTTCTCAGGAGACCGCGATGAAAGCCCGCCACGCCTTGATCACCCGCACCGGCGGCCCCGAAGTGATCGAATGGCACGATATCGACTTGCCCGCCCCCGGTGCCGGCGAAGTGCTGGTTCAACACACCGCGGTGGGGCTCAATTTTATCGATACCTACTTTCGGCGCGGGATCTATCCGATGGAATTGCCCGGCGCACTCGGCGTCGAGGCGGCGGGACGCGTGTCGGCGATCGGTGCAGGGGTGACCACGCTGGCGCCTGGTGACCGCGTGGCAACGTTCGGTCCCGGCCGGGGCGCTTATGCCACCGCGCGGAACTACCCGGCGGGCGTGCTGTTCAAACTGCCCGACGCAATCGACGATGCCACGGCCGCCGCTGCGCTGCTCAAGGGCTGCACCGTCGAATTCCTGGTCGAGCGTTGCGGCAAGGTCCAGGACGGCTGGCCCGTGCTCGTCCATGCAGCGGCCGGCGGCGTCGGGCTCTTGCTGGTCCAGTGGCTCAAGCACGTGGGCGCGGCGGTGATCGGCACGGTCAGCACCGAGGCCAAAGCGGAGCTGGCGCGCGCGGCTGGCGCCGATCACGTCATCGACTATTCGCACGAGGATGTCGCAGCACGGGTGCGCGAATTGACTGGCGGTGCAGGCGTCCGGGTGACGTTCGACGGGGTCGGCATGGCGACCTGGGATGCCTCGCTCAAATCGACCGGCCAGCGCGGGCTGGTCATCAGCTACGGCAACGCCGATGCACCCGTGACCGGGATCAATCTCGCCGCGCTTGCCGGCGCCGGATCGCTGTTCACGACGCGGCCCACGCTGTTCGACTACTACGCCGATCCGGCCGAGCACGAAGCGGGCGCTGCGCGCGTGTGGAGCATGATCGCATCGGGTAAGGTCAAGGTCACGATCGGCCAGACCTATGCGCTCGAAAACGTCGCGCAGGCGCATGCCGACTTGCAGGCGCGCAAGACCAGCGGGTCGACCGTGCTGGTGCCGACAGCCGTTTGACGATCCCTTGGCAACGGCGCAGACAACGCATGTGTTCGCTGCGGGGGTTGCGATGAAGTGTGTGCGGTTTGGCGGCCTGCTGGCGTTGGTGGCGGGTGCCATGCTGTGGGCGGCGCCGGCACTGGCCGACACGCTTTATGTCCATGCCGGCAAGCTGATCGATCCCGAGAAGGGGACTGTGCAGACCGATCGGCTGATCCGGATCGACGATGGCCGCATCACTGCGGTGACGGCTTACGCTCCTCCTCCCGCAGGTGCGGTGCAGATCGACTGGAGCGCGCTGACCGTTCTGCCCGGCTTGATCGACATGCACACGCACTTGTCGGACGCGGAACAATCGAACAACCCCGCCGAACCGCTGCTCCATTCCGAAGCCGATATCGCGTTCCTGGCGGCAAAGCACGCGCGTGATACGCTGGCGGCCGGTTTCACCAGCGTACGCGATGTCGGCACGTTCCGCGCCTTCAGCGACGTTGCGCTGCGCAAGGCGATCGACGCCGGGCTGGTCGAAGGCCCGCGGATGAGCGTGGCGGGCGCCTATTTGACCGTGCCCGGCGGCGGCGGTGAGGTGACGGGCCTGGCCGCCGATGTGCAAGTGCCGGAAATCATGCGGATGGGCGTGGTTTCCGGTTCAGAACAGATGACCGTCAAGGCGCGGATGATGTTCCAGCGCGGCGCCGATTTCCTCAAGCTGATCGCCACCGGAGCAGTGCTGGCCGCGGGCACCGAGCCCGGCGCGCCCGAATTGAGCGAGGCCGAAATGCACGCGGCGGTGCTCGAAGCGGCGCGCAACCGCAGCTATGCCACCGCACACGCGCACGGTGCCGACGGCATCAAGATGGCGATCCGCGCGGGCGTGCGCTCGATCGAACATGCCTCGCTGATCGATGACGAAGGGATCGCGCTCGCCAAGACCAGGGGGGTGTGGCTGGTCATGGACATCTACAATGGCGACTGGATCAACGAAGCCGGCGCGCGCGATGGCTGGCCGGCCGAGATCCTGCGCAAGAACCGCGACACCACTGATGCGCAGCGCGAGGGCTTCCGCAAGGCGGTGAAGGCGGGCGTCAGGCTGGCATTCGGCACCGATGCCGGAGTCTATCCGCACGGGCTGAATGCGCGCCAGTTCAAGTACATGGTCCGCTTCGGCATGACGCCGATGCAGGCGATCCGGTCGGCCACGACCGAGGCTGCCGCGCTGATGGGCAAGTCCGCCGATGTGGGCGCAATTTCACCGGGCCACTTTGCCGACATGATCGCCGTTGCCGGCAACCCGCTGGCCGATATCGGCGTGCTCGAACACGTCGATTATGTGATGAAAGGCGGCAAGGTCGTCAGGTGAAGAACCTGCGCAAAATGCCGATGGCGGCGCCGCTTGGGCTGGAAGGATGAGGCAACCATGAAAAGACTTTGCGCGTTGGCAATGGCGACCCTGCTTCTGACGGGCGCAGCCAAGCCCCAGACGTACGATGTCATCGTGCGCGGCGGCACGATCTACGACGGCACTGGCGGCACCCCCTATCGTGGTGATGTTGCGATCCGTGGTGACCATATCGTCGGCGTCGGCCACGTCTCGGGCACCGCGGCGCGCGTCATCGACGCCAGAGGCCTCGCCGTAGCACCGGGGTTCATCAACATGCTGAGCTGGGCCAACGAATCGCTGATCGCCGATCCGCGCGGGCTGAGCGACACGATGCAGGGTGTCACGCTCGAGGTCATGGGCGAAGGCTGGTCGATGGGGCCGTGGACGCCCGCAATGGCGAAGCTGGAGGAGGCGCGGCAGGGCGACATCAAGTTCAAGGTGCAGTGGTCGACGCTCGCGCAATACCAGGAATGGCTGACCAAGCGCGGCATCGCTCCCAACATCGCCAGCTTCGTCGGGGCGACGACGGTGCGTATCCACGAACTGGGCGAAGGCGATGTCGATCCAAACCCCGAGCAACTCAAGCGGATGCAGGCGCTGGTCCGCGCGGCGATGAACGATGGCGCGATGGGGGTGGGCAGTTCGCTGATCTATGCGCCCGCGACTTACGCCGAAACGCCCGAACTGATCGCGCTGGCCAGTGCCGCGCACCAGTGTGGCGGTATGTATATCAGCCACATGCGCAGCGAGGGCGACAAGCTACTGGAATCGGTCGACGAACTGATCGAGATTTCACGCAAATCGGGGGCGCCCGCCGAAATCTACCATATGAAGCAGGGCGGCAAGAGCGCCTGGGGCAAATACGATGCGATGGTGGCGCGGATCGAGGCGGCGCGCGCATCGGGCCTGCGCATAACCGCCGATATGTACACGTACACCGCCGGTGCAACGGGTCTGGACGCGGCGATGCCGACGTGGGTTCAGGCCGGTGGCACCGAAAAGTGGATCGAACGGCTGAAGGACCCGGCCACGCGTGCGCGGGTGGTGGCCGAAATGAAGGCACCGGGCAATGGCTGGGAAAACCTGCTGTTCAACACCGGCGGCGCAAACAAGGTGATCCTGCTGGCCTTCAAGAACCCGGCCTTGAAGTCGCTCACCGGCAAGACGCTGGCGCAAGTCGCGGCAATGCGCGGCAAGTCGCCCGAAGACACCGCGGTCGATCTGGTCATCGAAGACGGCACGCGCGTGGGCACCGCCTATTTCCTGATGGATGAGGCGAACGTCGCCAAGCAGACCGCGCTGCCGTGGGTGGCGTTCGGGTCGGACGCCGCGAGCCAGGCCCCCGAAGGCGTGTTCCTGAAAGCCAGCGCGCACCCGCGCACTTATGGCAACGTCGCGCGGATGCTCGGCCACTATGTCCGCGAGCAAAAGACCACCACGCTGGCCGATGCGGTGCGTCGGCTGTCCGGGTTTCCGGCAAGCAACCTCGGCATCCGCGATCGCGGTGTGCTGAAGGCCGGCAACTTCGCCGATCTTGCGATCTTCGATCCCGCGACCGTGGGTGACACGGCAACCTTCGACAAGCCCCAGCAATTCGCCACCGGCATGCACCATGTTTTCGTCAACGGCGTGCAGATCCTGCGCAACGGCCAGCCGACGGGCGCAACCCCCGGCCGCGTGGTGCGCGGCCCCGGCTGGAAGCGCTGCACGTCCATTCCACCCTCCTGAGAGAACCGATCGTCCGCCCGAGCGTTATGGCGCCAAGCGCGGCCTCGATCGGCGCCTCGCCCTCGAATTTCCGGAGCTCACTGCACATGGCCGAAACCAAGCCCCCCTTGCTCGCGAGCAAACCCGCGCCTGCGAAAAAGCCCGTGCGCGCTGCGAGCGAGCGCAAGGCCGAAACCAAAGTCAGGCTCGAAATCCGCAATGCGCGGATCGCCGATGTGCGCGGCATCGTTGGCGTCGTGCGCCGGGCCTATGGCGATGGCCAGACTTACACATCGGGGCAGATTTCAGGTCAGATCAACAACTTTTCCGCCGGCTGCTTCGTCGCGGTGCTCGATGGGCAGGTGGTCGGCTATTGTGCCACGTTGCAGATCGCGGGCGAAGTCGCGCTCGGCCCGCACACCTGGGACGAGATCACCGGCAACGGCTTCGGCGCGCGGCACGACCCGACCGGGGACTGGCTCTACGGCTACGAAATGGTGGTCGACCCGGAGGTTCGCGGCGCGCGGATCGGCCGGCGGCTTTACGAGGAACGCCGCGCGCTGGCCGAAGAGCGTGATCTGACCGGGATCGCCTTCGGCGGGCGGATGCCCGGGCTCTCTCGGTTGCGGCGCAAGGCGCCCGATGCGCAGGCCTATCTCGACGAAGTCGTCACCAGCAAGCGCCACGATCCGGTGATCCGCTTCCAACTGGCCAATGGCTTTCAGCCCATCGGACTGCTGCCGGGTTACCTGCCCGACGACGCGGCCTCGCTCGGCTATGCGGCGCATATGGTCTGGCGCAACCCTTACGTCGATCGCGACCAGCCGGTGAAGATGCGCGTGCCGCGCGGGGTCGAAAGCGTGCGGCTGGCGACGTGCCAGTTGCAGGCGCGGGCGGTGAAAAGCTACGAAGAATTCATGCAGAATGTCGAATATTTCGTCGACGTGGCATCGAGCTACGAAGCCGATTTCATCGTGTTTCCCGAGATGTTCACGCTGCAATTGCTGTCGTTCGAACCGCGCGAGCTGTCACCATCCGAAGCGATCGAGGCGCTCAGCCGATATACCCCCAGGATCCGTCAGGCACTGTCGGACCTGGCGATGCGCTTCAACATCAACATCATCGGCGGATCGCACCCGACGCGGATGGAGGACGGCGATATCCACAACGTGGCGATGGTGTGCCTGCGCGACGGATCGATCCATGAACAGGAAAAGATCCACCCGACACCCGACGAACGCTACTGGTGGAACGTCAAGGGCGGCGACAGCATCGACGTGATCCCGACCGACTGCGGCCCGATCGGCGTACTGATCTGCTATGATAGCGAATTTCCCGAACTGGCGCGGCGGTTGGTCGACGAGGGTGCGCGGATCATTTTCACGCCGTTCTGCACCGACAGCCGACAGGGCTATCTTCGGGTGCGCTATTGCTGCCAGGCGCGCGCGATCGAAAACCAGTGCTTCGTGGTAATGAGCGGCAATGTCGGCAACTTGCCCAACGTCCACAACATGGACATCCAGTACGCGCAAAGCTGCATCCTGACGCCGTGCGACTTCCCGTTCGCGCGCGACGGGATTGCTGCCGAGGCCAGCGAAAACGTCGAGACGCTGACGGTATGCGACGTCAACCTGGCAGATCTCGCTTGGGCACGAGCTGAGGGATCGGTGCGCAACCTGGCCGATCGGCGTTTCGACCTTTACCGGATCGAATGGGAGGATCCCAAGAAGCGCCGTCGTTCGTCTTCGGACAACCACCCCGCGCCAATTGGAAAGCCCTTGCCGGCCAGCGGCTGAAAGGCGGACGATGCAGCCAGCATCATCCGCCCGGTAATTGTCAGCCCGGGTTAGTCAGCAGTTGCTTCGCCGCCTTCTTCTTCCTCGAAATTCAGGGCGTTGGCGGCGGTTGCCGAGAGCCGGACCTGGTTGCCCTCGATCCCGGCGATCAGACCTTCGGACAGGTAGTGGTGATGATCGTGCGAACCGCCATCGAGCTTGGTCAGCTTGATGCGCTTGCCTTCGACTTTGTCGACGGTGCCGACGTGCACGCCGTCGGCGCCGATGACTTCCATGTCTTCGGTAATCTGTGTGAAGTCTACCATGCGATTTCTCCTTGCCTGCCCTCAACGCACAGAGCGTGAAAAGGATGCGCAAGAAGAAACAAGGTGGCCCGCCGCGCGAAAGGGTAACGCGCGACGGGCCGGGCTTTCCTCCCCAGGAAAGATCTTGAGGCTAGCGCCCGGCGGCGCTGCCGAGGCGGTGGTAAAGGTTCGAGAACTTGGTGGATTCGGGCGTGTCCTCGATCGCCTTCAGATAATGAAGGACGGCTTCGCGCAGCAGCTTGAAGTCTTCGTTCGACAGGACCGCGCGGGCACGTGCGGGTTCGGGCATGGCAGGTCTCCTATTTGGTTACCGAATTGCGGTGAACCGGGTAAAATTGGCATCCTCTCGCCCGTTGGCCTGTGTTCGGCCGATCGGGGTATCTTAGTGGCTTAGGCCGCAAACTGGTTCATCGTGTTGTGCGCGCCGCCGGCCTTGAGCGCGGCTTCGCCGGCGAAGTATTCCTTGTGATCGTCACCGATGTCGGAACCCGACATGTTCTGGTGCTTCACACAGGCGATGCCCTGGCGGATTTCCTCGCGCTGCACGTTCTTGACGTAGCCCAGCATCGCCGCATCGCCGAAGTATTCGCGCGCCAGGTTGTCGGTGCTGAGTGCCGCCGTATGATACGTCGGCAGCGTGATCAGGTGGTGGAAGATACCCGCCTGTGCCGCCGATTCCTTCTGGAAGGTGCGGATGCGTTCGTCGGCTTCCATCGCCAGATCGGTGGCGTCGTAATCCACGCTCATCAACCGTGCGCGATCGTAAGCTGCAACGTCACGGCCGGCCTCGACCCAGGCATCGTAAACCTGCTGGCGGAAATTGAGCGTCCAGTTGAAGCTGGGCGAGTTGTTGTAGACCAGCTTGGCGTTGGGGATCACCTCGCGGATGCGGTTCACCATGCCCGCAATCTGGCCGATGTGCGGCTTTTCGGTCTCGATCCACAACAGATCGGCGCCATGTTGCAAGCTGGCGATGCTGTCCATGACGCAGCGGTCCTCGCCGGTGCCGGCGCGGAACTGGTAAAGGTTCGATGGCAGGCGCTTGGGACGCATCAGTTTGCCATCGCGGTTGATCAGCACATCGCCGGGGCGAGTCGTCTCGGTGGTCACTTCCTCGCAATCGAGGAAGCTGTTGTAGCGATCGCCCAGGTCGCCCGGTTCGTGAGTAACGGCGATCTGCTTGGTCAGGCCGGCGCCGAGCGAGTCGGTGCGCGCCACGATGATCCCGTCATCGACGCCCAGTTCCATGAAGGCATAGCGGCAGGCGCGGATCTTGGCGATGAAGTCCTCGTGCGGCACCGTCACCTTGCCGTCCTGGTGGCCGCACTGCTTTTCGTCCGAAACCTGGTTTTCGATCTGCAGCGCGCAGGCGCCGGCCATGATCATCTTCTTGGCCAGCAGGTAGGTCGCCTCGGCATTGCCGAACCCTGCATCGATATCGGCGATGATCGGCACGATGTGTGTCTGGTGCTCGTCGATCTGGTGCATCAGGCGATGCGTGTTGACCGCATCGCCACGCTCACGCGCCGCATCGAGATCGCGGAACATCATGCCCAGTTCGCGCTGGTCGGCCTGGCGCAGGAACGTGTAGATTTCGTCGATCAGCGCGGGAACGCTGGTCTTTTCGTGCATCGACTGATCGGGCAGCGGACCGAATTCAGAACGCAACGCGGCGACCATCCAGCCCGACAAGTACAAGTACCTGCGCTTGGTCGACCCGAAGTGCTTCTTGATCGAGATGATCTTCTGCTGCGCGATGAACCCGTGCCAGCAGCCGAGCGACTGCGTGTAGTTGGCCGGATCGATATCATAAGCGGCCATGTCTTCGCGCATGATCTTGGCGGTGTGGCGCGCGATGTCGAGGCCGGTCTGGAAGCGGTTCTGAACGCGCATCCGCGCAACCGAAGCCGCATCGATGCCGGCCCAGTTGGGATTGCGATCGATCGTCTGGCGCGCTTCGGTCGTGGACTGGTAATACGACATCGGCTTGGATTCCCTGAATTGCATTCGCTCTGTACAACTGTGATAACGCAGCGGGGGAGCAATCGGAAAGACCCGCCAAGGTCCGCTTGTCAAGCATGACAACTTTTCCTTGTAAAGATGTGTATTTATGACAACCTGTGGTCATGGCCGAGATTCGCCCCCAACTCCGTCCCCAGGCTCGCCCATTATACCTCGGTCCGCGCTTGCGCCGGATGCGGCGCGAACTGGGCCTGACACAGCAGGCGATGGCCGAAGATCTGGACATATCGGCCAGCTATGTTGCGCTGCTCGAACGCAACCAGCGTCCGATGACGGCCGACCTGCTGCTGCGGTTGGCGCGCAATTACCAGATCGACGTGGCCGAACTGGCGGGCGACGATGCAGAGGATTACGCGCGGCGGTTGGGCGACGTGCTCAAGGACCCGCTGTTCGCCGATATCGACTTGCCCGCGCTCGAAGTCGCGGACCTGGCCACCAGCTTCCCCGGCATAACCGAAGCGGTGCTGCGGCTCCACGCCGCTTATGCGCGCGAGCAACAAGCGTTGGCAGCGCAGCGCGACGATCAGGGCGCCGCGGGCGAAAGCGACCCGGTCAGCGAGGCACGGCGCTTTCTGGCCGAACGTCGGAACCACTTTCCCGCCATCGAAATTCGTGCAGAAGCACTCGCCGCCGAAATTGCCGCCGCCGGGCGCAGCGTCGCCTGGCTCGAACAGCAGGGCACGCGCGTGCGCTATGTTCCGCCCGACGTGATGCTTGGTGCGATCCGCAGATATGATCGCCACAACAACCAGTTGCTGCTCGACGATACATTGCCCGCCTCCGCGCGAAGTTGGCAGGTTGCGCTGCATATCGCCCACACCGCGCTGCGCGAACCGATCACTGCGGTGCTGAGCGGCGAGAAGTTCTCGCAACCCAGCGCGCTCGCTCTCGCCCGCCGTGCGCTGGCCAGCTATGCGGCGGGCGCAATCCGCATGCCGTTCGATCGCTTCGCCAGCGCGTCCGAGGCGCGGGCCTACGACATCGACGCGATCGCCGGGCTGTTTCGGGTCGATTTCGAACAAGTCGCGCACCGGCTGACCACGCTCGCCCCCGCCGGGCGCGGCCACGTGCCGTTCTTCCTGATTGCGGTCGACGCGGCGGGCAACGTCACCAAGCGACTCGACGGCGCGGGCTTCCCCTTCGTCGCGCACGGCGGCGGCTGCCCATTGTGGAGCATCCACGCGGCCTTCCGCGCACCCGGCAGCATCCTGACGCAATGGCTCGAACTGCCCGATCGCCAACGCTTTTTCTCGATCGCGCGGACAGTGTCGGCAGGCGGTGGCGGCTTCAGCCGCCCGGCCCACGTCCGCGGCCTGGCCCTCGCCTGCTCGGCGGATGACGCACCCCGGCTCGCCTATGCAGCAGGCCTTGATCCCCACACCGTCGTAGCCACGCCGATCGGCGTTTCATGCCGGTTGTGCGACCGTGCCGGATGCACCGCCCGCGCCGCGCCGCCGATCGGCCGCGAGGTGCTACCCGACGATTTCCGCCGCACCGCCGCGCCGTTCGCCTTTTCCGAAAGTTGAACTCGGCGCTTGCGGGCAAAGCCGTGCGCCACTATCCGCGCCGCCAAAGGTTGCCCCGGAAAGGCACTTGTCGAGGACGCCGCCGTGGCCACCATCCATCCGCTTGCAGACGTCGATCCCGCACTGATCGAGCAATTGCTCGACATTGCGTTCGAACCCGAACGCCGGCGCCGCACCGCCTACAAGGTGCGCGAAGGCACCGAATGGCTGCCCGCGCTGAGCTTTGCCGCGCTCGACGAAGACAGCCATTTGTGCGGCACGATCCAGTGCTGGCCGGTGGCGCTGACCGATCCTGCGGGGAACCGTCATCCGCTGATCATGGTCGGCCCGGTGGCGGTGCTGCCGCACCTGCAAACCCAGGGCTATGGCACCGCGCTGATGCTCGCCAGCCTGGCTGCGCACAGCCCGGAGGCGCCGCTCCCGCAGATGATGATCGGCGATCCCGAATATTACGGCCGTTTCGGCTTCGACAATTCGTGCACTTCGGGCTGGCGCCTGCCCGGGCCTTACGAACCGCACCGCCTGCTCGCGCGGTGCGAGAACGCCGCCGTGCTCCCCAAGGACGGTATGCTCGGCCCTTGGCGCGGCTAGGCTGATCTGGCAGGGCTTGTGCCATGCCCTATGAGCCACCCCCGGAACTAGCCGGCCTTTCGCTTGCCCAGATAGCCGAGGCGATGGCTGCGCGCCGCTTGCCCGCAGTCGACCAGTGGAACCCGGCCAGCACCGGCGAAAGCAACATGCGCATCGCCGGCAACGGCCAGTGGTTCCACGAGGGCGCGCCCATCACCCGACCGGCGATGGTGCGCGCCTTCGCCAGCCTGCTGATCGCCGATGAAACCGGCCAGCACTGGCTGGCAACCCCGCACGAAAAGCTGGCCATCGCGGTCGACGATGCGGCGTTCATCGCCACCGATCTCGAAGTCCGTGCCGACCCCCAGGGCCGCCCCGTGCTCGCCTTCCGCATCAACACCGATGAATTTGTCATCGCGGGGCCGGACCACCCGATCCGCGCAGCCGGCGATCCCGATACGCCTGCGCTGTACCTAGGCATCCGCCACGGCACCGAGGCGCGGCTCAACCGCAGCACCTATGGCCAGTTGATCGAACACGCGCTGAAGGTTTCGAACGGCGATCTGCTCGTGGTCGAAAGCCTTGGCAGCCGGTTCGTGCTGGCACCTTCGCCGTGACCTTGGCGCTCGAAGCCCGCCTTTCGCGTCTGCTCACGCAAGGCCACGCCAACTCGCAGGCAGTGCTGCGCGGCGATCGCGATTTCGCGCCGCCCGGCACCTTGCGGCAGGCCGCAGTGCTGATCGCAGTGACCGACCGGCGCGATCACGCCGATGGCCCGGGCGTGCTGCTGATTCACCGCCCCTCGAACATGCGCGCACACCCCGGGCAAGCCGCGTTCCCCGGCGGCAAGCTCGATCCCGGCGAAACCCCGCGCGAAGCCGCACTGCGCGAGGCATGGGAAGAACTGGGCATCCGCGAACGCGACGTTACCGTCGTGGGCGAAACCGACCGCTACCAGACCGGAACGGGTTACGACATCACCCCCGTGCTGGCGACAGTGCCTGCAGACTTGCCGATCGATCCAAACCCGACCGAGGTCGCAGCGTGGTTCGAGCCACCGTTCGGGTTCGTACTCGATGCCGCCAACCATGCCGAACTCGCCGGCGACTGGGAGGGGCGCGAGCGGCGTTATCTGGAAATCCTTTGGAACGAACACCGCATCTGGGGCGTAACTGCCGGGATCATCGCCAACCTTGCGCAGCGCATCGCATGGCACGCCGACGCATGACCGCGCAGCTTGCACCCTCTGAATGGACCAGTCGCGCAGACCTTGCCGCGCTGTTTGCCGCGCTCGATCCCGAGGGCAACACCGCGCGCTATGTCGGTGGGGCGGTGCGCGATACGCTGCTGGGCGTGGCGGTGAAGGACATCGACGTAGCCACGCAGCACGAACCCGGCGAAGTCATCGCGCGGCTCAAGGCGGCGAGTATCCGCACCGTGCCGACCGGGATCGCGCATGGCACCATCACCGCGCTGCTCGACGGCGGGCCGGCCGAAATCACCACATTGCGCCGCGACGTCTCCACCGACGGGCGTCGTGCCACGGTAGCGTTCTCACGCCGATGGCAGGATGACGCGGCGCGGCGCGATTTCACGATCAACGCGCTTTATGCCGATCCGCGCAGCCTGGAAATCAGCGACTGGTTCGGCGGGATGGAAGATCTCAACGCCCGCCGCGTGCGCTTCATCGGCGAAGCCAGCGACCGCATCCGCGAGGATTACCTCCGCATCCTGCGCTATTTCCGGTTCCAGGCGCGGTTCGGCGCCCTGCCCGCCGACGCGTCAGCCGAAGCCGCTTGCGCTGAACTGGCGCCGGGCATGAAGGCGCTGTCGCGCGAACGCGTGGGCTGGGAGCTGCAACTGCTGCTCGGCCTGCCCGATCCGGCGCAGACCATCGCGCGAATGGCCGAACTTGGCGTGCTGCGCGAGGTCCTGCCCGAAGTCGCTCCCGATGGCCTGGTTGCGCTGACCACGCTGGTGGCCGAGGAGCAGCGCCAGCAGATCGCGCCGCAAGCGCTGCGCCGGATGGCCGCGCTGCTTCCCACCGATCCGGCGCTGGCGGAACAAGTCGCAGCGCGGTTGCGGCTGTCGATCGCACAACGCAAGCGGCTGGCAAGCGCGGCGGATCGGGATGGCAAGCTTACCGAACCGCGGGCACTGGCGTGGGCAATAGGGCGCGATTCAGCGATCGATCGGCTGCTGCTGACAGGGTGCGACACGAAGCCGCTCGCCGATTGGGAGAGCCCTTACTTCCCGCTCAAGGGCGGCACGATCATGGCGCGCGGAGTCGATGCGGGGCCGGAAATCGCACGGATGCTGCGGCGGATCGAGGCACGTTGGGTCGAAGAAGGCTTTCCCGATGCAAATCGGATCGAGGATTTGCTGACCGACGAACTGGCGCGGCGCAACGCCCTGTAACCCCGAGCCGCTTAACCCCCGCCGCCCTTCCACTGCCGCCGATCTTCGGCAGCACGCAACACCTCGTATGCGACCTGGATCGCCTGGAACTGCTTGGCCGCTTCGGCATCATTCGGCCGCACGTCAGGGTGGACCAGCTTGGCCTTGGAGCGCCATGCGCGGCGCACCGCCTCGAAATCGACGTCCGGGGTCAACCCCAGCACTTCCAATGCACGGATCTCGTCGCGGCTGCGCGAACCATCGCCCGATCCGGCCCAGCCATAGTGCTGCGCCTCGGCATAGCCCGACGATTCCTGCCGCTCAGCCGATTCGCGCGCAGCGGTTTCCTCTTTGTCGAGCCCTTCGAAATAATTCCACCCGGCGTTATATTCGGCCGCGTGCTTTTCGCAGAAATACCAGCGATCTGGGCTGTTGGGCGATTTGGGCGCGGGACACTTGCCCGAATCGCTGCAACCGGCCCGATCGCACATCCGCACTTGCGCGGCCTCGCGGCTGCTGCCGTACGGGCGCCAGCGGGGAAAGCCCCAATCATCGTTGCGGCCCTGGCGCGCCATCAGGCGGGGACCACAAAAGCAGGACGATCAGGAGCGCTCAGACACATAGCGTCAGCGATTGCGCCAGAACGTGCGGCTTGGAAAGCCCAAACCCGCACGGCACACGAATTTCGCGGCTACTGGCCAGACCTACTGGGCAAGCCTACTGAATAGTGACCGTCACCGCGCGGCGGTTCTTCGCCCAGCTTCCCTCGTCCGAGCCCATCGCCACCGGCCGTTCCTTGCCATAGCTGACCGTGGTGATGCGCGAGGCATCGACGCCGTGCGCCGCAAGGTACGATTTGGCCGCATTGGCGCGGCGTTCGCCCAGCGCAAGGTTGTAATCGCGGGTGCCGCGTTCGTCGCAATGGCCCTCGATCGTCACGCGCTTGCCCGGGTACTTCGACAGCCACGCGACCTGGCTCATCAGCACTTGCTGGTCCTGGGCCAGCACGTCGTACTTGTCGGTATCGAAGTGGATCGTGTCCGACATGACCGAGGCGACAAAATCGGCCTGGCTGCCCGGCACCGGTGCGCCGGGCTGGCCGGTGTCCTCGTTCGATGCCGATGGCCCCTGCTGCGGCGGTGGCGGCAGTTGCTTGGGGGCCTTGGCGCCGCAACCGGCAAGCGCGAGCGCGATGCCCGAAGCGGTGAGGGTGGCGATCAGACGGTTCATTGCGGTCTCCTTCGCGGGAATCAAAGTGCGCCAGCCAAGCCGGCGAATCAAGCTAACAACGCGTCAGGGCAGAACCGGCCCCCATGCGGGGTCCGATGCGTCGAGCGGGGTGGGCAGCTGGCGCAGGTTGCGCCCGGTCAGGTCCACCTGCCACAGCGAGGCCTTGCCGCTGCCGCGTGCGGTGCGGAAGAACTGGATGACGCGGCCGTTGGGCGCCCAGGTCGGCGCTTCGTCCTGCCAGTCGTCGGTCAACATGCGCACGTCGCCGCCGCTGGGGCTCATCACCGCGACGCGGAAATCGCCCTGGATCGCGGTGAACGCGATCTGGTCGCCGCGCGGGCTCCATTCGGGGGTGGCGGCGCGGCCGCCGAAGAAGCTGATGCGCTTCTGGCCAGATCCGTCGGCGTTCATCACATAGACCTGCTGCGCGCCAGACCGATCGCTTTCGAACACGATCTTCGATCCATCGGGCGAGTAGCTGCCGCCGATGTTAATGCCGGGCGTGTCGGTCAACTGGGCCGAAGGCCCACCCTCGGCCGAAACGCGGTAGATCTGCGTATTGCCCGCGGTTGCCATCGAATAGAGCACCGTACGCCCATCGGGCGACCAGCGCGGCGCGAACGTGGGATTGCGGCTGCTGGTGACCAGCCGCTGCTTGCCGGTGGCCAGATCGTAAACATAGATACGCGGGTTGCCATCGAGATAGCTCAGGTACAGCAACTGCTTGTAATCGGGCGAAAACCTTGGCGTCAGCGCGATCGACTGGCCGCTAGTGAGGAAGCGGTGGTTGGCGCCATCCGAATCCATGATCGCCAGTTGCTTGCGACGGTGGTCCTTGGGCCCGGTCTCGGCGATATAGGCCACCCGGCTGTCGAAGAACGGGCTTTCGCCCGACAGCCGCGCATAAGCCATGTCGGCGCATTTGTGCGCGGCGCGGCGCCATTCGCCGGCGGCGAGCACCCAGCCCTTGCGCACCAGTTCCTTGCCCAGCGAGACGTCGTAGAGATAGCAACCGACCGTGAGTTGGCCGCCCTCCCCGGCCTTCACGAAGCCCTGCAATAGCATCTCAGCATTGCGCGCGCGCCAGGCATCGAATGCGGGCGCGGGCACTTCGCCGAAGCTGACGGCAGGCAGAGCGTCGGGTCCGGTCGGCTTGAACAGCCCGTTGTTGCGCAGATCGGAGTCGATGACGCTGGCAATCTGCCGGCCTAGCGCGGTGGTGGTGCCCCCGGCAGCGGGCGTAGGCGCCTCACGGTCCGTGGCGAAAGCGGGGATTGCAATGCCCAGATCGCGCCACTTGCTGCGATCGGTGACCGAGCCGGTGAGGCCGCCATCATCGGCAGGCGCGATCGCGTCGGATGCGGGCGGTGCAGCGGGCATCGCAGGCTGCACCGTTTGGGACAGCGCTGGACCAGCCACAGCAAGTGCCGCCAGCGAAACGAAAAAGCGCACGATCATTCGGACAAGTTCCTGTCGAAACGGAAGCCGGCCACGCGCTTCCACGCGGCGTAATACTGGGCGGGCAATTTGAACGGCGCGGCCAGCCGCACCGCGCGGACCGCCATTTCGGCGTGGCGCGCGGCCTGGGTGCGGTTGGCGTCGGTGATCCCCGACTGGCTGACCACGCGCGGCGCGCCGGCGAGGGTGCCGTCGGCGTTGAGGTCCCACGCCAGCACGGTCACCAGATTTTCAGCATCGACACCTTGCGGCGCGGTCCAGTGCGGCTGCAACTGGTCGGCAATCGCGCCCGCCAGCGAGGCCTTGATCGCCGGTCCGATCGCGGCGGCAGGCGGCGTTTTTGCGGCGCCCTTGCTGTCGCTGCCGGGAATGCCCTTGAGAAAGTCGCTGCCAACCATCGAAGCTCCTACGGGCGCATCGGGCCGGCGGCGCGGGCGATCGTCACCGGGGGTGGCGAAGTGCGCGACGGGCTTCTGGGCCGGCTTGGCCTGCGGCGCGGGCTTGGCGGCAGGTGCCGGTTTGGCTGGCGCAAGCTTGGCTGGCACGGGCTTGGCCCGCGCTGTCCGCTTGATCGGGGGCGCGGGTTTGACCGGCTGGATCGCGCGCTTCACCGGGGCCGGTGCAGGTCTCACAACCAGTACGGGCTTGGGCACCGGAACTGGCTCAGGCGCGGGCTCGATCAGCGGGGCCGGCTTGACGATCGGCATCGGCACGGGCGCGGGTTCGCCCTTGGTCAGCGCGATGTCGGGCGCGGGCATCGCTGCGGGTTCGGGCGAAGTCGATGTGGGCGCAACCTCGGACGATATCGTCACCTGCATCCGCGGCGGGATCGGCGGCGGTGGCGCGGTCTTGCCGAACAGTGAGAGTGCGGCAAACAGCGCCGCGTGCGCCGCCACCACGATTACCAGTGCGGGCACATCCTCGCGGAAAAATCCGGTCCGCATCGGGTCTGCCAAAGCCCTTGGGGGTGCTGCCGAAGCCATTGTACCGGGCTATGGCGCTTTGGCTGAACCCGAGGTGACCAGCGAAATATGCGTTACCCCGGCCGCGTTCAGCTCGCCCATCACCGCCATGACCCGACCGTAATCGAGCGCTTTATCCGCCCGCAGTGTGACCAGCGGGGCCTTGTCACCCTTCACCAGCCCGGCCAGCCGATCGGGCAGTTCGCCCGGCGCCAGCTTGTCCGAATCGAGAAATATCTGCCCCTCGGGATCGATGCTGACGGTCACCTGGTCGGGCTGCTGGTCCAGCGGCTTGGCACGGCTGTCGGGCAAGTCGATCGGCACGGCCGAGACCAGCAGCGGCGCGGTGACCATGAAAATGATCAGCAACACCAGCATAACGTCGACCAGCGGGGTGACGTTGATTTCGGCCATCGGCGGGCGCCCGCCCCGGCCGCGGCCGCGCCGACCGCCTGCCGTGCTTCCGGGACCGGTCATCGCCATATCAGGCTTCCATCTCGCGGCTGAGCGTGGCGTGGAAGCGGTCGGCAAAGCGGAACAGCCGGCTTTCGAAGCGGTTCACGCGGTGCGACAGGCGGTTGTAGGCGATCACCGCGGGAATGGCCGCGAACAGCCCGATGGCGGTGGCGAACAGCGCCTCGGCAATCCCCGGCGCGACCACGGCAAGCGAGGAATTCTGCTGCTGGCCGATGCGGAAGAAGCTGTCCATGATGCCCCACACGGTGCCGAACAGACCCACGAACGGCGCGACCGAACCGACCGTGGCGAGCAGGTTGAGCCGGCCGGACATCCGTTCCGCCTCATCGGCCACCGCACCGTCCATCGCGCCCGCCAGCCGCGCGCGGGTGCCATCGCGGTCGATCGCCTTGCCCCCGGTCGAGCGGCGCCATTCGGCGATGCCGGTCTGCGCCACGCGCGCCGAGGGGATATCCTTCTTGCGCTGTTCGGCCTGGAACGCATCGACATCTTTGGCCGCCCAGAACTCGGCCTCATAGGCCTTGCAGCGACGTTCGGCGCTTCCCAGCTTCCACCACACCGCCACGGTGATCGTCCACACCGCGATGCTGGCGAGCAACAGTCCGCCGATCACCACTTGCACCACCACATCGGCATCGAGGAACAGCCGGACCGGATCGAGCCGGGTCGGCAGGGCCGTGATCGCAGAAGCAAGGAGGGCAAGAACGGTCATGCGAGACTTTCGGTTGCGGGGATCAAAACAGTGTTGAAAGCAGCGACCCATTCGCGCTTCTGACGTCGCGGGCGGCCGGTGGGGGCGACGAAGGCGGCGCGGACTTGCGCTTCGGCGAGCTTTACGGAACCCAACCAAGCGGTCTGGCGGAGGCGGCAAGTGGCGGCGGTGACCTCGACGGCTTCGCTTGTAATCACTACCGCATCATCCAGCTTCGCCGGGCGCAAGTAGCGGATCGACAAGTCGGTCACCGCATAAGCCCCCTCACCCGCATCGTTCGCGGCGCGCTGGTCGATGCCGAGCAGCCGCAACATGTCGGAGCGAGCGCGTTCGAACCAGCGCAAGTAGTTGGCATGATAGACCACGCCCGAAAGATCGGTGTCCTCGAAGTAAACCCGCACCGCAAACAGGTGCCGGGGCCCGTCGAAACGGCCCGATTGGGGGGCGAAATCGTGCATGGATGGCGGGTTCTAGCCGGTGCGACTCGGCGGCGCAAATGCTGGTTAACGCCGCATCGCGGATCAGCGTCGCTTCACCGCGCCAGCATCGGCCCCATCGGTCTTCCGCCGAACACATGCACGTGCAGATGCGGCACTTCCTGGTGGCTCTGGGTGCCGGTGTTGGCGAGCAGCCGGTATCCGGGTTCGACCAGCCCCTGCTCGCGCGCGACATGGCCGACGGCGCGGACAAATCCGGCGATTTCGGCGTCGCTGGCCTTGGCGGAAAAGTCGTCCCAACTCACATACGCGCCCTTGGGGATCACCAGGATATGCAGCGGCGCTTGCGGGTTGATGTCGTGGAACGCGAGCGCGAAGTCGTCCTCGTACACCGTCTTGTTCGGGATTTCGCCGCGCAGGATTTTGGCGAAGATGTTTTGATCATCATAGGGTTGGGTTGCATCGACGGCCATCGCGGGTCTCCTCAATCCTCTGTTCTGGATGCCTTTTCGGCGATGCCCGAGGTGCCTTCGCGGCGTTCGAGTTCGGCCAGCACAGTGTCGAATGCCACGCCCTTGGCACCGAGCAAGACCATCAGGTGGAACATGAGGTCGGCTGCCTCACCGACCAGTTCGGCCTCGCTTTCGGTAAGTGCGGCGATGACGGTTTCGACCGCTTCCTCGCCCAGCTTCTGCGCGATCTTGCCGAGGCCCTTGGCGTGGAGTTTGGCGACGTAGCTGGCTTGCGGATCAGCCTTGGCGCGCTCCGCAATCGTAGCTTCCAGCCGGGCGAGAATGCTTGCATGATCCATCGCTTCAGCCTCTTGCCGGCAGGCCGGCGGCGCGCAAGGCGGCGTGGGCCTGGGCGATCGAATACGTGCCGTAGTGGAATATCGAGGCGGCCAGCACCGCGCTGGCGTGGCCCTTGGTGACGCCTTCGACCATGTGATCGAGCGTGCCCACACCGCCGCTCGCCACCACCGGCACCGACACTGCATCGGCAATGCAACGCGTCAGATCGAGGTCGTAACCGGCTTGCGTGCCGTCGCCGTCCATCGAGGTGACGAGCAATTCGCCTGCGCCGAGGTCCGCCAAACGGACGGCGTGTTCGAGCGCGTCGATCCCCGTTGCCGTGCGGCCGCCGTGAGTGAAAATTTCCCAGCGGCCAACCTCGACCCGCCGCGCATCGACCGATCCGACGATACATTGGCTGCCGAAGCGCGCGGCGATCTCGGCCACGACTTCGGGCCGCGACACCGCCGCCGAATTGACCGCGACCTTGTCCGCCCCGGCCAGCAGGAGCGCGCGCGCGTCCTCGGCCGAGCGGACGCCGCCGCCCACGGTCAGCGGCATAAAGCACACTTCGGCGGTGCGCCGCACCACGTCGAGCAGCGTGCCGCGGCCCTCATGGCTGGCGGAAATATCGAGAAAACACAATTCGTCGGCGCCCGCCGCATCGTAGGCGCGCGCCTGCTCGACCGGATCGCCGGCGTCCTTGAGATCGACGAAGTTCACGCCCTTGACCACGCGCCCATCGCGCACATCGAGGCAGGGGATGACGCGGATGCGGACGGTCATCGAGTCACCAGGATATTCGTTACGGCAACCAGTAGGATTGCTGTAGCTAACGCTTGTCCCGTCGTTACAGCCCAGAAAACTGCGGGACGCGTTTGCCGGTCAAAACTGATTGGCGCTGCACTTGGCCGCCAGAGGGTCGGCATTCGCATTATTGTCGCTTGGTTTGAGCGAAAATCTCGAAAAATCATAGCCGCTCGCGCAGTCACCAATAAAAGGATGATGATACACAGGACCCGCGCCATATTCACGCCTTCGCCGCCATCGCCAGCGCCGCCGCCAAGTCGAGCCGCCCCTCGAACAACGCCCGCCCGGTGATCACGCCCTCGATCCCGTCATTGGCGTGCAGCGCCAGCATCCGGATATCGTCCAGCCCCTTCACGCCGCCGCTGGCGATCACCGGCAACCGCGTTGCACGCGCCAGATCGACCGTTGCATCGACGTTGCAACCCTTGAGCATGCCGTCGCGGCCGACGTCGGTGAACAGCAGGCTCGCCACCCCGGCATCCTCGAAGCGGCGCGCCATGTCGACGATCGAGACGGTCGAGACTTCGGCCCACCCCTCGGTCGCCACCATGCCGTCGCGCGCGTCAACCGCGACCACGATCCCGCCGGGATAAGCGCGGGCCATGTCCTTGACGAATTCGGGGTTCTTCAACGCCGCGGTGCCGATCACCACGCGCGCCACGCCCAGATCGAACCAGCCATCGACCGCGACCGGCGTGCGGATGCCGCCGCCCAGTTGCACGTGGCCGGGAAACTGCCTGAGGATCGCCTCGACCGCCACGCGGTTGACCGCCTCGCCCGCGAAGGCGCCGTCGAGATCGACCACGTGGAGGTGCTGCGCACCTGCTTCGGCGAACAGCATCGCCTGCGCGGCTGGATCGTCGCCATAAATCGTGGCGCGGTCCATGTCGCCCTCGGCCAGTCGCACGACCTGGCCGTTTTTCAGGTCGATGGCCGGAAATACGATCATGGCTTCCACTCCAGAAAGCGCGTGAGCATGGCCAGTCCATAGCCCTGGCTTTTCTCGGGATGGAACTGCACGCCCAGCAGGTTGTCGCGCGCCACCGCCGCGATCAGCCCGCCGCCATGGTCGGTCATCGCTGCGATGTTTGCGCCGTGGTCGGGGACGAAATGGTACGAATGGAGGAAATAGGCCTCGCCCGGCTCGATCAGGCTGGCGCCATCGGTGTGCGGCATTGGCGAAACATCGTTCCAGCCCATGTGCGGGATCTTGATCGCGCGATCGGTGCATTCGATCGCGCGCACTTCGCCGGCGATCCAGCCGAGGCCGGGGGTAATGCCGTGCTCAACGCCCTGATCGGCCAGCAATTGCATGCCGACGCAAATGCCGAGGAACGGCGCGCCGCCGATGTGTACGCGTTCTTCCATCGCCGCAACCAGCCCCGGCACCGCGTTCAGCGCTTCGGCACAAGCCTTGAATGCGCCTACGCCGGGCAGCACGATCCGGTCGGCCGCGCGCACCACGTTGACGTCGGCGGTGATCTCAACGTGCTCGGCGCCCGCCACCCTGAGCGCATTGGCGACCGAGCGCAGGTTGCCCGCGCCATAATCGATGAGAGCGATGGTTTCCGCCATGCCCCTATCCGCCGAGGATGCCCTTGGTCGACGGCACCGCGTCGGCCTTGCGCGGATCGATCTCCACGGCTTGGCGCATCGCGCGGGCAAAGCCCTTGAAGATACCTTCGATCATGTGGTGGTTGTTCTGGCCGTAAAGCGTCTCGATGTGCAGCGTGATGCCGGCGGCCTGCGAAATCGAATGGAACCAGTGTTCGAACAGCTCGGTGTCCATTTCACCCAGCCGCGGCTGCGTGAACTCCATCTTCCAAACCAGGATCGGCCGCCCCGAAATGTCGAGCGCCACCCGCGCCAAAGCCTCGTCCATCGGCGAATAGGCGCTGCCATAGCGTACGATTCCACGCTTGTCGGCCAGCGCCTGCGATATGGCCTGCCCGATCGCGATCGCGCTATCTTCGGTGGTGTGGTGCTGATCGACGTGGAGATCGCCCTCAACCTTGCACACGATATCGATCAGCGAATGCCGCGCGAACTGTTCGATCATGTGATCGAGAAAGCCGATACCGGTAGCAACGTCGTAAATCCCGGTGCCATCGAGGTTCACCGACACGTCGATTGCGGTTTCTGCGGTTTTGCGGCTGACCTGGCCGGTGCGCGGAGCTGTCATGCGCGGCGGTTAGGCGCATCACGGTGCAGAATCAATCCGCCCGCCGATCGGGCGGCTTCACAAATCCACTTCCACTCGATTCAACGCACCGCACCTTCGTGCCCTCTTGACCGCGCCGCCCGTCACGGTCAGGTGTGCGATGAAATGAACGACACATCACCCGACAGCCTGATCCCCTATGACGAGATCGTCCAGGAAGCCTTGCGCGCAGTGGTCGGCCGCGTGCTCGGCCAAGTGGAAACGACCGGCGGGATGCTGCCCGGCAACCACCACTTCTACATAACCTTCAAGACGCACGCCCCCGGCGTGGCGATCCCGGTGGTGCTGCGCGAACGTTTTCCCGATGAAATGACCATCGTGCTCCAGAACAAGTTCTGGGAGCTCAAGGTCGAAGCCGATTCGTTCAGCGTCGGCCTCAGCTTCAACCAGATCCCTTCCAAGCTGCACATTCCGTTCTCCGCGATTACCGCATTCGTCGATCCGGCGGTCGATTTCGGGCTTCAGTTCCAGGCGCAAGTCGAGGAACCCGAACACCAGCCCCACGAAGACGCCGAAAACGATTCGCCCGAGGATGGTACGGAACCCGGCAGCCCCGCGTCCGTTCAGGCCGAAGATGGCTCGAATGTCGTGACGGTCGATTTCGGGCGCAAGAAGTAGCGCGCGAGCAACGTTCGGACGATTTGTCCGCGACCTCGCGCCCAACCTGAGGAACGCGAAGCAATGGTCGGCAAACCCACCGCGAAAGCCCTGAAAGCCGGTGGCACGAAGCTGACCCGCAAGGCCAGGCGCCAGGCCGAACGCGCGGTTCGCGCTGCCAATCCCGTGTCCAACCTGGTGCTGGCCGATCTTGCTTTGCGCGGCGGCGGAGAACTGCTGCGCCACGTGGTCGAAAGGGCGTTCCTGACGCCGCAAGTGGGCAAGGAACGGGCCGAACGCCATGTTAAATCGCGCACCATGGGCCAGACGCTGGTGTCCACCGCGTTGGCGCGGGTGGCTACGCGATCGGTGCCCGGCGCGATCGTGATCGGCGGTGGGATGCTCGCCAAAACGCTGTACGATCGGCGCAAGGCGCGCGCGAGGGCACGGAAGGGTGAACCCGCCGACGGCTGACTGCGGGCCAAATGACGGCGCGGGTTGACCATGTCCCTGCCGCTGCGCCATTAGCGCGCATGCCCGATTCCATCGCCTTGCATTCCAATCCCGCCGACACGCTCCACCGCCGCGGGTTGATGTTCATCCTGTCGTCTCCGTCGGGCGCGGGCAAGACCACGATTGCGCGGATGCTGCTCGACAGCGATCCCGAAATCGCGATGTCGGTTTCGGTCACCACGCGGCACCCTCGCCCCGGCGAACAGGATGGAGTGGATTACCACTTCGTCGACCAGCAGACTTTCGAACGGATGGTGGAAGAATCAGAGTTCTACGAATGGGCCACCGTGTTTGGCCATAGCTATGGCACCCCCAAGGCGCAGATCCGCGGCGGACTGAAAGAAGGCCGCGATTTCCTGTTCGATATCGACTGGCAAGGCACCCAGCAGCTTTACCAGAAGGCGCAGACCGACGTGGCACGGGTGTTCATCCTGCCACCCAGCCTGGTCGAATTGAATCGCCGCCTGACCAATCGCGCCACCGACAGCGGCGAAGTGATCGCCGCCCGCATGGCGCGCGCGCAAGCCGAAATCAGCCACTGGGACGGTTATGACTACGTGGTGATCAACGACGATGTGGACGTATGCTTCGAAAAGGTCCGCGAGATTCTCGCCGCCGAGCGCATGAAGCGCGCGCGGCAGACCGGGCTGATCGGCTTCGTGCGCGAACTGATGCGGGGCCAGATCGCCTAGGACTTAAGGCAGCCCTGCCGCCGGCATCGCGACGTCGGTTACCAGCACTTTGCCGAGCGGCTTGCGCGCGGCAGTTTCGCCATCACTGCTGGGCGCGACGAGCATGAACAGGTGTTTGCCCTCGGGCCCGCCCAGCATGCAGGCAAAGCAGTTGAGCCCGTCGGTTGCGACCACATCCAGCACCTCGCCGCCCGCTGCGATCCGCACGCATTCAGGCGCGATCGAGTTGGCGATCCAGATCGCGCCCTCGGCATCGAGCGCAATGCCATCGGGCACGCGCGGCCAGGTCGGCGCCCATTCGCGGCGACCGGTGAGGTGGCCATCGGGCGCGATGTCGAACGCGGTCAGTCGGCCAGCCAGCGTTTCGCCGACGATCAGCGTCTTTCCGTTGGGCGTGATGACCATGCCGTTCGGGAAGCTGAACCGTTCGTCGCCCGCCGCCGAGGTGACGGTTCCATCCGCCTGGACGAGCGCAATCGGCGTGGGAGGATGGTCGGCGATCACGCTTTCCACGCCGCGCGCGCGGATTTCGCTGTCGAGATCGAAGCCGAAGTTGCCGACGTAAGCGCGGCCTTGGCTATCGACGACCATGTCGTTGGCGAGATAGTGCGCGTGCTCGCCCAGATCGGCGTGGAGTTCGAAGCGGCCATCGGGCCACTTGCGCCACACCTGCCGCAGTTCCATCCGCACCACCAGCAGCGAACCATCGGGCATCCAGCCGAGTCCCGAGGTCCGACCATCGACCTCGAGTTCGACGCGCTGTTCGCCCGCCAGCGTGACCGACAGGACCTTGTGCGCGTAGAAATCCGAGAAATAGAGCCGCCCGTTGCGCCAGCGTGGCCCCTCGCCGAAATAGATGGCGGGGGCCAGCGTGCGCAAGCGGTGCGGCATCGTCATTACTTTTTGCCTTCAGCCTTGTGTTCGGCCTCGACGATCGAGCCTTCGGCGAACAGGTAAGTGCGCAATTGCTTGTCGAACTTGGGATCGTGGCGGCGAATCCATTCGATCATCATCGCCGCGTGTTCCTTCTCCTCGTCGCGGTTGTGCGCGAGCAGTTGCTTGAGTTCGGGATCGGTGGCCGCTTCGACCCGCTGGTTGTACCAGTCGACCGCTTCGAGTTCCTCCATCAGCGACGAAATCGCGCGGTGCAGGTCGAGGGTTTCCTTCGACAGATTGGTTTCGTGCAGGGTTTCGCTCGACATGGTTCACCGATCTCCGTTCAGGCTGTCAGCCGCTCC
The DNA here is from genome assembly GCF_025351285.1 of Novosphingobium sp. Lineage (GTDB taxonomy): Bacteria > Pseudomonadota > Alphaproteobacteria > Sphingomonadales > Sphingomonadaceae > Novosphingobium. Next base: position 63,628 of record NZ_JANXWG010000139.1, read on the forward strand.
CGACCGACAGTCGTCGTAACGCCCCGCAAACGATTTAGTGCCCGGCCATTCAGCTTCCGGACGGATCGACGAAATCGCGCGGAACCGAGGCGTTGACCACGCCGCCGTCGATCGGCAGCGCGGTTCCCACCACGTAATCGCCCGCGCGGCTGGCGAGGTAGATCGCACCGCCGGCCATGTCGAATTCGTCACCGATCCGGCCCGAGGGGATGCCTTTAGACACCACGTCGGCATTCTTCGCCGCGGCCTTGTTCATTTCCGAAGCAAAGGCGCCGGGCGCGATCGCAGTGCAGACGATGTTGTCCTTGATCAGTTGCACTGCCATGCGCCGGGTCAGTTGAAGGATCGCCGCCTTGGATGCGTGGTAGCTGTAGGTATCCCAGGGGTTGAGCTTCATCCCGTCGATCGAGGCGATGTTGATCACCTTGGCCAATTGTTGCGGGCTGGCGCCGGCCTTGAGCATCGGGAACAGCTTTTGCGTCAGGAAAAACGGCGTCTTGACGTTGAGGTTCATCACCTTGTCCCAGCCGATCTCGGGGAAATCCTCGAACGGTGCGCCCCAGGCCACACCGGCGTTGTTGACGAGGATGTCGAGCTTGCTCTCGCGCTGCGCCAGGTCCTGCGCCAGCATTTCCATGCCTGCCATGCTGGAGATATCGCCCGGCAACGCGTGGCAGCGATCACCCAGTTCGTGCGCGGTTTCCTCGACCACCTGCGCCTTGCGCGCGGTGATATAGACCTTGGCGCAGCCCGCCGCGAGGTAACCCTCGGCGATCATCCGCCCGATCCCGCGCGACCCGCCGGTAACCACCGCGATGCGGCCTTCGAGGCTGAACAGCTTTGAAATATCCATCATCAATTCCTCAATAACCGCTAAGTTTGGCAACGCGATCGGTGTGGTAGAACCGGTCGCCCATGAATTCGGACAGCGCGCGATCGCGCTTCATGTACAGCCCGATGTCGTATTCGTCGGTCATGCCTACGCCGCCGTGCATCTGCACGCCTTCGCGCACCGCCAGGTTGCAGACCTCGCCCGCCTTGGCCTTTGCCACCGAGACCATCAGGTCGGCGCGCTCGGACCCGCCATCGAGCAATTGCTGCGCCTTGATCGCCGCAGCCTGCGCGATTTCGAGTTCGGCGTAGAGGTGCGCGGCGCGGTGCTGGAGGCCCTGGAATTCGCCGATCAGCTTGCCGAACTGCTTGCGCGTCTTGAGGTAATCGGTGGTGCGATCGAACGCGCCCGAGGCCACGCCGCACTGCTCCGCCGCCGCGCCGACCCGGCCCGCGCTGAGCACCTTGTTCAGCAATGCGCGCCCGCCGTCGACTTCGCCGATCACCGCATCGCCATCCAATTCGACGTTGTCGAAGGTAACGTGACTGGCCATCGCGCTGTCGACCAACCGAACGCTGTTGTGGCTGATCCCGGCAGCATCTTTCGGCACCGCGAACAGGGTAACGCCCGCGTCGTCATCATCCGCGCCCGATGTGCGCGCCGCCACGATCAGCATGTCGGCGCTGGCGCCGTGGACCACGAAGTCCTTCTTGCCCGACAGCCGGAAGCCGTTGCCCGCTCGCTCGGCCTTGCAGGCGATGCGTTCGGGGCGGTGTTTGGCGCCTTCGTCGATGGCGATCGCCAGCACGGTCCTGCCCTCGATCACGCCGGGCAGATAGCGCCCGCGCACGTCATCGGAAGCACCCGCCAGCGCGGTAACGCCCATGACCGAAGTGGTCAGGAACGGCGACGGCGTGAGGTTGCGCCCGATCTCGCCAAGCACGATCCCGGCTTCGACATGGCCCATGCCCAGGCCGCCGTCGGCCTCGCTCACCAGCATGCCGGTCAGGCCCATCTCGGCGAATTTGCCCCACAATTCATGGCCGAAGCCGTCCTTGCATTCGGCATCGCGCCAGCGGCGCAACTGCTTGGGGATCGAACCCTCATCGGCCATGAAGCCGGTGACGGTATCGGCGAGCATCGCCTGGTCTTCGGAATGGTAAAGCGGCATCTGTCTCTCCTGTACCCTACCTGGTCCCCCGCCCGCTTGCGGGAGGGGTAAGGGGTGGGCACTTCTTATTTCCACAAGGATGGCGCCGTGACGCAGCCCACCCCAGCCCCTCCCGCAAGCGGGCGGGGAGCTTTTACGCCCCCGGCAAATCCAGGATGCGCTTGGCGATCACGTTGAGCATCACCTCGCTGGTGCCGCCCTCGATAGAATTGGCCTTGGTCCTCAGCCAGTTGCGCGGCCGCGCGCCGCCTTGCGTCTCGATGCTGTCCCATTCCAACGCCTCGCTGCCGCCGCCGGCCATGACCAGTTCCAGCCGCCGCTTGTTCAGCTCGGTGCCCGAATATTTCATCATGTTCGACTTGGCCGGGTGACCCTTGCCGACCTTGACCTCGTCCATGAACTTTTCCGACATCGCCGCATAAGCCAGCGCATCGACATCGAACTTGGCCAGTTCGGCGCGCAGCACGGGTTCATCGAGCCCGTTCTTCGACAGCGTGGCGCCGATGGTCGAAGACCGGTCGGTCCCGCCCGCGCCCGAGATCATCTCCCGTTCGTGGCCGAGCAGGTACTTGGCCACGTCCCAGCCGCGGTTCAATTCGCCGACGATCTGGTTCTTGGGCACCTTCACATTGTCGAAGAAGGTCTCGCAGAACGGTGATGCGCCGCTGATCAGCTTGATCGGCTTGGTGGTGACGCCGGGGCTCGCCATATCGAACAACAGGAAGCTGATGCCCTGGTACTTGCTGGCCTTGTCGGTGCGGACCAGGCAGAAAATCCAGTCGGCCTTGTCGGCATAGCTGGTCCAGATCTTCTGGCCGTTGACCTGCCAGTGATCGCCCATATCCTCGCCGAAGGTCTGCAACGAAACGAGGTCCGAACCCGAGCCCGGTTCGGAATAACCTTGGCACCAGCGGATCTTGCCCTGCGCCACTTCGTTCAGATAGTGGACCTTCTGCTCCTCGGTCCCGAACTTGAGCAGTGCGGGTCCGAGCATCCAGATGCCGAAGCTGTTGAGCGGCGAGCGTGCGTTGATCCGCGACAATTCCTCGCGCCAGATCTTGGCTTGCGGCGCGCTCATCCCCGCGCCGCCATAAGCCTTGGGCCAATCGGGCACGGTGTAGCCCTTGGCGACGCAGGCATCGAGCCAGGCCTTTTGCGCCGGGCTGTGCGGCACATAATTGCGCCCGCCCCAGCACACTTCGGCTTCGTCGCGGATGGGTTCGCGCATTTCGGACGGGCAGTTGGCTTCGAGCCAGGAACGGACTTCGGCCCGGAATGGCCCAAGATCGTTTGCGGGTTCTGACATGCTCTCCACTCCTCTTGTTAATCGAGAGGTTAAGACCAGTACGAAGCCCTGACAAGCGCGGATTTCCGTGCATTTGCGAAACCATGGATGCCGTAGCGTCAGGTCACAAGTGGTCCGAGAAGCGTTGACCCACGCCGCGCAGAACCTATCCTTTGGGCACAAAACAAGGCGGGAGAATGCCATGCGATTCGCAGGAAAATGTGCTGTTATCACGGGTGCAGCCTCGGGCATCGGGCGCGCTACGACGCTGCTTTTCGCTCAGGACGGCGCCCATGTCATCGCCTCGGACTTCGACTCGGCCGGGCTTGCCCGGCTCATTGCCGAAGCACCCGCGTTGGCCGGCACGATCACGCCATTCACTTGCGACGTTTGCGACACGGTCCAGATCAAGGCGCTGATGGACTTTGCCGCCGCCACTCACGGCGGGATCGACGTGGTGTTCAACAACGCCGGCGCGGGCGGTGACGGCGCCAAGATGGACGAAATCGAACCCGAAGGCTGGGACCGCACGATGGACCTGCTGCTGCGTTCGGTGGCGATGGGCGTGCGTTATGCGGTGCCGCACATGATCGGCCGCCCGTCCACCCGCACCGGCGGCGCGGCGATCGTCAACACTTCCAGCGTGGCGGCAATCGGTTCGGGCTATTCGCCCAGCGCCTACGCGATTGCCAAGGCGGGCGTTTTGCACATGTCGAAGCTGGCGGCAGCGGACCTTGCCAGACACGGCATCCGCGTCAACGCGGTGCAGCCGGGCTTCATCAACACCAACATCTTCACAACCGCGGTGGGCATGCCCGATGATCGGGTCGATACCGCCAAGGCCATGATCGCCCAGATGTCGAGCAACGCGCAGCCGGTCGCTCGCGGTGGCCAGCCGCGTGACATCGCCGAAGCCGTGGCCTTCCTGGCCAGCGAGGCGGCGGGCTTTGTCAACGGCACCTCGATCATCGTCGATGGCGGTTTGACCATCGGCACGCGCGATAGCTGGGACAGCGAAGCGCCCGGAATGTTCGACACCTTGCGCGCCTTCGCCGAAGCGCCGGCCGCAGGTTGATCGCAGTAACTTAAGCGATCGGTTAAATTCCCGCTTGGCGCGACTGCGTGGCTCTGCCACAAGTCGCGCGAAAACAGCCAGCTTTTGGAGAGAGTCCATGGATTTCGAACCCACCGAACGGCAAGTATATTGGCGCGACCGCGTCAAGGCGTTCGTAGACGCCGAACTGCGCCCACGCACGCACATCTACAAGCAACAGAAGGACGAGGGCGAACGCTGGAAGGTGCTGCCGATCGTCGAGGAGATGAAAGCCAAGGCCAAGGCCGCCGGCATCTGGAACCTGTTCATGCCGCCGCAGTTCGGCCGCACGCACGTGGACGACACGTTCGAATTCGAAGGCCCGGGCCTCACCAATCTCGAATATGCGCTGTGCGCCGAGGAAATGGGCCGCTGCGGCTGGGCCAGCGAAGTGTTCAACTGCTCTGCGCCCGATACCGGCAACATGGAAGTGTTCCACCGCTACGGCACGCGCGAACAGAAGGACAAGTGGCTGAAGCCGCTGATGAACGGCGAAATCCGTTCGGCCTTCCTGATGACCGAGCCCGAAGTGGCCTCGTCGGACGCCACCAACATCGAATGCTCGATCAAGCCGGATGGCGATGGCTACGTCATCAACGGGCGCAAGTGGTGGTCGTCGGGCGCGGGCGATCCGCGTTGCAAGATCGCGATCGTCATGGGCAAGACCGATTTCGAGGCCAAGCGCCACCAGCAGCAATCGATGGTGCTGGTCGAACTCGACGCGCCGGGCGTGACGATCGTGCGGCACCTGCCCGTGTTCGGCTATGACGATGCACCGCACGGACACATGGAAATCCAGCTCGAAAACGTGCGGATTCCTGCCTCGAACATGCTCCTTGGCGATGGACGCGGCTTCGAGATCGCGCAGGGCCGGCTCGGGCCCGGACGTATCCACCACTGCATGCGCACCATCGGGGTGGCCGAAGAAGCGATCGGCAAGATGGCCAAGCGGCTGCAATCGCGCGTGGCATTCGGCAAGACCATCGCCTCGCAATCGATCTGGGAACAGCGCATCGCCGCAGGCCGGATCGACATCGAGATGACCCGCTTGCTGTGCCTGAAAGCGGCCGACATGATGGACAAGGTCGGCAACAAGGCCGCCGCGCTCGAAATCGCGATGATCAAGGTGCACGCGCCCAACATGGCGTTGCGCATCCTGGATGATGCGATCCAGGCGCACGGTGCCGGCGGCGTTTCGGAAGACTACGGCCTCGCCGAAGCGTGGGCGCACCAGCGCACGCTGCGGATCGCCGATGGTCCGGACGAAGTTCACGCCCGCGCGGTGGCGAGGATCGAGTTCGCCCGCCATATGCCCAAGCCCGATGGCACCACGCGCGAACCGGCGTTCAGTTCGGGTGACGTGGGCGTATCACGCTGACTTAAGCCCCCCTCCCGCTTGCGGGAGGGGGAGGGGGTGGGCCGCGTCAGGCGCCGCCTTCAAGAAGAACAAGTGCCCACCCCTAACCCCTCCCGCAAGCGGGAGGGGGACTGATACCGGAGTGCCCCATGAAAGCCGCCCTGCTCGTAACGCCCGGCCAGCCGCTGGAGTTCGACACGATTGCCGTGGCTCTGCCCGGCCCGCGCGAAGTGCTGATCCGCACCCACGCTTGCGGGCTGTGCCATTCGGACCTGCATTTCATCGAGGGCACCTATCCCCATGCGCTGCCCGCAGTGCCCGGCCATGAAGCGGCGGGTATTGTCGAAGCGGTCGGCAGCGAAGTGCGTACGGTGAAAGTCGGCGATCACGTCGTGACTTGTCTGTCGGCGTTCTGCGGGCACTGCGAATTCTGCGTCACCGGCCGCATGGCGCTGTGCCTGGGCGCCGAAACCCGCCGCCAGAAGGGCGAAGCGCCGCGCCTCACCCGTGCCAGCGATGGCAGCATGATCAACCAGATGCTCAATCTTTCGGCCTTTGCCGAAATGATGCTGATCCACGAACACGCCTGCGTTTCGATCGACCGCGACATGCCGCTCGATCGCGCCGCAGTAATCGGCTGCGCGGTCACCACCGGCGCCGGCGCGATCTTCAACGCCTGCAAGGTCACGCCGGGTGAAACCGTTGCGGTAGTCGGTTGCGGCGGCGTAGGCCTCGCCACAATCAACGCTGCGAAGATTGCCGGCGCCGGGCGGATCATCGCCGCCGATCCGCTGCCCGAAAAGCGTGAATTGGCGCGCAAGCTCGGCGCCACCGATGTGATCGATGCAACCGATCCGCTGGCTGGCGCACAAATCGTCGAGATGACCAAGGGCGGGGTCGATCACGCGATCGAAGCCGTCGGCCGGCCGGCTTCGGGCGATCTCGCGGTAGCCTCGCTGCGACGCGGCGGAACCGCCACGATCCTGGGCATGATGCCGCTGGCGCACCGGGTTTCGCTGTCGGCGATGGACCTGCTTTCGGGCAAGAAGCTCCAGGGCGCGATCATGGGCATGAACCGCTTCCCGGTCGACCTGCCGCGGCTGGTGGCGTTCTATCTGAACGGCCAGCTTGATCTCGATTCGATTATCGCCGAGCGCATCCCGCTGAGCCAAGTCAACCAGGGCTTCGACAAGATGAAGGCCGGCCATTCGGCGCGCTCGGTGATCGTGTTCGACCAGTAAGGGCACTACAATGACGACTGCGACACCTTCGCTTCCGGCAACCGCCCCACTCGATGCCGAAACACTGTTTACCGGCACGATCGCCCCCGAAGGCGCCGACCGGCTCGATGAGGCCAAGCTCACCAGGTGGATGGAAGCCAATGTGGCCGGTTTCAACGGGCCGCTGACGCTTTCGAAGTTCAAAGGTGGACAGTCGAACCCGACCTACAAGATTGAAGCCGCTTCCGGGAATTACGTGCTTCGCCGCAAGCCGTTCGGCGTGCTGCTGCCCAGCGCGCACGCGGTCGATCGCGAATACCGGGTTCAGGCCGGCCTGTTCGGCAGTGGCTTCCCGGTCGCGCCGCAATATGGCTTGTGCACCGACGAAACCGTGCTCGGATCGTGGTTCTACGTGATGGGCATGGTTGACGGGCGGACGATCTGGGATGGATCGATGCCCGGCAGCACGCCCGCCTACCGCCGCGCCACTTACGATGCGATGATCGACACGCTGGCGCAGTTGCATTCGGTCGATGTCGAAGCGGCGGGCCTTTCGGCATACGGCAAACCGGGCAACTATTTCGGCCGGCAGGTCGAACGCTGGACCAGGCAGTATCGCCTGTCGGAAACCGAGACCATGCCGCAGATGGAGCGGTTGATCGAATGGCTGCCGGCCACGCTGCCCGAACAGACCCGCACCTCGGTGGTCCACGGCGATTACCGCATCGACAACATGATCTTTGCGCACGATGAGGCGAAAGTGCTGGCAGTGCTCGATTGGGAATTGTCGACGCTTGGCGATCCGCTGGCGGATTTCATGTACGTTTGCATGGCGTGGGTGACCGAAAACGGGGGTAGATCGGGTGTACAGGACCTCGATCGCAAGGCGCTCGGCATCCCCGAACTCGATGAGGTTGTTACCCGCTACTGCGCGGCAACGGGCCGCGATGGCGTGCCCGACATGAACTGGTATTTCGCTTACAACTTCTTCCGCCTGGCCGGCATCATGCAGGGCATCAAGAAGCGCGTGATCGACGGCACCGCCTCATCCGACCATGCCAAGACGATGTCGGAACGCGTCAACCCGCTGGCAGAACGGGCGTGGGAATTTGCCGAAAAGGCCGGAGCATGAGGCTCTGACCGATTTTGGATCGAAAGAAACTTCCCCTGAAATCAGAGTTATGTGTTTATTAATTGGTAAATTCTAAGTTTTGTGCAGAACCGGCTCGTCGCGACCGGGACGCATGAGCGCGAATGGCGGGATCATGCAATCCGGCTCGCAAAGCCGAACGGAGACTTGCATGGCTTTTGCCTTACCAGCCCGGTTGTTTTCGGCAGCACGACCGGACCCCGATGCGAATGTTGCTGCTGCATCCGACACGCCAAGGCCTGAATTGACCGGGGCCGAAGCCCGCAGCGAAGAGCGCGTGCCGATTTCGGCCGGCGCCATGCTGGTTGCGCACCAGACCGCGCTGCAACCCGTTACCATTGCCGATCTTTCGCGCCACGGCTGCTGCCTCGATGGGGACTGCAAGGCGCTTCGGCCGGGGCAGTTTATCTCGATCAAGATCGGCAAGATCGAACGCCTGGCGGCCATCGTCCGCTGGGTCGATGAAGACCGCGCCGGGGTCGAATTCACGCGCGCGCTGCAACCGCAAGCCTTCGAATACCACATGCGCGAGCTTTCGCTGGATTAGGCCGATTTTTCGCAAGCTGGTTTAACTTGTAACCGGTTGCCGCCACGGCGCGCCCAAACTACAGCGGTCTGCATGAACCGCTCGCTCCGCCTGCTCGCCCTCCCCCTCCTCGCATTCCCGCTTGCGGCACAAGCTGCGCCCAAGGCCGCCATCGGTGCCGGCCCGGTGACTCCCCCGGTGACTGCGATGACCCCCGATGTGGTCGAAAAGTACGACATGGTCCGCCCCGGTGCCGATTATGTCCGCCGGATCGAGATGATCCCGATGCGCGACGGGGTGAAGCTCTACACCGTGATCCTGATGCACAAGGGCACGGCAAACGCGCCGATCCTGCTCTCGCGCACACCATACGACGCCAAGGGTTCGACCACTCGCAACCAGAGCCAGGTGCTGACCGAAGTGCTGCCCGCGATGGACAGGGAATTCGTCGAGGACGGCTACATCCGCGTCTACCAGGACATTCGCGGGATGCACGGATCTCAAGGCACCTGGGTGCTGACCCGCCCGATCATCGGCCCCCTAAACACCACGAAGGTCGACGAATCTACCGACGCCTACGACACCATCGACTGGCTGGTGAAGCACGTGCCCGAAACCAACGGCAAAGTTGGTGTGGTCGGATCCTCGTACCTCGGGTTCACCACGCTGATGGCCGAGATCAACCCGCACCCCGCGCTGAAAGCCGCCGCGCCGCAGAGCCCGATGGTCGACACCTGGATCGGCGACGACGATTTCCACAACGGCGCATTCCGGACCGGATCGTTCGACTATTTCCTCGATATGGCCACCGGCAAGGGCGATGCGGGCGTCAAGATCGCGCGCGGGGCGGGAGAAGATTACACCGCCTACCTCGAAGCCGGATCGGCCGGCGATTTTGCGCGGAAGTGGGGGATCGAGAACGTCCCCTCGGTGCGCAAGGTCATGGAAAACCCCGCCTATACCGATTTCTGGAGCCTCCAGGCGGTCGACAAGTGGATGGGTGCGCGCAAGCTGACGGTGCCCACGCTGCTGATGCTGGGCCAGTGGGACCAGGAGGACAGCTACGGCGCGCCGGCGGTGTTCCGGGCACTTCTGCCGCAGGACCCGGACAACAAGCTGGTCCACCTCGCGATCGGGCCATGGCGGCATTCGGGCGTCAACCATTATGGCTATGACCTGGGTGCGCTGACCTTTGCCGGCGATACCGCGCTGGAATTTCGGGTAAAGTGGATGAAGCCGTTCTTCGACCACTACCTCAAGGACGCGCCCGATCCGCACACCCCGCGCGCGATTACCTATGCCACGGGAGCGAACCAGTGGAACACCTCTCCGCGCTGGCCGATGGGGACGATGAAGCCGCTTTACCTCGATTCCGCGATGGGGGCGGGCTTCACCGCACCGGCCGCCCAAGGCCATGACGACTACCTGTCGGACCCCGCGCACCCCGTCCCCTATATCCCGCGCCCGATCAACACCGCCGATTCGGCGCAGTGGAAGCCGTGGCTGGTGCGCGACCAGCGCTTTGTCGACGGGCGGCCCGACGTGCTCAGTTACCGCACCGCGCCGCTGACGAAATCGCTCCACCTGATGGGCGCGCCCGAAGTGGAACTCCACGCCGCCACGACGGGGACCGACAGCGACTGGGTGGTCAAGCTGATCGACGTGGCGCCCGATGAAACCCCCGAAGGCACCGACCAGGGATCGAAGCCCGCGCATCCCGGCTACCAGCTTGCGATCGGCATCGAGATCTTCCGCGGCCGCTATGTCCATTCGCTCAGCCAGCCCGCCGCGCTGACGCCGGGCAAGGTGGAGACCTACAAGTTCGCGCTACCCAACGTCGATCACGTGGTCCTGCCCGGTCACCGGCTGATGGTGCAGATCCAGTCGAGCCTGTTCCCGCTTTACGATCGCAACCCGCAAAGCTTCGTGCCCAACATCTTCAACGCCAAGGCAGCGGACTACAAAACCGCGACGCAGAGCGTGTTCCACGGCGGCGCGGAGGCGAGCGCGGTGATGTTGCCGGTGGTGGAGGATGCGGACGCGCGTTGACCGGCGGTTATTTCAGACCATCGATCGCGGCCCCGGCAACGCGGAACCGCCGGCTCAGTGGCCGATGGTAACCGCATACCCCGCGGCACTGGTATCCATTGTCACGCGCCCATCGAGTTGTTTTGCCAGCGCCGCAACGATCGTCGTGCCGAGCCCGCCGTCGGCTTTCGCCGGCTGACCTTTCGTCTTGCCGACGCCATTGTCGGAGACGGTCAGGGCCCAGCGGCCGTCGTCGATCGTATATCCCACCCGGATCGCGGCATCGGCCCTGCGGTCGGGGAACGCGTACTTGAGCGAATTGATCACCAGTTCGGTCACGATCAGGCCGATACTGACCGCCTTGGATGAGGGGATCATGCCGATGTCGGACTTGACGATGATCGTCACCGGCTGATCTACGGCCACCATCGAAGCCCCCAGGCTGCCGCACAGCTTGTCGAGATAATTGCCGACCTCGATCTGATCGATGCCGTCGGTCATGTCGAGATGGCGCTGGACCGCGGCCACCGACATTACGCGCTTGTGCGCGTCCTGAAGATGAAAGCGGGTTTCATCGGATGACACTGCCCGCGCCTGGAGCATGAGAATGCTGGCGATGATCTGCAGGCTGTTGGCCACGCGATGCTTCATTTCCTGGAGCAGCACGTCATTCTGCCGTCGCAGTTCTTCGGAGCGAGCGAGCAGCGCCGCCTTTTCCTGTTCGATCGCGCGACGATCGGTAATATCGCGAAAGGCGAGCAGGATCGCGATGGTGTCGCTGTGGTCGAACAGCACCTTGCGCGCGTTGAGCAGCATGATCCGGCGCCCGATCACCGGAAATTCGTGATCAACCTCGAAGCCGTCCATCGCCACGCGTTCGGGCAGGATCTTTTCGAGCAAGTCGCGAAGCGCCGGGATGTCCCACTGGCCATGACCCAGCGTGTAAAGCAGGCACCCGTGCGTACCCTCAGGCTCGACCTTGAAAATCTCGTAAAACGACCGGCTGGCTTCAAGCACGCGCAATTCGGCATCGAGCACCAGGAAGGGTTCCGGGATGGTGTTGACGATGGCCTGCGCCAGCAGGTTTGCCTCGGCAAGGGAGCGCACCGGCAGAGTCATAGCCACGAAACGAGGCCCATATCGCCGAGGCTGCACATCTGGAACACCATCGTCAGCCTTGTTGTTGCAGGCGAAGGCGCACAAGTCCCCCATTCACGGGACGCCTGTCGGTGTTGTCGAGTAATGTCGAAGCGGTAACATGTCTGGGCCGGTTCGCCTAACGGCACCTTGCATATCGCTGGGCAGACCGCTGGGCAGACCCCAGGGCAAACTGCGGGGCAGACTGCTGGCGCGGCCATGCCAGCGCTATGCGGGCACTTCGCTCGCCTTCGGCAACCCGCGCAACACCAGCATTGCCACAACAGCCACCACCGCCGCAATCAAGAACGCCACGCCGGGAAAGTGCACCGGAGCCCCGCCACCGCTGAAGAACGCCATCGGGCGGGTCAGCGCAAGCGGACCGATGATCGAACCGACGCCCATCGTCATGGCGGCGATGCCCTGGACTTCGCCCTGCGTCTGCGGGGTGGCGCGGCGCGACAGCATCGCCAGCAGGCTCGGCTGGACCAGCGCCTGCGCGATGATCGTCAGCATCAATGCATAGGCCATCCACGTGCTGGTGATGAAGGCATAAGCCAGATAGCCCGACGCCGCGCCAATCATGCCCAGGCTGGCGGCATCGCGCTCACCCAGCTTGCGCACCACGCGGCCGGTGATCGTGCTCTGGCTGATGGCGATGACCACGCCGACGACGGCCAGGCTCACGCCGATCTCGCGATCGGTCCAGTGCAGTTGCGCTATGCCGTAGAAGCTCCAGGTCAGCGGATAGACCATGCTGGCCAACTGCCACAGCAACAGCACGATCGCGATGCCCGACATGCCGGGGTTTGCACGGAGCACCCGCCACGCGCCCAGCGGATTGGCGCGGGCCAGCGTGAACGGGCGCCGGTTTTCGGGCTTCAGCGTGTCGGGGAACAGGAGCAACCCGTAGAGGAAGTTGAGCAATCCCAGCCCTGCGGCGGCGTAGAACGGCGCGCGCGGGCTCAGCGTGGTCAGCAGACCGCCGATCGCCGGGCCGAGCACGAAGCCCACCCCAAACGCCGCACCGACCATGCCGAAATTGCGCGCGCGGTCCTTGGGCTCGGTGATATCGGCGATCGAGGCCTGCGCGGCGCCATAGCTGCCGCCGAACAGCCCCGACAGGATGCGGCCGACAAAGATCAGCGTCAGCGTGGGCGCGGTTGCGAGCAGCAGATAATCGAGCACCAGCCCGCCCAGCGCCACCAGCAGCACCGTGCGGCGGCCGAACGCATCGCTGAGGTTGCCGATCACCGGCGCGCCGATGAACGAGGCAAACGCCGTCGCCAGCCCCATATACGCGCCGATCTCGATCGCGTGGGGCAGTGCGATCCCACCCACGCTCATCAGCAGACGTGGCAGTACCGGCAGAATGAGGCCGACCCCGATTGCATCGATCAGGATGGTCATCACGATAAACAGGATCTGGTGCCGCTGTGCGGCCATCGGCGGTGCTTTCGAGATAGGAAGGGAGCCGGCGCCAGAGGCCGGTTTCAGCCGTGCTTTTTCGGCGCAAATAGCGTGTTGAGATAGGCCGCCAGCCTGATGCCGCCCTGTTCGAGCCGCAATTCCATCTGCGCTGTGTGATCGAACACGTAGCGATAGCCCAGGTTGGTCACGCCCTTGTCGGGGTAGATCCGGTCACGCAGCGCCGCGCTTTCCGCGATCCACACCGTGGGATCGGTGCTGCCCCAGGCCTTGACGTCAGCCGGCGTGATCCGCGCGCCCAGCCATGCGGCCATTTCCGAGTAGGACAACTGCTCGTCATCGACCAGCCCCGTATCC
>NZ_JANXWG010000002.1 GCF_025351285.1 Novosphingobium sp.
GCGAGGAAGAACACGTCGACACCATCGAGCGCCAGTTCGACATGATCGAGCGCATGGGCTTGCAGAACTACATCCAGTTGCAATCGCAGGACAAATCCGAATCTTGAAGGCCTAACCCCGCACCAGCCCCAGCGCGCGATAGGCCGCGTCGAGCGTCGGCGCGGCCACTTCCCTCGCCCTCGACGCACCCTTGGCCAGGATCGCGTCGAGCATTTCGCCATCGTGACGCAACGCGTTGAACCGCTCCGCGATCGGGCTCAAAGTCTCGACCAGCACTTCGCCCAGCGCAGGCTTGAACGCGCCGAAGCCCTGCCCGGCGAACTGCGCCAGCACGGCGTCCACCCCCTGCCCGGTCATCGCCGCGTAAATGCCGACGAGGTTCTTCGCCTCGGCCCGGCCCTCCAGCCCCGCTGCCTCGCCCGGCAGCGGTTCGGGATCGGTCTTGGCCTTGCGCACCTTCGCCATGATCGTATCCGCATCGTCGATGAGGTTGATCCGGCTCATGTCGCTGGGATCAGACTTGCTCATCTTGGCGCTGCCGTCACGCAGGCTCATGATCCGCGCGGCCTCGGGCGGGATGATCGGATCGGGCAGCGTGAACACCGGCGCCTCTTCGCTGGCAAACGCCGAGTTGAACGACTGCGCAATATCGCGCGCCAGCTCCAGGTGCTGCTTCTGGTCCTCGCCCACCGGCACATGCGTCGCCTGATACAGCAGCACATCCGCCGCCTGGAGCACCGGATACGTAAACAACGCCACCGACTGGCCATCGCGGTTCTTGCCCGCCTTGTCCTTCCACTGCGTCATCCGGTTCAACCACCCCATCCGCGCCGTGCCGTTCAGCAACCACTGCAACTCGGCATGCGCCGGAACTTGCGCCTGGTTGAACAGCACCGACCGATCGGGATCGACCCCGCACGCCACCAAAGCCGCCGCCATCTCGCGCGTGTTGGCGGCAAGTTCAGCCGGAACATGCGGCTGGCTGATCGCGTGGAGATCGGCGAGGAAATAGAAGCATTCCATCTGATCCTGCATCGCCACCCAGTTGCGGATCGCGCCGAGGTAGTTGCCAAGATGAAGGTTGCCCGTGGGCTGGATGCCGGAAACTACGCGCATTTGGGTTTGGCTCGCTGAAGTTGATTGGAAGGGCTTTAAGGGTTTGCCTCCGGCGGGCAAGGGCCCCAAGCATTTGCCCTGCAAATGCGACCACCGATGACTCCACCCTTGCATCCCGGGACTGTCGAGGTTGGATGTTGACGCTGAACGGGGTGTGAAACCTTGAGACTTTTGGGGGTTTGAAAGCGCCTTCGGCGCGGGGGACAGTTGGCGACGTTTGCTCTGTAAGGCTTTGCTGATAATGGGTTTTAATGGACTGAGAGCGGATCGCTTTGAGGTGATCGGCGTGCTCAACCTCCTGCCATTCCGAAGTCTGAAGTGCGACCTTCCATTCCGGAGCAATCCGCCGTCCCGGAGTAAGCGGACCATTCTTAAAGGCAAAATGCAGACCACCGATCATCGCGTAGCTTAAGCCACACCTGATCAAAGTAGGAAAGCAAAGACGCGCGCCGCCAACTCCGTCGCCCCGCACTCGATGCGGGGCTTGGCTGCCTACATCCACCCCCTGAACCGATGGCCTAAGCCAACGACGCCAAAACAAGCCAAGCCCCGTGTCATGCACGGGGCGACGAGGGGTTGGTTCGGGTTCGGAATTGCTGATCCAAAGCGGTGCTTGGCTCAAGCATTCGGTCGGCGGCAGCTTTTGGTGGTTAGCTGCCGTTCCGCGCTCGGATCGGGAACCGCGAAAGTATGTTTCGGAGACAGGTCGCGGTAGTCGAAAGCGCGTCGTTGATCGGCACCTCGAAGCCGATGTCGCCAAGACCGCTGCCCGGCTTTGCCCACGGCGGCAATGCCTCCAGCCAAAAGGAAATCCTAACTGTCTCGTCCGACATGCATTCGAATTCGAGATTAGGTTCGGTAAACCCACAAATCGATTGTGCTGTTTGGCGGGCAACGACGCAATCGAGCCAGTCAGCTAGACGTTCGACCTCGAACGTGGTGAGGCACGGGTTTCGAAAAGACCATAACCTTCCGTCGAGATCAGCTTCGCCGGACACGATGAGCCAGTTCGAATCCCAGTCGTCATCTACGATGTCTGGAAATTGGTACCTATCGACCCCGATCCGCAACGAACCATTGGCCCCGTTGAAAGCTGCTATCGGTTCGTTTCCCACCTCGTCAACTTAGCCGTGCCTTTCGATGTCCGCAATTGGGCGTTTCCCGTCGGTCCGCTGTTGGGCGATTCTAGACAGTCCACTTCCGGAAGGACCCGCCGCGAAGCGGCCCTCAAACAACCAGCCTCGCACCATCACGCCACACCCCGCCAAGCCAGTCCCGGGATGCAAGGGGAATCCTCGGTAGTCGCATTCGCAAGCGAATGCTCGGGGCCCTTGCCCGCCGGAGGCTCTTCTTCTCTCAGGCCACTTTTCTACGGCGCCGCAAGAACTGCAAATCGGCCAGGCTGAACGCCCCCAGCGCAAACGTCGCCACGGCGTAAACCGCGCCGCCTGCGCTCACCAGCACCGTCAGCGCCGCGATCCGCGCCAGCCATGATCCGTGGACGTAGGGCATCACGCGGCCTTGCAGCGCCCACAGCACCACGCCCATCGCCAAGGCGGCCAGCAGCAGGCGCCATGCCCGGCGGCGCAAGCGGCGGTCGGCGGCGAAGTGGCCGCGGTTTACCAGCGTGCGGTAGAGCATGACGACGTTGACGGTGGAGGCGATCGCGGTGGCGAGCGGCGGGCCCATGTGCTTGAGCGGCACGATGAGGATGAGGTTGCCGACGAGGTTGACCGCCATCGAGATGATCGCGAGGCGGACGGGGGTTTTGGTGTCGTGGCGGGCGTAGAAGCCGGGGGTCAGCACCTTCACGAGGATGTAGCTGGGCAGGCCGATCGAGAAGGCGGCGAGGGCTTGGGCGGTGTAGTGGACATCGGTGGCGCCGAAGCGGCCGTAGCCGAACAGGCCTGCGGCGATGGGTTCTCCGCAGAGGACAAGCGCGACGGTGGCGGGGAGCGTGAGCAGCAGCGCGAGTTCGAGGCCGCGGTTCTGGGTGTCGAGCGCGTCGAGGTCCTGCCCGGCGCCGAGCTGGCGCGAGATGGTGGGGAGGAGCACGGTGCCAAGGCCGATGCCGATGAGGCCGAGCGGGAGCTGGTTCAGCCGGTCGGCCATGTAGATGTAGGTGACCGAGCCGTGGCTGAGCAGGCTGGCGGCGAGCGCGGTCGAGATGACGAGGTTGATCTGGACTGCTCCGGCGCCGGCGGCGGCGGGGAGGATCAGGCTCATCAGCTTGCGCACTTCTGGGGTGAGGCGCGGGAGGCGCAGCCGCAGGCTCACGCCGTTGCGGTGGCAGGACCAGGCGAGCCAGATGAGTTGCAGCAGGCCCGAGACCGAGACGCCAATCGCCTGGTTGCGCGCGGTGATCAGCGGATCGGTGCTGTGGAAGATCAGCAGCGCGGCGATCAGCGTGACATTGAGCAGGATCGGCGCGGCGGCGTTGACCCAGAACTTCTGCATCGAATTGAGGATGCCGCCGAATAGCGAGACGACGCTGATGAACAGGAGATAGGGGATCTGGATGCGCGAGAGCTTGACCGCGAAGGCGAACTGGTCGGCGCTGATGCCGTTGAACTTGCCCGACAAGGCGAAGGTGACAGGCCAGGCGAAGACTTCAAGCACCACGGTCATCACGATCAGCACGGGCAGCAGCACGGCCAGCGCCTGCTCGGCGAAATCGAGCCCGGTACGCAAGCCTTCGCCGTTCGGATCGGCCACCTTGCGGTTGAACATCGGCACGAACGCCGCGGCGAACGCGCCTTCGGCAAACAGCGCGCGGAACATGTTGGGCAGCCGGAACGCCACCAGGAACGCGTCCGAAGCGAACCCCGCGCCGATGTAGCGCGCGAACAGGCTGTCGCGGACCAGGCCGAGCACGCGGCTGACCAGCGTCAGACCGCCGATCGTCCCGGTGGCTTTTAGGAGGTTCACCTTACCACCGGGTCTTGAAAGGGATCAGGCGTGGCCGGCGCCCGGCGCATTGGCCTCGGCCGCCGCTTCCTCGGCCTGGCGCTGTTCGAGCTGGTTGACGTACAAGCCGTTGAAATCGATCGGTTCGAGCATCAGCGGCGGATAGCCGGCATCGCGCACCGCGTCGGCTACGATGCGGCGGGCGAACGGGAACAGCAGGCGCGGACCCTCGGCGTAGAGGAACGCATGGACCTGGTCTTCGGTCAGGTTGCGCATGCCGACGAGGCCGCAATACGACAGTTCGACCAGGAACTGCGTGCCATTGGGCGTCTTGGACGAAACGTTGATCTTCAGTTCGATCTCGTGGACATCCGGCCCCATGTTGAGCGCGGCAATGTTGAATTCCACGCCGATTTCGGGCTGGTCGGTCCACTGGTAGCTTTCGGGCGCCTTCGGGTTCTCGACCGACATGTCTTTCACGTACTGCGCGATGAAGCCAACCGCAGGCGCGGTGTCTTCACCGTTGGGGATCGGCGTGCCGAGATCGAGGTTCGAGATGATGTTGCCTTCGTCGGCCATGGTCAGAAAACCGTCCTGTGCTGTTGATATGCGATCTTGTGCAGGACCAGCCCGATAGGGCGGGTTGCGCTGGTATGGGCGCCTAGAGCATTTTTGCGTCTCGGGAAACACCCGCCGAGTCGCAAATTTGGGGATCGGATCGGGGTTGTGCGGCCAATGTCGTTAACCACGACAACCGGCAGTGAAGTGCCCGCGAGGCGGTTTTATCGCAGTACGGCACCATCCCGCCGTCCACGCGTTGTTCATTTGTATTTCGTACCTACTTGATGCACGATAGTTGAGCTGGGAACATCACGGCCGCCAAACGCCACGATCCGGTCGAAAGCCGAACCGGATCGTTGGCAATGGCGCCCGACAGGGTTTTCCCGGCAGGCAGGACGTCTTCACCAACGTCCAGACAGGACAGGCAAGCGTGATAGTTGAAATTGTGATCCTGGCGATGATCGCGGTCTTCCTTGGCCTGCGGCTTTATGCCGTACTCGGACGCCGTCCCGAACAGAACGAAGAACCACTGCGCAGCCGCGCCGATGCGCTCGACGCGTTGCGCCCGACGCAGCCAGCGGTGCCCGTGCTCGGTGACAAGACCGCCGCCAACCAGCGCCCGCGCGAAGTGGCCCCGGCCGAACGCCCCGGCTTCGATCCCTCGGCCGAAGGTGGCATCCGCGCAATCGTGGCGGCAGACCGCAAGTTCGATGTCGGGCTGTTCCTGGCCGGCGCGCGCAATGCCTATGCGATGATCCTGGATGCATACTGGAAGGGCGATCGCAACGCGCTCGGCCACTTGTGCGACGACGACGTGGCAGGCCACTTCATCGACGCGATCAATGCGCGCGAAGCCGCGGGCGAAACGCTCGACAACCGGCTGATCCGGATCGAGGAGATCTCGATCGTCGATGCTGCCTATTCCGCGCCGCACGCCCGTGTCACGGTGCGCTTCGTTTCGGATATCGCCGCCGTCACGCGCGACTCGGCGGGCGCAGTGGTCGCAGGATCGCTCGACGATGCGATCGAAAGCCGCGACGTGTGGACGTTTGTGCGCGATTTCAGCTCGCCCGATCCCGACTGGCTGCTCGACGAGACCGATCCCGACGAAACCCCGCCTAGAGACTCTGGCGCCGAACTCGCGCACGGATAACGGGTTGATGTCGGCGGGTTGGCGCCAGGGTCTTGCGCTGGCCACCCTCGCGCTGCTCGCTGGTTGCGGACGGCTGGTTCCACCTGGATACCAGCCGCCGCCGGTTGTGCAGCGTCCACCACCCGTCGCTCCGGGCCGCGTGCCGCGCCCGGTTCCGCTGCCCTCGCCCGCCGGAAATGCTCTGACTGCCGGCGTTGCGTATGGCCCGCCTGTCGCCGGCCTGGGCCTGACTCAAACCAAGGCCGTCGGCGCGCTCGCCTCGTTCAACGACAGTTGCCCCAAGCTCGCGATTCGCACCGACACCAGCGGCCTCACCCAACCCGCCGACTGGGCCGCTCCTTGCGCCGCTGCCGCAACCTGGCCGCAAGCCGATGCCGCGGGGTTCTTTGCAACCTGGTTCGAAACCGCCGTCGTCGGGCCCGGCTCCACTTTCGTGACCGGCTATTACGAACCCGAAATCGCCGGATCGCGCACGCGTGAACCGGGCTTCGACGTGCCGATCTATGCGCTGCCGCCCGATCTGGTCCGGCAGGCGCCGGTCAACCCCCAGCCGGGCGATCCACCGCCGGTGCCGGTGATCTCGGCGGGCAAGGCGCCGCTGGGCCGCTATGACGCGAACGGCCAGTTCGTGCCCTATTACAGCCGCGCGCAGATCGAGGACGGTGCCCTCGCCGGGCGCGGGCTCGAAATCGCCTGGGCCGCCGATCCGGCCGAATTCTTCTTCCTCCTGATCCAGGGTTCAGGCCGGTTGCGCGCGCCCGATGGCAGCGTGATGCGGATCGGCTATGCCGGGCAGAACGGCTGGCCGTACAGCGGCATCGGCTCGATCCTGAAAGCGCAAGGGCTGCTGGGTGATGGACCGGGGCAATACGCGTCCTCGATGCAAGGCATCGTCAAATACCTGCACGAACACCCTGAAGACGGCCGCGAACTGATGCGGAAGGACGCCAGCTATGTGTTTTTCCGCGAACTGACCGGGGCGGACACCGTCACCGGGCCGATCGGCGCGCTCAACGTACCCGTCCGCCCGCGCGTCAGCCTCGCCGCCGATCCGGCCTATGTCCCGCTCGGCGCGCCGGTGTGGCTGACCACCGATCGCGCGCCCACCAACGGCTTGTGGGTGGTGCAGGACACCGGCGGCGCGATCAAGGGCGCAAACCGCTTCGACAGCTTCTGGGGCGCGGGCGCCGAAGCCCGCCTGATCGCCGGCGGCATGGATGCACGCGGGACAGCGCTGGTGCTGCTGCCCAAGGGAGTGCTCGCGCGCCTCACCGGCCGATGAGCGGCGCTGCGTGAGACCACCCCGTCCTGAGCCTCGGCCAAACCGCCCCGCCCCCGCGCCGGGTGGCCTGACCCCCGAGGAAGCGCAACTGTGGCGCCGGCTGGCCGCAACGGTCACCCCGATCCATCCGCCCGCCCCGTTGCCGGCGCTTCCCAAAGCCATGCCAGTCGCGCCGCCCCCGCCACCCAAACCTGCGCCGCGGGTGCGTGGGCGCGTGCCGCCGCCGCTGCCCGTCCCGCCGCCACCGCCCGCACGCCCCGCGCCGCTGTCGACCAAAGGCCTCGACGGATCTTGGGACAAGAAGCTGGCCAAAGGCCCGATCGAGCCCGATCGCACGGTCGATCTCCACGGCCTCACGCTCGATGCCGCGCATGCCCGGCTCGATTTCGCGATTGCCGATGCGCTCGCCGGTCAGGCGCGCGTGATCCTGCTGATCGCCGGCAAGCCCCGCCCCAACGATGAAACCGACCAGCGCGGCCACCGCCGCGGTGCGATCCGCGCCAAGCTGCTCGACTGGCTGGCCGCCAGCCGCCACGCCCCGAGCATCGCCGCCGTCCGCCCCGCGCAACCGCGCCACGGCGGGATCGGCGCGGTTTACGTGGTGCTGCGGCGCGGGCGGTGAATTCGGATTACTTCGGGCTCAGCCGGTACAGCCCGCCGGGATCATCATCGGCGATCGCCCAGATCGCGCCGTCGGACGCCACGGCCACGTCGCGGACGCGGAAGCCGAGGTCGTAGCGTTCGGCCACGCGCGCGCCGCCCTTGCCGTCGAACACGATTCGGTCGATCCCCAGGCTGGCCAGCCCGCCCGCAAGCGCCTGCCCGCGCCAGGCGGGGAACATCGCCCCGCTGTAGAACGTGAAGTTGCCGGGCGCGATCACCGGGGTCCATTGCACCACCGGCCCGGTCAGGTCCGGCCGCGTATCGGGCCTGGGGATCGGCACGCCGTTGTAGTTTTCGCCGTACGAAACCAGCGGCCAGCCGTAATTGCGACCGGGCTCGACCAGGTTGAGTTCATCGCCGCCCGCCGGGCCGTGCTCCAGCTCCCACAGCCGGCCATCGGGGCCGAAAGCCAGGCCGTAAGGCGTCCTGAACCCGCTCGCCCAGGTTTCGGATGGCGTCAGGTTCGGGCCGGGCCAAGTGAATTGCTGGATGATCCGCGCGGTTTTGGCGGCCACCGTATCGCTGGGCGGGTCGATCAGCGGCACGGTGGCGGCGCCGGTCTTGCCCGCCATCGGGTTGCCGGGCGCGGCATGCCCGTCGAGCGTCAGCCGCAGGATCTTGCCTTGCGGCAGATCGGAATTTTGCGCGGGGGTCATGCGCTGGCGATCACCGACCGTCAGAAACAGGTATTTGTGATCAGGCGAGAACGCCACCGCCGCGCCGAATTGCCCGCCCTTGCCCTTCGGCAATTCGCGCCAGATCACCTTGAGCCCATCGAGCCGCGCACCATCGGCGGACAGCGTCGCCAGCGCCAGCGCCAGCCCCGATCCTGTCCCGCCCGGTTCGGAATAAGTCAGGTAAACCCCGCGATCCTGCGCGAACGTGGGCGAAACGTAGATCCCGAGCAGCCCGCCCTGCCCGGCATAGCGCACGCGCGGCACGCCCGCGACTTCGCGCTTTGCGCCAGCTTGCTTGACCAGCCACACCTTGCCCGCCTTCTCGGTCAGCAGCATGCGGCCATCGGGCATGAAGGCGATGCGCCAAGGGTACTGAAAATCGGCGATCTTGCTGACCTTGAACGGCGCCGGTGCCTCGGCCGGTGCCGCGCTGTCGGCATCGTTGCTGGCCCTGGCGCAGCCGGGCATCAGCAGCGCGAGCAGCATCGGCGCCATCGCGGAGCGGCAGACGGCCTTCGTCCGTGGCAATCTGGCGGAAGCAGGAATGGGCACTGGCGTCTCCGTTGTCATGCGCGGTCGGGTAACCACTTGTCGGGAATTGCCTATCGGCGCAATCGTTCCGGCGTGCCATAGCATGCAGGATCTGAAAGCCCCGGAGTTCGCCCGACAATGCCGATACCGTTCCTTGCGCTCGCCGCAGTCCTGGCCGCGCCAGCCGAACCCGCACAGCAGCATGTTTTCTCGGGGCTGGCGCTGTCGCCGGCGGGGGACCGGATCGCCGTCATGGAGGCGGACCAGCGCGCCGATGCCAGCGAACAGCCGCACAAGCGGCTGGTGATCCGCACCGCTGCCAAGGGCACGGTCACGGCCAGCCACGATCCTTGCGTGACGTGCATGTACCAGGACCCCACGTTCTCGCCCGATGGCCAGCGCATCGCGTTCCTCGGCCGCGATCGCAAGGCGGGCACGACCACGTTGTACCTGGTGAGCAAGGGCACGGTTTCG
Source organism: Novosphingobium sp. (assembly GCF_025351285.1). GTDB lineage: Bacteria > Pseudomonadota > Alphaproteobacteria > Sphingomonadales > Sphingomonadaceae > Novosphingobium. The sequence goes on from NZ_JANXWG010000002.1 coordinate 9,365, forward strand.
GTGCGCGCGGTGGTGGCGGGGGTGGCGCAGCGGCCGCGCTTTTCGCCCGATGGACGCTCGCTGGCGCTGCTCGAAATCGTCGGTGCGCACAAGGAAGCCGGCGCCACCGAAGCCGCCGCTCCGCAAGTGGGCGACATCGGCGAGAGCTTCGACGAGCAGCGCATCGCCACGCTCAGCGTCGATGGGCAGGACCAGCCGCGCGCGGTCTCGCCCGACGATACCTTCGTCTACGAATACGACTGGGCGCCCGACGGCAGGGGCTTCGTCGCCACCGCGGCCAAGGGCGATGGCGACAACAACTGGTGGATCGCCGAGCTTGATCATGTCGATCTGGCCAGCGGCGCACTCATGCGCATTGCCGCACCCACCGAGCAACTGAACTTCCCCCGCGCGTCACCCGATGGCCGCAGCTTGGCCTATATCGGCGGGCTGATGAGCGATTTCGGCGCAGTGGGCGGCGATATCTGGCTGGTGTCCCTCGCGAGCGGAGGCTCGCAAACCGGGACTTCGGGCGGCAGTCCGCACAACGTGACGCCGGGCTTTGCCGGCAGCTTCACCTCGATCCAGTGGCGCGGCAGCCGCCTGATCGCGACCGCGCTGGTGGGCGATCGCGCTACGATCCTTTCGGTCGATCCCACGTCGGGCGCCACGCGCACGCTGTGGTCCGCGCAACGGACTATCCGCGCCGGCGACGGACAAATCGCGCTCGACCGCACCGGCACGCGCGCGGCGGCGGTGATCGAGGATTTCGAACACGCGCCCGAACTCGTTGCAGGCCCGATCGCGACGCTCGCCAAGGCCGGACCGATCACCCAGGTCAACGCCGCGCTGACGGGCGCGGGATCGGCGCGCAGCGTGTCGTGGACCAGCGACGGGCGCACCGTGCAGGGCTGGCTGATCGCGCCGCGCGTGGTCGAACCGGGCAAGACCTATCCGATGGTGGTCTCGGTCCACGGCGGGCCAAGTTCGGCGACCACGCCGGGCTTCATCGGCAATACCGCGCGCGATGCGCTGACGCGGCGGCTGCTCGATCGCGGTTACTACATCTTCCAGCCCAACCCGCGCGGCAGCTATGGCCAGAGTGAGGCGTTCACCCGCGCCAATATCCGCGATTTCGGCGGCGGTGACTTGCGCGATATCCTGGCCGGCATCGACGCGGTCGAGAAAGTCGCGCCCGTTGACGACAAGCGGCTCGGCGTGATGGGCCATTCCTACGGCGGGTTCATGACGATGTGGACCGTCACGCACAGCAACCGCTTCCGCGCCGCGGTGGCGGGCGCGGGGATCGCCAACTGGACCAGCTATTACGGGCAGAACGGCATCGACCGCTGGATGATCCCGTTCTTCGGCGCATCGGTCTACGACGATCCAGCGATCTACCGGAAGCTATCCCCGCTCGAATCGATCAAGCTGGCGACCACGCCGACGTTCATCTACGTGGGCGAGCACGACGTGGAATGCCCGGCGGTGCAGTCGGTCGAATTCTGGCACGGTCTCAAGGCGGTGGGCGTCAAGACGCGGCTGCTGATCCTGGAGGGCGAAGGACACGGCATCCGCCAGCCGGCGCACGTGCGGCAGGTGAACGACGGAGCGTTCGACTGGTTCGAGAGCCAGCTTGGAGTGAGATAACGCGGCCTTTATTTGCGGCCGGCGATCCATTCGGCAACGCGTGTTTCGAGCACCGGCAGCGGCTGCGATCCATCGCTGATGATCAGGTCGTCGAACGCCTTGACGTCGAACCGGGCGCCCAGCGCGGCTTCGGCCTTGCGGCGCAGTTCCATGATCGTGAGCATGCCGATCTTGTAGCCGGTCGCCTGTCCGGGCAGCGTGATATAGCGCCGCACTTCGGATCGCGCCTGGTCGGGCGACAAACGGCCGGTGCCGGTCATGAAATCGACCGCCTGCTGTTCGGTCCAGCCGAGCGCGTGGATGCCGGTATCGACCACCAGTCGCGCCGCGCGGAAATGCTCCTGATCGAGGTGCATGAAATCGTCGGCAGTATCGGCGTAAGCGCCCATTTCCTTGCACAACTGCTCACCATAGAGCGCCCAGCCTTCGTTGAACGCAACGTAGCCGCCGACCAGCCGGAACCGTGGCGTGCCCTGCTGCCGAACCTGGATATCGCCCGCCATCACGTGGCCGGGGATGCCTTCGTGGCACATCAAATCGGGAAGCAGCGCCGGATCGGGGGTCTTGCCCTGCAAGTGGACGTAGACCCGGCCGGGGCGCACGCCGTCGGGGCTGGGCGGAGCGGCATGCGCGGCGCCACCCGCGACTTCGCTGAATGACGGTTCGCGCACGACTTCGGCGCGGTATTGCGGCAACTGGTTGAAGCGGCTGGCCAGCAAAGTGCGGTTGTGCGCAACGATCGCGTTGGCACGGCGCAGATAATCCTCACGCAAGGCGTCGGTCCACGGCTGCGGCGCGAACCGGTTGGCGCGATCGGCGTAGAATGCGTTGTGATCGGCAAAGCCCGCGGCCTTCGCGAGCTTGTCCTGCTCGCCCTCGATCCGCTTGAGTTCGTTAAGCCCGATCTGGTGAATCTGCGGCGCCGACAGGCCCAGCGTGGTGTTGATATTCAGCGCAGCGGCGTACCATTCCGCACCGCCGGGAAGCGAGATTGCGCCGACTTTGCCGCTGGGCGCGGTCGGCAGTTCGGCCTGCGCCCAGGCGATCACCCGCGCGTACCCCGGCTTCATCGCCAGCAACGATGCGCGTGTCTCGGCGAGCAACACGTCAGCTTCAGCCTGGCTCATTTTGCCCGCGGCCTGCAACTTGGCCAGCTTCGCCTTGGCATCGGCCCACAGCGGCGAATCCTTGCCAGCATCGAACGGCGCGCCCGTGGTGAGCGTTGTCGCGCCCGCGATGACGCGTTCGATCTGGAATCGGGGCGCGTGGACGCCAGCCGCGTCGGCTAGCTTCGACTGCTCAATCGCGGTGTCGAGCACCGCCGGAATGGCCCGCAACCGCGCGTTATAGGCGCGCATGTCGGCGGCATCGCTCACCGTATGGGTGTTGATGAGGAAATCGGGCAACTGCGCGTGGACCGAGTACAGGAACGAGTAGAACGGCGGCTGGAAGCGGCGGAACTTGTATTGCAACTCTGCGCGCCGAAGCTCGGTTTCCCAGATATCGAAGTTGGTCTGCCCGCGAGACGACAGCTTCCTGCGATCGAACATGGCCTTCATCCGCGCGACGCTGGCGCGGCGGGCCTCGATCCGCTGAAGCTGCGCCGCATCGCTGATATCATCGAGCTTGTCCGCGCCATCCTTTATGCCGAGCCGGGTCGCAAGCTGCGGCCTGAATTTCAGATCCTGCGCGAACTCGGCATCGAGGAACGCTGTCAGGCGCACATCTTCGGTCGTCGCTGGCTGGGTAAGTGCCATGGCGGCAGGTTGCGCCAAGACCGGCGCCGAATTGGCAATCGAGAGTGCCGCGGTGGCAGCAAGCAGCAGGGCAGTCTTGTGCATAATCAACCCGTTATATTGTCGCATCGCTCTTCAAGAGCTTTGCTGGCCAGGCGGGTCTAGCAGGGTCACCAGCTTGTGCAAATGCGGGAAGCCAAGATCACGGCCCGGCCCAAGCCTCGTCGATTGGGAGTTATTTTACCTTCGGGACTTTCCCCGCCAGCAACTCCTGCGGGCTGAATGGACCGCGCACGAATGCGACGCAGCAGTCGTGCGGGGGGAGTGCGCCCAGCGTGACAAGCGGATCGGGGCCGCCGTAATCGACCACGTAGACGCGCTTGTAGCGCAGCAGCACCGCGTCGAGCGCGGGTCGGCGCAACAGCGGGCGGTCCATGAATTCGCGCGTCCAGCCGTACGATGTGTCGTTCGAATCCATCACCGCGATCGGCAGCGGGCAATGGTCGACCTGCAATTCCACCTTGCACGCCCAGTTGGCGTGCATCCCGCGCTGCTGCTGTTCGACCAGCATGATCGCCTGTGGGTCCTTGCGCAGCGTGGCGATGACGGTGCGCCACTCCTCCCACCAGAAATTCGGCAGCTTGTCGGCCAAATTCCAGCCCAGCACGGCAACAAACACCACCGCAAACCCGGCGCGCGCCGCTGTACCGCGCAACGCCGCCGCCAGCGTGGCCAGCGCCAGGATCGAGAAATTGGTCAGCCAGAACAGCACCCAGTTCTTGACGATCGGGTGGATCGCTTCGGCCAGGTGGAACAGCACGATTGCCAGCACCCAGGCAATCACCAGCGTGCGCCCGGGCTTGCCGCGGACCAGCAAGCCGGCGCCAAGCGCGATCAGCAATGTCAGGATATAACGCAAGATCTGGGTGTGAGGTGGCAAATCGCGGATCAGGATCGTGTTGTGCCAGACCAGCCGCAAGTGGTCTGCCACGCTCATCGGCTTGATGTGATCGATGTTGTCGCTGCTTAGTTGGTGCGTGGCGATCCACAGCCACCACGCGCACAGGACGGCGAGCACGAAGTTGGCGCCGATGAACTCTGCCGCCTTGCGACCGCGCGCTTCGATCAGCGCCCGCCAATGCACGATCATCACCGCGATTCCCGCCGCCACCGGCCAGACCGCCAGCGTGACGTGGCAGTAGAAGCCGAAGGCCGCGCCCAGCACATAGGCCGCCAGCCCCAGCCGAGCACGCCGCCCGCCATCGAGCCAGGCGAGCAGCCCGAGCATCGAAACCAGCACGCCATCGGTTTCGAAGATATAGCCGCGGATGTACTGGCTGTACCACACATACTCGGCCGAAACCGCGGCCAGAGCCGCGCCGACCACCCCCGCCCAGACACCCGAAACCCGCGCGCAGAGCGCCCCGACCAATCCGATCGCCAGCACGCCGCCAAGATTGGGCAGCAGGCGGATTTCGGTCACGGTGTGAGCGCCCAGCACCTGCCAGCCGCGCAGCATCGAATAGAACAGCGGCGGGTTGGTTTCGCGCACCATCCACAAGCTCCACAACCGCGACATCGGTTGCGAGGCGAAGACCATCGACGAAAGTTCGTCGCGGAACATCGGATAATCGCCGGTGCGCGCGCGGATGACGAAGCCGACGATCATGGCGAGCGCAATGGCGGCAAGTGCCCAGCGCGGCATCGCGCGCAGCGGTGTGCCGGTTTCAACCGGTGAAAATCGAACCATTATTTTGCCCCCGTCGCCATGCCTGGCCTAAACGGCGGGGGACTTGTGCACAATCCCGAGTTGGACCGATCAGCCGCCCAATAGCGCCGCCCGCGCGATCCGCGCATAAATCCGCGCCAGCACATCAAGATCGGCCAACGCCACGGCCTCGTCGGTCTTGTGCATGGTGGCGTTGCACAGCCCGAATTCGATCACCGGGCAGAGAGCCTTGAGGAACCGCGCATCGGACGTGCCGCCGGTGGTCGACAAGTCGGGCACAACGCCTGCCTCAGCGGCGATGGCGACGGCCACCAGATCGGAAAACGCGCCGGGCGCGGTCAGGAACGATTCGCCCGAAATGGCCGCGCGGACCGTGCCATCGTGCCTGGCAGCGATCGCGCTCACGCGGTCGACCAATCCCTGCCCGCTGTGCAGATCGTTGAAGCGGATCGAAATCCGCGCACGCGCCTCGCCCGGAATGACGTTGTGAGCGGGGTTGCCGACCTCGATATCGGTCACCTCGAGGTTCGAGGCCTGGAACCAGTCGGTCCCTTCGTCCAGCCGCAACGCGTTCAATTCGGCCAGCAGCGCCACCAGCTTGCGGCACGGGTTGTCGGCCAGGTGCGGATAGGCGACGTGGCCCTGGCTGCCCTTGACCGTCAGCCACATATTGACCGACCCGCGTCGCCCGATCTTGACCATATCACCCAGCCGGTGAACCGAAGTCGGCTCGCCCACCAGGCACAGATCGGGCACCTGGCCGCTGGCGCGCATGTGTTCGATCAGGCTGACCGTGCCGAAGCGCGCGGGGCCTTCCTCGTCGCCGGTGATCACGAAGCTCAGCGTGCCGGCGTCGGCGGGGACTTGCGCCGCCGCCGTCACCATCGCCGCAATCGCGCCCTTCATGTCGACCGCGCCGCGGCCGTAAAGCAGATCGCCTCTTCGTTCGGGCGCGAATGGCGCGCTGACCCAGCCCTCGCCCGGTGGCACCACGTCCAGATGGCCGGCAAAGGCGAAGTGGCGGCTGCCCGAAGGGCCCTGACGCAACGCGAACAGGTTCTCGACCGGACCATCGGGCGCATCGCCGGCGCTGAACCGGTGGACCACAAAACCCAGCGGTTCGAGCATCGCCTCAAGGCAATCGAACACCAGCCCGGCCGCAGGCGTCACCGATGGGCAGGCGATCAGGCGTTCGGCAAGGGTTGCTGTATCGAGACCAGTCATGCGCCCAAAGCCTCGTCCAGAACCCGCGCCAACCGCAAGCCGGCCTGCACCAGCCGCGTGCGCGCAACCGGGGCGGCGCGAGCGATCGCGTCTGCATCGAAGCTGGCGTAACGCGGCACGCCCGATCGGCATGGATCGCCCCCCAGCGCCGCCGGATAGACCAGCCGGCGCGCCAGGTCCCAGCTTTCGCGGCCCCAGTCGGTCGGCTCGCCGGCGCCGAAGCGTGCCTTGTCCGCATCCGAATAGCCGCGGACCATCGGGCCGGGTGCGCTGTTGATGGCCTCTTTCGCTACTTCGTTGTCCCACAATTCGTGCATATTGTAGCCATCGTAACGTCCGCCCGAAACGAGCAGGTCGTTGCCGCCCTTGTCCCGCGCATGATCGGCCGAATGCAGCGGCTGGTGGATATCGCCGACGAAATGCACCAGGAACATCAGCGCCATCACCCGATCGTACGTGGAGCGGGTGGGCTGGCCCAGCAGCTTGCGATCGCGATCGATCTGCGCGGTCACGCAGTTGCCGTTGGCGCAGTCCTCCTGCGGGTCGTAGGGACGGCAGATGTCCTCGTCCTGGAAGTGCCAGCGGCTGGCGAAGCGGAAACGATCACCGTCCTTGCGCACGCAATCGGCCCAGGTCGACGCATCGGCGAGCGTGCGCACCGCGCATTCGGGGGTGTTGAGCACGCGTGCCTGCTTCAGCAGCGCGGCAAGTTGCACGCGGGTGTGCGGGCTGACGTTGACCCAGGCAATCGCCGCAACGGTGCGATGGCCGAGCGAACCCCAGGCCAGCGCGGGCGTCGCCAGCACGGTGCCCAGCGCGGCCAGTGCCAGCATGAGAGGCCGGATGAAACGCATCATGCGTGCGCCTGGCTTTCGAACTTCTCGATCACCCATTCTTCGTTTTCGGCCGCAGAAACCCAGGTCTGCATCCAGTCGTGCTCCCACACCGCCTGCATGTAGCCCAGCGCAAATCCGGGCACCGGCACCGCATAGGTCATGAACCGCGAGACCACCGGCGCATAGATGATATCTGCCGCGCAGAACGTGCCGAACAGGAACGGCCCGCCCGCCCCGAACCGCGCGCGCGCTTCGGCCCACAGCGTGAGGATGCGCACGATTTCGGTGCGCGCTTCGGGCGAAAGTTCGAAATCGTCATGGCGCTTGCGGATGTTCAGCGGCAGTTCGGACCGCAGCGCGTTATAGCTCGAATGCATTTCCGCGACCATCGATCGCGCCATCGCCCGGCCCGTGTCATCCTTGGGCCAGAACCGGTCTCGCCCGACCTTGTCGGCCAGGAATTCGATGATCGCCAGGCTGTCCCACACGACTGCGGCATTGGCGCCATCGCCGTCCCACAGGATCGGCACCTTGCCCTGCGACGGCGAGAATTCGTCACCCTCGCGGCGCTGCTCCCACGCTTCGTCGTAGAGCGGGACGACCAGTTCTTCGAATTCGAGCCCCGATTGCTTGACCGCAAGCCAGCCGCGAAACGACCAGCTTGAATAAGCGCGATTGCCGATGACGAGTTTCATCCCTCGACCGCATCCAGAATCGTCGCCCTGAGGTCGGCGATGCCTTCGCCGGTTTCGGATGAGGTCGCGAACATCAAGGGGTGCGCGGCGGGGTGTTTGGCGGCTTCGGCACGGACCGCGTCGAAGGTCGCCGCGAGCGCGGTCGGCTTGATCTTGTCGCTTTTGGTGAGGACGATATTGTACCCGACCGCGGCCTTGTCGAGCATGCCCATGACGTCGCGGTCGACTTCCTTGAGCCCGTGGCGCGCATCGACCAGGACGATCGCGCGCTT
>NZ_JANXWG010000026.1 GCF_025351285.1 Novosphingobium sp.
CGCCAGACCAGCTCGACCTATCAGTACGTGCTCAAGGCCGACAGCGCCGCCGCGCTGAAGGATGCCGCCGACCGGCTGACCGCCGCGCTCAAAAAGCAGGCCGACGTCATGACCGACGTCGACCAGGACCAGCAGGACGCCGGCGCCGACGTGTTCGTTGAGGTCGATCGCGACGCCGCGGCACGGCTGGGCGTGAGCATGGCGGCGGTCGATGCCGCGCTGTACGACGCCTTCGGCCAGCGGCAGGTTGCGAACATCTATTCAGGGCTGAACCAGTACCACGTGGTGATGGAAGCCGCGCCCGCGTTCAATGGATCGCCCAACGCGCTGGCCAACATCTACCTGCCATCGAGCAAACCGGCGGCAACCTCCGGCCGCGCGACCGCGACGACCACGAGCGCCACCCCCGTTTCCAACACCCCGGGTTCGACCAGCGGCACCGCAGCCGCATCGGGCGGCGCGGCAGCGGGCAGCGCGATCAGCACCGCGCCGGCGAACATGATCCCGCTTTCGGCGATTTCGAAGTGGTCGACCGGCTCGACCAACGCGCAAGTCAATCACACCGACGCCGAACCATCGACCACCATCTCGTTCAACACGCCGCCGGGGGTCTCGCTCGGCACCGCGTCGGCGCGGATCGCGCTGGTCCAGTCCGAACTCAACCTGCCCGCCACGGTTCACGGCGATTTCGGCGGCACCGCCAAGGTATTTCAGCAATCGACATCGTCGATGCCGATCCTCGTGCTGAGCGCATTGCTGGCGATCTATATCGTGCTGGGCATCCTGTACGAAAGCGCGATCCACCCGCTGACGGCGCTGTCCACGCTGCCCTCGGCGGGCGTGGGTGCGGTGTTCGCGCTGATCGTGACGGGCGGGCAGTTCGACCTGATCGCGTTCATCGGGATCATCCTGCTGATCGGCATCGTGAAAAAGAACGCGATCCTGATCATCGACTTCGCGCTCGATGCCGAACGGTCGCGCGGGATGAGCGCGGCCGAGGCGATCCGCGAGGCCGCGATCCTGCGCTTTCGCCCGATCCTGATGACCACGCTGGCCGCGGCGCTGGGCGCGCTGCCGCTGGCGATCGGGTTCGGTGATGGCGCCGAACTGCGCCGCCCGCTGGGCATCGCGATCATCGGCGGGCTGATCGCCAGCCAGTTCCTGACGCTGCTGACCACGCCGGTGATCTACCTCGCGCTCGACCGCTTCCGCCGCCGCGGCAAGAACGAGACGATCTACGCGCGCCACGCCACTGATCCTGACGGCACCGCCGGAGCCAAAGCATGACCAAGACCCGCCATTTCACCGCCGCGCTCATCGCAAGCACGCTCGCCGGCTGCAACCTCGCGCCGCATTATCGCCCGCCCACGACGGTCCCGCTCCCCGCGCAGTTCAAGGAAGCTCCGGGCTGGTCCGCCGCCACCCCGTCGGACGCGGTGGCCAAGGGCGAATGGTGGCTGTTGTTCAACGATCCGGTGCTCGACGGGCTGGAGCGCAAGGTCGTGGCGGACAACCAGAACGTCGCGCAGTTCCGCGCCGCCTACGAAGCCGCGCGGGCGCTGGTGCGCGAACAACGCGCCGCGCTGTTTCCGCAAGTCACCGGCCAGGTCGGCGCGACCGAGAACCACAACTCCAGCAGCAACGTCTCCAACGGCAGCGGAGGAACCACCCAGGTCGGCGGCGGCACCAGCAGCCGCTTCAGCGCGCAGATTGGCGCGACCTGGGCGCCCGACTTGTTCGGCAAGCTGAGTAACGCGGTCAGCCAGTCACGCGCGCAATCGCAGGCGAGCGAGGGCGATCTGGCCAATGCCACGCTGGCGGCGCGCGGCGAACTCGCGACCGATTACGTGCAGTTGCGCGGGATCGATGCGCAACGGCTGCTACTCGACCAGACCGTTGCGGCCTATGGCAAGGCGCTGACGATCACGACCAACAAGTACAACGCCGGCACCGTCGCACATTCGGACGTATACCAGGCGCAGACCTCGCTTGCGAACGCGCAAGCCCAGCGCCGCGATCTCGACCGCCAGCGCGCGCTGCTCGAACACGCGATCGCGGTGCTGGCGGGCGAAAATCCGTCGACCTTCGTGCTGGCGCAGGCCGCTTGGAACCCGGTAATACCGCAAGTGCCATCGACGATCCCGTCCGAAATCCTCCAGCGCCGCCCCGACATCGCTGCCGCAGAGCGGCGCGTTGCCGCCGCCAACGCCGGCGTGGGCATCCAGCGCGCGGCGTTCTTCCCGCAATTCAACTTGTCGGGCAGCACCGGATTGTCGGCCACCTCGCTTGGCAACCTGTTCTCGGCGCCGGTGTTCTTCTGGTCGCTGGGGCTGTCGGGCGTGCAGAGCCTGCTGGATTTCGGCGCGAACAAGGCCCGGCTAGCACAAGCGCGCGCGCAGTTCGACCAGGCCGCCGCGGTCTATCGTCAGGCTGCACTCACCGCGTTCCAGCAGACCGAGGACAACCTCGCCGCGATCGCCGCCTACGCCGATGTCTCGCGCAGCCGCGACGAAGCGGCGATTGCGGCGGACAAGGCCGAGGCCATCGCGCGCAACCAGTACCTGTCGGGCATCGTCGACTACACCACCGTGATCACCGCGCAGAACACCGCGTTCAGCGCCCGCCAGACGCGGATCGAGGCGGTGGTCAACCGCCAGGCGGCGGCGGTGGCACTGGTGCAGGCGATCGGCGGAAGCTGGGAGCCGGTAGCGCGCTGACCCTCTCTAGCCCCCAACCCGTTCGTGCTGAGCTTGTCGAAGCACTGTCCTTGTCCTTTTGAGCCTGGCATTGGGTTCCAAGGGAAAAGCAGGGCTTCGACAAGCTCAGCCCGAACGGGGTCGGTGAACCCGCCCTATTTCTGGCATTTCGCGCAGAAGAAGCTCGATCTTCCGCCCTGCGGGACCCGCAAGACCGTCCCGCCGCACGGGCACACCTCGCCCTCGCGCCCATAGACCCGCCAGTCCTTGGCGAAATAGCCCAGTTCGCCATCGGGGCGGACGTAATCGCGCAAGGTCGAACCGCCGGCGAGAATTGCCTCCTCCAACACGGCGCGGATCTCAGGAACCAGCCGGGCGAGCGAGGCCTTGGTCACCTTGCCACCTTCGCGCTCGGGGTGGATTTTCGCGCGGTTGAGCGCTTCGCAGACGTAGATATTGCCCAGCCCCGCCACGATCCGCTGGTCGAGCAACAGCAGCTTCACCGCAGCGATCCGGTTTGCGAACGCGTCCGCTAGGTGATTGGCAGTCAGTCCCTCACCCAGCGGTTCGGGCCCAAGCGCGGCAAAAGCCGGCCACTCGTCCAGCCGCGCGGTATCCACCAGATCGACCGACCCGAACCGCCGTGCGTCGTTCAGCGCCAAAGTCTGCCCGTCGCTCGTATCGATGACGAGATGATCGTGCTTGCCGATCTCCCCCGGATCGATCCGCCAACGCCCCGACATGCCGAGGTGGAACACCATCGTGCGATCGCGGTCGGTATGGATCAGGCCGTACTTGGCCCGGCGCGTAAGACCCGTCACCCGCGCGCCGGTCAACGCCTGCGCCAAGTCGACCGGAAAGGGCCGCCGCAAATCGGCACGGCGCGCTTCGACACGCGTGATCGTGCGGCCTTCGAGCACGCGCGCCAACCCGCGCACGGTGGTTTCGACTTCGGGAAGTTCGGGCATCGTGCGCATGCCCCTAACAGGCTTTGCGCGCCCGGCAATTCCTGACTATGGCCCAGCCTATGAGCGAAACTGTTTCCTTCGGCTACGAAGAAGTCCCCGAGCACGAGAAAGTTGCGCGCGTCGGCGCGGTGTTCTCGGGCGTGGCGCGCAAATACGACGTGATGAACGACGCCATGTCGGTGGGGATGCACCGGCTGTGGAAGGACACGTTCGTTCGCCGTGTGAAGCCGCGCGACGGCGAGGCGATCCTCGACATGGCCGGCGGCACCGGAGACATCGCCTTCCGCATGGAGCCATCGGGCGCACAGATCACCGTGGCCGATATCAACCAGGACATGCTCGACGTGGGCGTGGAACGTGCGATGAAGAAGGGCTTGGATGGCCTGGTCTGGTCGTGCCAGAACGCGGAGGAGCTGGCCTTCCCCGATCGCGCGTTCGATGCCTACACGATCGCCTTCGGCATTCGCAACGTCACGCACATCGACCGCGCTCTGGCCGAATCATACCGCGTGCTCAAGTTCGGCGGGCGGTTCTACTGCCTCGAATTTTCGACCACCGAATGGCCCGGCTTCGCCGAAATCTACGATGCCTATTCGCACAAGCTGGTGCCCAAGATCGGCAAGGCCATCGCGGGTGACGAAGATTCGTACCGCTACTTGATCGAATCGATCCGCCGCTTTCCGCCGATGCCCAAGTTCAAGGCGATGATCGAGCAGGCCGGCTTCATCAACACCAGGGTCGAACCGATCCTTGGCGGGCTTGTCGCGATCCATTCTGGCTGGAAGGCGTAAGGCACTCACCTTGGCCCGTCCTGCCACGCATATCCTGAGGCTGCTCGGCTGGGGCCGCGTGCTTGCGCGCCACGGCGCGCTGCGGCCGATCGAGCGCAATCCCAACACGCCTCCTGCCGTGCGCCGACTGTGCAGGATCGCACGGTTCGGCACGATCCAGCCCAAAACTCCCGATTTCGCCGGCGCCTTCCGTGCGATCGGCCCGGCTGCGATCAAACTCGGGCAAAGCCTTGCCACCCGCCCCGACGTGGTGGGAGAAGACGCGGTGCGCAACCTGCTCACGTTGCAGGACAGTTTGCCACCGGTGCCGTTTGCAGCCGTTCGGAAAGAGATCGAGGGCAGCTTCGAACGCCCGCTCGAATCGCTGTATGCCACGTTCGACGAAACCCCGGTCGGTTCGGCGTCGATCGCACAAGTTTACCGCGCTACCACGATCGAGGGCCGCCAGGTCGCGGTCAAAGTGCTGCGCCCGGGCGTTTCGGCGCGGTTCGCGCGCGATATCGAGACGTACGAATGGGCCGCCGCGCACTTGGAAGCCTTCGGCGGTGAAGCCACCCGCCTGCGCCCGCGACTTACCATCGCCAACTTCAAGCGCTGGACCGTGCGCGAACTCGATCTGCGCCGCGAAGCCGCATCGGCCTCCGAATTGTCCGACGCAATGGCCGCCTATCACGGCTATCGCGTCCCCGCGATCGACTGGGACCGCACCAATGGCCGGGTCATGACGCTCGACTGGATCGACGGGATCAAGATCAGCGACCAGGCCGCGATCGAGGCCGCCGGGCACGATCGCAAGGCGCTGGCGTCGCGGCTGGTGCTGGCTTTCCTGACGCAAGCCATCAGCCACGGCTATTTCCACGCCGACATGCACCAAGGCAACCTGTTCGT
>NZ_JANXWG010000070.1 GCF_025351285.1 Novosphingobium sp.
TATCACCAGCTCAAGGCCGGGGTGAAGTATCCCGAGCCGTTCATCTTCACCACCACCAAGGACGATCGCGTGGGGCCACAGCACGCGCGCAAGTTCGCCGCCAGGATGGAGGGCATGGGCCTGCCTTTTTACTACTACGAGAACACCGAGGGCGGCCACGGATCGGGCGCCGACATCAAGCAGAGCGCCAAGACCAACGCGCTGACGATGACCTATCTGATCCAGAAACTGATGGACTGATCGCGCCTTAAGCCCCGTTCGCGCCGAGCGAACGGGGCCAGTAACCTAACTGAAGACGTCTTCCGAATAGCCTTGCGACGGGTGCGGCCCGTACTTGTTGGAACCGCTGCTTCCGGGCAGGCACATCAACACGATCATCCCGATGAATGCGAGAATGTTGACGATCGGGATGAAGCTCAAAACGATATAGAGCAGATAGAACCACGCCGACAGATTGAGATCGTGCATTCGTCGGATCGTTACCGCGAAGGCTGCGACGGCGGTCGGCAGCGCCCAGATATAAAGCGGTATCAGCAGCGCAAACATGCCAATCAGCGCGCTGCCCATGGCCGCTGGATTGCGCAGGTTCTCGGGAGCAAAAGCGGCTACTCCGACGAACGCGAAAAACAACCCCAGGACAACCACCAGGATCATGAAGTTGAACAGCATGAACATCCAGAATTCGCGCCGAGATGAACGTCCCTCGATCAAGCGATACAGCTTGCGATAGGGCATCAACATCCATTCCATCCAAAATCCCCCTTGTGGTCCAACCTGCCATTTACCCGGCCAATCGGAAGCCCGCAGCTTATGGCGTTTTGCGTGCCCGACAAGCGCAAACGCGCCATCGGTGGCCGCACGCGCCGGGATCACCTTGCCGCAGCGCACAAGATCGGCTAGGCGCGCCCCGATCGAACGCGGCGGAGCCAGTACGGCAGAACCCGCTTCCACCACTGCTACCCCGAAAAGAGATCCGTTCCCATGACGCAGGCCCTGCGCAACATCGCCATCATCGCGCACGTCGATCACGGCAAGACCACGCTGGTTGACCAGTTGTTCCGCCAGTCGGGCACCTTCCGCGAAAACCAGCGCATCGAAGAACGCGCGATGGATTCGAACGACCTCGAAAAGGAGCGCGGGATCACCATTCTCGCCAAGTGCACCTCGGTCGAATGGGCCGACGCCAACGGCGACGTGACGCATATCAACATCGTCGACACGCCTGGCCACGCCGATTTCGGCGGCGAAGTGGAGCGCATCCTCAGCATGGTCGACGGCGTGATCCTGCTGGTCGACAGCAGCGAAGGCGCGATGCCGCAGACCAAGTTCGTCACCGGCAAGGCGCTCGCGCTCGGCCTCAAGCCGATCGTGGTGGTGAACAAGGTCGACCGCCCGGACGAGCGCATCCAGGAAGTGTTGGACGAAGTGTTCGACTTGTTCGTGACGCTCGAAGCCAACGACGAACAGCTCGATTTCCCGGTGCTCTACGCCTCTGGCCGCAATGGCTATGCCAGCGAAGATCCGTCGCTGCGCGCGGGCACGCTGACCCCGCTGTTCGCCAAGATCGTCGAGCACGTCCCTGCCCCCGAGGCCGATTTCGACGGCCCGTTCAAGTTCCTGGTAACTCTGCTCGATCGCGACAACTTCCTTGGCCGCATCCTGACGGGTAAGGTCCAGTCGGGCACGGTCAAGGTCAATTCGCCGATCCACGCGCTCGATAACGACGGCAAGATCATCGAGACCGGCCGCGCTTCCAAGCTGCTGGCGTTCCGGGGCCTTGAGCGGGTGCCGGTGGAAGAAGCCAAGGCCGGCGACATCATCTCGATTGCCGGGCTGACCGCCGCCACCGTGTCGAACACGATTTGTGATCCCTCGGTCACCGAACCGCTCCACGCGCAGCCGATCGATCCGCCGACGCTGTCGATGCGCTTTGCGGTGAACGATTCGCCGATGGCCGGCCGCGAAGGCACCAAGGTCACCAGCCGCATGATCCGCGACCGGCTGAACCGCGAAGCCGAATCCAACGTCGCCATCCGCGTCACCGAAAGCGCCGACAAGGACAGCTTCGAAGTGGCGGGCCGCGGCGAATTGCAGCTTGGTGTGCTGATCGAAACGATGCGCCGCGAAGGCTTCGAACTCGGCATCAGCCGCCCGCGCGTGCTGTTCGGCGAGGACGATCACGGCAAGCGCACCGAACCGTACGAAATCACGGTGATCGACGTGGACGACGAATATGCCGGCACGGTCGTGGAGAAGATGGCGATCCGCAAGGGCGAGATGACCGACATGCGCCCCAGCGGCGGTGGCAAGACGCGCATCACCTTCAGCGCGCCGTCGCGCGGCCTCATCGGCTACCACGGCGAGTTTCTGTCGGACACGCGCGGCACCGGGATCATGAACCGGCTTTACGAGAAGTACGGCCCGCACAAGGGCAAGATCGAAGGCCGCAAGAACGGCGTGCTGATCTCCAACGGCGCCGGCGAAGCGGTCGCTTACGCGCTCGGGCCGTTGGAAGAACGTGGCATCCTGTTCGTCGGCGTGGGTGAAGCCTTGTACGAAGGCATGATCATCGGTGAAAACGCCAAGCCCGACGATCTCGAAGTCAATCCGATGAAGTCCAAGCAGCTCACCAACTTCCGTTCGACCGGCAAGGACGATGCGATCCGTCTCACCCCGCCCAAAGTGATGACGCTGGAGCAGGCCATCGCCTATATCGACGACGATGAAATGGTCGAAGTGACGCCCAAGTCGATCCGGCTGCGCAAGGCGCTGCTCGATCCGAACGAGCGCAAGAAGGCCGGCCGGAAGAAGGAAGCCGCGTAAGCACGCGAAGTTCCCGAAATCACACACGATAACGGCCGGGCAGTCACCTGCCCGGCCGTTTCGTTATAAGCGTCTGTAGCGACGGGCTTACTTGCCCTTTTTCTTGGCTTTGGCCGGCGGTTCACTTGCGGCCGGTGCTGGCGGTGTGGCCTTCTCCACCGCGTCTTCGAGCTGCGACTTCGTCACGGTGATCGTCGGCCCTTGCGGACCGCTGCCGAACGCGTTCAGCGCCAGCGTGGCCTTGCGCGAACCGGTATCGACCACCGCATTGCCGCCGGCAACGCTGGCAATCGTGCCGACCGGCGCGCCGTCCGATCCATAGACCGTTGCGCCCGAGGTTACCGCAGCCGAGGCTGGCGGCGCGGTCGTGCCAGAGGTGGCAGTCGTGGTTGCCGCGCTGTCCGCCGGCGGTGTCGTGCTGTCCAAAGGCGCGGTGGCCGTGGTGCCGGTGGTGGCATCCGCTGGCGGCGTGCTCTGCGCATAAGCCGTCAGTGGCATCAGGGTGGCAAGTGCGAGCGCCCCGGTCAGGGCCCGATCGAACGATTTCATGTGCGACTCCTTGTTGTTGCGTTTGCCCCGGGCCCGTCCGCATGGATGCGGTGCAAGTCCGGCAGTCGGGTATTCAACACCCGTCGGGCAGCCGCGTTCCGGCCAGCCCCGGGCGGACCAACTCCGCCGCTACTGAAAAACAAGGATAATTTCGGAGCCACCAAGGGCGATTGCCCGCAGCAACGGGGCGGCTCAACGCAAAAAGGGCGGCCCCGACTGGGACCGCCCTTTGCTGTGCAACCCTCTGAAAAGGCCTGGAGGTGGCCGAATTCTCAGAAGTGATAGGCAACAACCGCGCGCACGGTGTGGAAGTTGAAGTTGGGGTTGCTGTTCTGGATGTTGGTCTGACCGCCACCCAACAGGAACGGGTTGGTTGCCGGCGCCGTACCCTGGGTTACCGCAACGAAATACTTCTTGTCGCGGAAGTGGTTGTAAAGATACTCGATGCCCAGGCCGACGTGTGGGGTCACCATCACCTCACCGCCGCCGCCCAACTGGCCGCTCAGCACCCACGAATTGTCGCGCTGGGGGGTGAACTGGTTCACGCCGTTGGTGGTCGTGAAGGTGTGCTTGATCCGCGCATAACCGACGCCGCCGGTCACGTAGAACAAACCGCCGCCGTTGTCGGGCGTGATACCCAGCCGACCGCGCAGCGCGATGTTGTAATCGAGCCGGCGTGCGATCTGGTACGCCGCCGGCGTGGTGCTGAACGCCGAAGTGTAGTCGATCGAACGGTTCATCTGGCCTTCGACCAGCAGGCCGGCGACGAAGTTGCCCGAACGGCTGTCGAACCCGACCTTCACCGAATAATCAGGACGGTTGCGATCGGGCGTGCAGTTGCCCGCGGTCGAGCTGGTGAACGCGCCGTGGCAGAAGCCCGGCGCAAAGGCGTTGCCGCCGCCCGCGTTCGGCAGTGCGGCGCCATATTGGCCGTTGTTGGCGCGATCGAACACCAGCGTGTCGTTGCGATCACTGGGCTGCATCGTCGCGCCGACGCCACCGGCAATATAGACGCCGTTGTAGCGCGGGCCGGCGTCGTTCGAACGATCATAGGTCGAATCGTCCGACTGCGCATGCGCCGGCACCGCCAGGCACGCGCCCAATGCGATCAGCGGCAGTGCAAGGTGCTTGGCCGTGGGCAGCGTCAGGAACCGTGAAATCATCATGCCAAAATCCTTTGCAAGGCGGAAATCCGCCGGAGAGAAAGTCTGTGCGTGCGTAACGACGGAGGAGGCGGTCGGTTTCCGGCAAACCGTTCGCATCTGCACACAACGCGAAACTGTGACAATTGCGCCACAATGGAGGGAACCGGTGCGGTGTGCACGGAGGGTTGCAAACGCGCCGGTCGGGTGATTAATCTGCCGGGCGCCGGCGGATGCAACAACAGGCCTTCCCGCGCAACACCACCTGTTCAAGCCCCCCTTTGCATCCCCCGCTCACGCTGCCATACTCGCCCATCAGCAAGGCACGAACTACATGCTCCAAACCACACCACTCAAGCCATCTCCACGCGCGCGTCGCGCCTAACGGCCCGCGCACTTGCCGTACGGAAGCTGGCTGGGTGATTTCAAAGGCCTGACCAAGCCCGAAAAGGCTCTGGTCCCGAAAAGGCTCTGGTCGATGCATGCAAGCGCGGAGAACACTGCACACTCACCAACGGCAAGCGACCCGATGCCGCTGATCCCGCTTGCACCATCCGCGCCGCACTGATCCGTTTCCTCCTGCTCGGCGGCGATGCCGACCATTCGGTTCACAGCAAGGGTGTGCGACTGCTGGGAGCATGGATCGAAGGTAGCCTCGACATGAGCGCGATCAACACCCCGCGCGAGCTGTGGCTGTGGGATTGCCGCATCGCCGACACGATTGTCGCGCGCGGCGCAAGAATCGGTGGCCTCGCACTCCAAGTGCTGTCAAATTGCCGGCCTGAACGGAGACCGAATGAAGGTCACCGGCAGCGTCTTCCTGCGCAGAGGCTTCGCCGCCACTGGCGAAGTACGCTTGCTCAGCGCCGAGATCGGTGGCGACCTTGCCTGCTCCGGTGGCGACTTCTCAAACGCTAACCAGCGGGCACTCAACGCGGAAGGTTGCCGCGTGACTGGCAGGTTGTTCCTGTGCGGTGCCACAGTCACCGGATCAATCAAATTGACTGGGGCGTCGGTGGGCACGCTGCTCGATGACGGTTTTGTCTGGAAAGGCGGCGGGCATTTGCTTGATGGTTTCGCTTACGACCGGATCGTCGGGCCCACTGATGGCCACCAGCGAATCGCCTGGTTGCGGAGCCAACTTGACGACAAGCTCGATCATCGCGATTTCAGGTCCCAACCATGGGAGCAACTCATTGCCGTCCTGCGTGCGATGGGCCATCCGCACGAGGCGACCAAAGTGGCGATCGCCAAGCAGGACCAGATGCGTCGGGCGGGCCAGATCGGCAAGCCGGGCAGCTTGTGGCGCTGGCCCGAAAACTTGCTGCACATTCTGTTCCGAGTGCTCGCCGGCTATGGGCATCGACCGGCCTGGACCGCGCTGTGGATGATCGGCGTCTGGATCCTCAACTCGTTTGTCTTCTACGAAGGCCGCGATGCGGGCTATTTCGGGCCGAGCAGTGCAGTGATCGAAACGAGCGCGCTCCACCAAGTATGCGGCGCGCCGGGCGACCGCCAGCCTGCCTCGCCCGATCCGCGTCACCCCGGCCACCTGTTGCCGGGTGCCCCGAAGGCCCGCTGGACCAGCCCTGCCTGCCCGCTCCCACCCGAATACACGACGCTCCAGCCCGCGATCTATTGGCTCGATCTGATCCTACCTGTGATCAACCTCCAGCAGGACGGCGACTGGGCGCCTATCGTCGCGCACGCGGATGGCACTGCGCTGTTTTGGGGTCATGCGCTGCGGGGGCTGGTGTGGTTCGAGATCCTGTTCGGTTGGGTCACCAGCAAGATGCTAGCGGCGGTTGTGACCAATCTTGTGCGCTAGGACTAGGAACCGAAAATTCACTCCCCCATTGACGGGGTAAAGCAATTTTTGCCTTTCCTACATTGCTTAGGGTCATGTATCCGATCGCGCGTGCGCAGGCACAGCTTTCGACCTGAGAAATTCTTCCCCGATCGTGTTCATATTTTCCTGACAGTCCAACAAAGATCAGCGGTTCAATTCCCCCACAGGACACCGTCCAAACCGTCAAAATCTCCCCGATCCCCTTGATTTCCCTCCAAATTACCGTTCATAAAAACACCCACAAACCTGAACGAATGCTGCCAGCTTGCTTACAGCAGCGTTCAGAACGACTCGCCTAGAACAACTTTCGAAGGCGGAACCCGTGAGGCCAGCAGGGCCACCGGCACCCGCCTGAGGAGACAGACCATGACGAGCATCATCACCAAGACTGCCCTCGGCGCCGCGCTGGCCGCAACCGCCCTTGTTTCGGCAACCCCCGCTTCGGCGCAGGAGTATCGCGGCCACCGTGGTGGCGACACCGCCGGCGCCGCGATTGTCGGTGGCGTGATCGGGTTGGCGCTGGGTGCGATCATCGCATCGAGCAGCAACAACCATCACCGCGATCGTGACCGCTATGATCGCCGCTACAACAACGGTGGCTACAACGGCGGAGGCTACTATCAGCAGGGCCAGGTCGGTTATTACAACGGCACCAACGGCTATTACAACAATGGCTACAACAACCAGTACTACAACAACGGCTACAACAGCCAGTATCGCGGCCATGACAACGATCGTCGGGGCTACGACAACGATCGGGGCGACTATCGCCGCGGGTACTGAGACCTGACATGAACCGGCGCGGGGTTGCAGAGATGCAGCCCCGCGCTTTCGTTTGGCTCGCGCCGAATTCGCGAACAATCGTTGGTTCACAGATCGTTAAGTTCAACTGCGACACCTTGGCTTCAAATACCGCCCTGCCCGCCGGCCGAGCCATCCGAGTCGCGGGCGCAAACCCTGAAGGGGACACGAGATGTCGTTGAATACCCTTGCAAAGACCGCCCTTGTCGGGCTGATCAGCTCAGTTGCGCTGACCGCTGCCGCCCCCGCCGAAGCGCGTGGCTGGCACCGTGGTGGCGGCGATGATGCGGCGGTTGCCGTTGGCGCTGGCATTCTTGGCCTGGCCGTCGGTGCCGCGATCGCGTCGGATCGCCCGCGCTACTACTATGACGATTACTATGCCGGCCCGGCCTATTATCCGGCTTATCCGGCCTATGGCTACTACAACAGCTATCCCACGTATCGCGCGCCGCGTTACTATTACGACGGCTACCGCCAGTATCGCGGCTACAACGGCTATCGCGGTTACGATCGTGGCTACAATCATGGCTATCGCCACGAAAGCCATCGCGGCCACTGGTAAATTCCTTGGAGGGCGTGCGCCGGGCCTTCCCGGCGCACGTTCGTTTTGAAACGCTCGCCAATATCGAATGCGGCTAGTATGGGGCGTGGCACGATGGCCACCCCCGAACACGAAATCACCGCACCCGAATCTGTTGGCTCGGAACCAGCTCCCGGACCGCTTGCCGATTTGCGCGTTGCGCTGTTCAGCGGCAACTACAACTACGTCCGTGATGGCGCCAACCAGGCCTTGAACCGGCTGGTCGGCTATCTGCTCCAACAGGGCGCGCAAATCCGGGTCTATGCGCCCAAGGTGGCCAACCCAGCCTTTCCGTCGCGCGGCAAGCTGGTAGGGGTGCCGTCGGTGCCCTTGCCTGGCCGGTCCGAATATCGGTTCCCGCTGGCGCTATCACCCAGGGTGCGGCGCGATCTCAAGGACTTCGGCCCGAACGTCGTTCACGTGTCATCGCCCGATATCGTCGGGCATCGCGCGGTAAGCTGGGCGCGAAGGCGGCGAATTCCGGTACTGTGCTCGGTCCACACCCGCTTCGATACCTACCCGCGCTATTACAACATGGCCTGGCTGGAACCGGTGCTGACCGCGATGCTGCGCCGCTTCTACCGCCGCTGCGATGCTCTGGTCGCGCCGTCCGAATCGATGGCGCAAGTGCTCCGTGATGAGCGGATGAATTACGATATCAACATCTGGTCGCGCGGGGTCGATCGCGAGATCTTCCATCCCGGCCGCCGAGATCTTGCGTGGCGCAAGGGGCACGGCCTTGCCGATTCCGACATCGTGGTCGGCTTCCTCGGCCGGCTGGTCATGGAAAAGGGCCTCGACGTCTTTGCCGACAGCGTCGACCAGCTCACCCGCCGCGGGATCGCGCACAAAGTGCTGATCGTGGGCGAAGGTCCCGCGCGCGAATGGTTCGAGGCTCGGCTACCCGATGCGGTGTTCGCCGGATTTCAGGGCGGCAAGGACCTTGCGCGGGCGGTGGCCAGCATGGACGTGCTGTTCAATCCCTCGGTCACCGAGACGTTCGGCAACGTCACGCTAGAGGCGATGGCTTGTCGGTTGCCCGTGGTCGCGGCCGCGGCAACCGGCAGCCAGAGCCTGGTCGACGACGGGGTGTCGGGCCGGTTGATCACGCCGGGCGCTGTGCGGCAATTTGCCGAAGCGCTGCGGCTTTATATCGGCGATGCCGATTTGCGCGGCCGCCACGGTGCCGCCGGCGAAGCGCGCAGCCTCGAATTCAGTTGGGACACGATCAACCAGGCGGTCGCCGACACTTATGTGCGGCTGATCCGCCGCCGCGAGCGCAACAAGCGGCGGTAATCGATCAGCGCAACACGCCGCGCCGCGCCATCGCCCAGGCGTAATAGAGGAACAGCGCCAGCGACGCCCAGATCACCACGGTGATCGCCGAACCGGGATTTTCTGGCGGTCGCATGACGAGCGCCTGATAACCCTGGCTCACCGCCAGCCCGAGCAGCGAGAGCACGAACGCGGTCACGGCGTGGCGAGAGCGCATCAGCAACAGCACCGAGCCTGCCACCGAACCCCACACGCCCAGCGCCCAGAACGCGGTGAGCCACGCGGGAAACGCCAGCATATAGGCCACGCTTGCGTCGCTCAGCCCCATCTGGTGAAAGTAGCTTTGCGGTGAAAGCTTGGACATCACGTAATCGAAGGCACCGAAGGCATTCCACAGCAGGCTGATCACGCCCACCGCCCACACGTGCCACGGCGTCCGCTGCGCACCCGAAACCGTATCGTCCATCGCGCATCTCCCCCGTCGCGAGCTCGCTACAAATTACCATAAGCGCGACCACCCGGCAAACCGGGGCTGCAATTTGCAGCGGAGGCCCTATCTTGGCGGCGGATGCCCGATCTTTTCGCCGATGACCCGCCGCTTGCCCCCAACCCCGCGCAAGCCGAACCCGCCGCAGATGCGCCGCTGGCCGATCGCTTGCGCCCGCGCGGCTTGTCCGAGATCATCGGGCAGGAACACCTGACCGGACCCGAAGGTGCGATCGGGCGGATGGTGGCCGCAAACAAGCTGTCCTCGATGATCCTTTGGGGGCCGCCGGGCACCGGCAAGACCAGCATCGCGCGGTTGCTGGCCGATGCGGTGGGGATGCGCTTTGCCGCGATCAGCGCGGTGTTCTCGGGCGTTGCCGATCTGAAGAAGGCGTTTGCCGAAGCCGATACTTATGCCCGCGCCGGCCGCAAGACGCTGCTGTTCGTGGACGAGATCCACCGCTTCAACCGCGCGCAGCAGGACGGTTTCCTGCCGTTCGTGGAAAAAGGCACGGTCACACTCGTCGGCGCCACGACCGAGAACCCCAGTTTTGCCCTGAACGCCGCGTTGCTCAGCCGCGCGCAAGTGCTGATCCTGCACCGGCTGGATGCGCGCGCGCTGGGCGAATTGCTGAACCGTGCCGAAGCCCTGACCGAACGCGCATTGCCGCTCACTGATGATGCCCGCGCCGCTCTGGTCGCATCGGCCGATGGCGACGGTCGGTTCCTGCTCAACCAGGCCGAAACGCTGTTCGACGTGGCGCTGACCGAACCGCTCGATCCAGCGGGCCTGTCGCGCTTTCTCCAACGCCGCGTGGCGGTCTACGACAAGGACCGCGACGGGCACTACAACCTGATTTCGGCGCTCCACAAGGCGCTGCGCGGATCGGACCCGCAAGCTTCGTTGTACTATCTGGCGCGGATGCTGACGGCCGGCGAGGAACCGCTTTACCTGCTGCGCCGGTTGGTTCGGTTCGCCTCGGAGGACATCGGCCTCGCCGATCCACAGGCGCTGATCCAGTGCCTCGCGGCCAAGGACGCCTATCAGTTCCTGGGCAGCCCCGAAGGCGAACTCGCGGTTGCGCAAGCCTGCCTCTATTGCGCCACTGCACCCAAGTCGAACGCCGCCTACAAAGCACAGAAAGCCGCCTGGACCAGCGCGCGCGAAACCGGCAGCCTGGCCCCGCCCGCCAATATCCTCAACGCGCCGACCAAGCTGATGAAGGACATCGGCTACGGCAAGGATTACGCTTACGACCACGATGCCGAGGACGGTTTTTCGGGCGCCAACTACTGGCCCGAAGGCATGACGCCGCAGACGTATTATACACCGGTCGAACGTGGGTTCGAGCGCGAGGTGGCCAAGCGCATGGAGTGGTGGACAAAGCGGCGCCAGGACTTGCGCGATGAATGAGCCGATCGCCAGCTTCGATGCGGCGATTGCGTTTGCCTTGACGCTGCCCGGAACCAAGCTCTCGACCAGCTTCGGCAAGCCTGCCGTAAAGGTCGCGGCCAATGGCCAGGGCTCCCTGTTCGTTGGGCACGAACCCGATAGTTCATTCTGCCTGCGGCTCGACCACGGGCTGGTCGACATCCTGATCGAGACCGGCCCCGCGACATTCTGGCAGTCGCCGCACTATGTCGGGTCCGCTGCGTTGCTCGTGCGCTTCGACAGCTCTGAACCCGGCCCTGAACCCGGCCCCGAACCAGACCGCGTCCGCGAGGCGATCGAACGCGCGTGCGAAATTGCAGCAAGTCTTCCGCCGCCCAGTACGCGCAAACGATGAAGGCCGACAGGTTCGAGCATTTCGTGGCGATCGACTGGTCGGGCGCGGTGGGTGAGCGCCATGCCGGGATCGCGGTGGCCATCGCGAGCACTGGCCGCGAGGCGCCCCGGATCGTGCGGCCGGGCCACCGCTGGTCGCGCGTCGAAGTCGCCCGCTGGCTGATCGCTGAAGCTCCGCCAGACAGTCTGATCGGGCTCGATCTCGGCATCTCGCTGCCATTCACCGATCGGGCTGCGTTCCTGCCCGGCTGGTCCGAATCCCCCGCCGATGCACGCGGGTTGTGGGCGCTGGTCGAGCAGATTTGCGCCGATGTTCCGCATCTAAGCGCCAGCAGCTTCGTCGATCACCTCGACGTTGCACCCCATTACCGCCGCCACGGCGGCCGCGAAGGCGCACTGTTCGGAGGCGGGCGCGGGCGGTTCCGCGTGACCGAGCGTGCGCAGGAAGCGCTGGGCTGCCGGCCCTACAGCAACTTCAACCTCGTCGGCGCGGCGCAAGTCGGCAAATCCAGCCTGACCGGCATGCGGCTGCTGCACCGCGTGGCAAACCACGTGCCGGTCTGGCCGATCGACCCCCTGCCCGCCAAGGGCAGCGTGATCGTGGAAATCTACACCACCATTGCCGCGATGGTGGCGGGCCGTGCGCCCGGCCGCTCGAAAATGCGCTCGATCGAAGAGGTGAACACCGCACTCACCGCGCTCGGCAGCGAGACACTACCCGCATCGTTCGGCCCCAGCTCCGCGCCGATCGACGATCACCGCTCCGACGCACTGGTGACTGCCGCCTGGCTGCGGCACAGCGGCGGCGTCGCGAAATTGTGGCAACCGCCAGCGCTCACCCCGCAGATCGCCCAAACCGAGGGCTGGACCTTCGGCGCGCGCTGAGGCAAGGGGCAAAGCAACCCGCGCGGCCACCCGCGCGAGCCGGCTTAGCTCAGTTGGTAGAGCACCTGATTTGTAATCAGGGGGTCGCGGGTTCGATTCCTGCAGCCGGCACCATTGTTTCAATGACTTAGCTCAAGTTTGATAGGCCCAAGCGCTGGCTGTCTAACATTTTGTCTAACTCGCCGGACAAAAGAAAACCCCCGCCGAAGCGGGGGTCAAGTGCAGAGGATCGTCGGACGACGCCCGCCTGGGTCGGCGAAAAGAAGCACCGTCCTAGCCCCCGATAGGGGTAGATCACGGCGCGACAGGCGGCGCAAGCGCGATCGGCCCACGCGGCATGGGTTCGCCTTTACACAGCTTGTCGCCAACGTTGAAATAGACCGAGCCGCCCGGACCAGGACGCGCCAGCAAAGTCCGCTGATCGTTGAACGGATTGTGGTGCAGGGTGTAGACCGGGGGCGCCGGCACGTCGCCGTGCATCTGCTCCTCTTCGCAATCATTGTGCTGACAGCCGCCGGGGTCGCTGATCTCGCAGCCAGGGCTCCAGGCAGAGCGATGCTGCAAGCTTTGGCCTTGCGTATTGATCCCGTCCTCATCGCACTGACCCGATGGATCATCCTCTTCCGCTTCGTCGTCCTCTTCGGCATCCTCATGGCCCGGTGACGGTGCAGGCCCGCCCTTCTGGTTCCCGCGCATAGTCGTCCACTCGATCCATGCCTGATCGCCGCTGCTATCAGCGACAGGGCAACCGGGACCATCGGCGGGGTGATCCATGAACGAGTCCTCGAGCCCGGTTTCTTCCGCATCGGGATCAGGCTCGGCAAGGTCGAGCAGGTC
>NZ_JANXWG010000126.1 GCF_025351285.1 Novosphingobium sp.
GGGGCTGCTTTACGCGACGCACTACCCGTTCAAGCAATACGAAACCGCGCGCGGGGTGCGCAAATCGGCGATCCACGACCGACTGGCCGTGGCCGGCGCTTGCTTCGGCGAGGCCTTCGGCTGGGAGCGCGCCAACTGGTATGGCGAGCCGGGATCGGCACCGAAGTACGAATACAGCTATGGCCGACAGAACTGGTTCGAAGCCAGCGCCGCCGAATGCAAGGCGGTGCGCGAGGCGGTCGCGCTGTTCGACCAGTCGAGCTTCGCCAAGTTCCGCCTGGAGGGCCGCGATGCCTGCGCTGTGCTCAACCGGGTCTGCGCCAACGATGTCGACGTGGCACCGGGCAAGTTGGTCTATACCCAGTGGCTCAACGCCAAGGGCGGGATCGAAGCTGACCTGACCGTGACCCGGCTGGGCAAGGATGCTTACCTGATCGTGGGCGGAGCCGAGACCGAAGCACGCGATTTTAACTGGCTCAAGCGACAATTCCCCGACGATGCCCACGCGGTGCTGACTAACGTGACGTCGGGCATGGGCGTGCTGTCGATCATGGGCCCCAACTCGCGCGCGCTGCTGCAATCGCTCAGCCCCAACGATTTGTCGGACGCTGCTTTCCCCTTCGCCACCAGCCAGGAGATCGAACTCGGCTACGCGATCGTCCGCGCCTCGCGGATCACGTACGTTGGTGAACTGGGCTGGGAATTGTACGTGCCCACCGAATTCCTGGCCGGTGTCTACGACGCAATCGCCGCCGCCGGGGCCGCATTCGGGCTCAAGCACGCCGGCTACCATGCGCTCAATTCGCTGCGGATGGAGAAGGCCTACCGCCACTGGGGACATGACGTCACCGACGAGGACACCCCGCTCGAAGCCGGGCTTGCCTTTGCGGTGATGCTCGACAAGCCAGGCGGTTTCATCGGCCGCGACGCGCTGGTGCGGCAGAAGCAGGAAGGGCTGAAGCAAAGGCTGGTGCAGTTTCTGCTCAAGTCGCCCGAACCGATGCTCTATCACAACGAACCGATCTGGCAGGGCGACCGCATCGCCGGCTACATCCGTTCGGGAATGTATGCGCACACGCTGGGGGCTGCCTGCGGGCTCGGCTATGTGACCGCGCCCGATGGCGGCGTGGTCGGCCCGATCGGCGCCGATGATTACGAGATCGAGATCGCAGGCGTGCGCCATCCGGCCACAGCCTCGCTCAAGCCGATGTATGACCCTACCAGCGCACGGATCAAAGCGTGATGAGCGAAGCAATGCAGGCACTCGTAGCGAATGCGCGCCTTGGCTACAGCCTCGAACAGCAATTCTACACCAGCGAGGCGGTGTTCAAGGCCGATATGGAACGCGTGATCGGCCGCAAGTGGCTGGTCGCCGGGCACGTTTCGCGCATTCCCAACAAGGGCGATTACTTCCTGTTCCGCATCGGCGCCGAACAGATCATCGTGATCCGCGAGAGCGAGGCCAGCGTCCGTGCCTTCTTCAACGTGTGCCGGCACCGCGGTTCCACGATCTGCGCGGCCGACAGCGGCAATGCGCCGCGGCTGGTGTGCCCGTATCACGCCTGGACGTTCGGGCTCGATGGCCGGCTGCTGGCCGCGCGGCTGATGCCCGAGGACTTCGACAAGGCCGAAAATGGCCTGTTCACCTGCCACATCCGTGTGTTCCACGGGCTGGTCTTCATCAACCTGAGCGCGGACGAGCCCGACGATTTCGACGCGACTTTCGGCGATGTGGGGCCGATCCTCGAATATCACGGGCTGGCCGACGCGCGGATTGCCCATGCCGGCAGCTACCCCACCGACGCCAACTGGAAGCTCGTCGTCGAGAACTTCTTCGAATGCTATCACTGCGTGCCATCGCACCCCGAATTCTGCTCGATCCACGCGGCGGAATCGATCGTCGCTGTGGGAGCGGGGCCAAGCTCGGGCCCGGCCGACGCGATCGCCAGTTTCGCGCCAAAACTCCAGGCGTGGGAGGCAAGCGCCGCTGCGCTGGGCCGCCCGATCGGCACGATCGACGAACCACCGACCAGCAGCCATCTTCGCTTGCTGATGCAGCGCATGAACAAGCCTGGCTGGGCCTCCGAAACGCAAGACGGCACGCCCCCTGCGCCGCTGATGGGCCAGCGTACCGCGCCCGATGGCGGGCGTATGCACCTCAGCTTCAGCCCGTTCAGCCAGATCGTGGCGGATGATCACTTTGTCATCCTGTTCCAGTTCACCCCGCGCTCGGCGCTGCGATCCGATGTCGAGATGATCTGGCTGGTCGATGGCCGCGCTAGCGAAGCCGAGGTGGATCTGGCCAAGATGACCTGGGGCTACCATGCCACCACCACGCAGGACAAAGTGATCACCGAAGCCAACCAGGCCGGGATCATGTCGAGCCGATACCAGCCCGGGCGCTATTCGGACCAGGAAGGCAGCGTGATCAATTTCCAGCAATGGTATCTGAACCACTTCGGGCCAGCCGCCGAGAAATGACCTTGCCCGGAACCATGCAAGCCGTTCTGCTGACCGGCAACGGCGGGTACGACAAGCTGGAGTTCCGCGACGATGTGCCGGTGCCTCATCCACGGGCCGGCGAAGTCCTGATCCGGATCGGCGCTGCGGGGGTCAACAACACCGATATCAACACGCGGATCGGCTGGTATTCGAAGGCAGTGAGCGATGCGACCGAGGCCGGCGGGTCGGCCGGTTTTACCGATGCCCTCGATGATGGCTGGTCGGGCGCGGCGTTTGCATTCCCGCGCATCCAGGGCGCCGATGCCTGCGGCCGGATCGTCACAGTGGGGGCTGGCGTGGACCATGCTCGGATCGGCGAGCGCGTGTTGGTCGAACCGGTATTTCGCGGTGAAGGACGCTTCGATGTCGTCTATTTCGGCTCTGAAGTTGACGGCGCCTTTGCCGATTATGCCCGCGCGCCATCGGTCCACGCGCACCGTATCGACAGCGCCTTGAGCGATGCCGAACTGGCGAGCTTTCCTTGCGCCTATTCGGCTGCCGAAAACATGCTGACCCGGATCGGCTTGGCGGCAGGCGAAAGCGTGCTGATCACCGGCGCGTCGGGCGGGGTCGGGTCGGCCGCCGTGCAACTTGCCCGGCGGCGGGGCGCGGAGGTTACCGCGATGGTGGGCGGTGACAAGGCAAGCGCGGTCAAGGCGTTGGGCGCCGATCGCGTCGTACCGCGCGATGCAGATCTGGTGAAGTTGTTCGGCGAGAGCCACTTCGATGCGGTGGTCGATGTCGTTGGCGGCGCGCTGTTCGCGTCGCTCCTCCAGGCTCTGAAGCCCGGCGGGCGTTACGCGGCCGCGGGTGCGATTTCCGGCCCGATCGTAAACCTCGACTTGCGGACGCTGTACCTCAAGGATCTGCTCCTGATCGGCTGCACCGTACTGGAGCCAGAGGTCTTCGCGAACCTCGTCGGCTATATCGAACGCGCCGAAATCAGGCCGGTGCTGGCTGCAACTTATCCGCGAGCGGAGATCGTCGCGGCGCAGGAATCGTTCCTGGCCAAGCGCCATGTCGGCAAGGTGGTGCTGGTCTAGTCGACGTTTTCGAGCAAATCGCCGATCCGCCCGACCATTTCGTCGATATGCGCCTTCTCCAGGATCAGCGGCGGCGAAAGCGCGATGATATCGCCGGTTACGCGGATCAGCAGGCCGGTGTCGAAGCAGCGGTGGAACAGTTCCATCGCGCGCTTGCCCACCTGTCCGGCTCGGGGTTCGAGCTCGATGCCCGCGACGATGCCCAGGTTGCGCACATCGATCACGTGCCGTTTGCCCTTGAGGCTGTGGACTGCGCTTTCCCAATAGCCCGATAGATCTGCGGCGCGCTCGAACAGTCCCTCGTCGCGGTACAAATCGAGAGTGGCCAGGCCCGCAGCAGCGGCGAGCGGATGGCCCGAATACGTGTAGCCGTGGAACAGTTCGATCCCGTCCGGCCCGCTTTCGACGACGGTATCATGGATTTCGCGGCTGAACGCCACCGCGCCCATCGGCACTGCGGCGTTGGTGAGCCCTTTGGCCATCGTGATCACGTCTGGCGTGACGCCCAGCACTTCGGCCGCCGTGGCGCCGCCCAACCGTCCAAAGGCGGTGATCACTTCGTCGAAAATCAACACGATGCCGTGCTTCGTGCAGATTTCGCGCAGCCGTTCGAGGTAGCCGATCGGCGGGATCAGCACGCCCGTAGAGCCCGCCATCGGCTCGACGATCACCGCCGCGATCGTGTCTGCGCCGTGCAGTGCGACGATCCGTTCGAGGTCGTCAGCAAGGTGTGCGCCATGCGTTGGGCGGCCGTGCGTGAACGCGTTGGCCATGTCATGCGTGTGGGGCAAGTGGTCGACGCCGGTCAGCAGGCTGCCGAATTGCCGGCGGTTGTTGCCGATCCCGCCAACCGAAATCCCGCCGAAGCCCACGCCATGATAGCCGCGTTCACGCCCGATCAGTCGGGTGCGCGTTCCTTCGCCGCGCGCACGGTGATAGGCCAGCGCGATCTTGAGCGCGGTGTCGACCGATTCAGACCCCGAATTGGTGAAGAATATCCGGTCCAGCCCCTCGGGCATAAGCGCCGCCACGCGCGTCGCCAGTTCGAACACCAGCGGATGCGCGAGCTGGAACGTGGGCGCAAAATCGAGTTCGCCCGCAGTTTTGCGGATCGCCTCGACGATCGGTGCGCGGCAATGCCCGGCGTTGACGCACCACAGGCCAGCCGTGCCATCGAGCAACTGCCGCCCGTCGCTGCTGGTGTAATGCATGCCGCTGGCCGAGGCGAGCAAGCGCGGGTTGGCCTTGAAAGCGCGGTTGGCGGTGAACGGCATCCAGAATGCTGCGAGCGGATCGTTTTCCAGTTTCACGCCAAGTTCTCCCCGCCACCAGCAATCGCCGATCATGACGCGATCGGGCACCGGCTTTCGATTGAAAAGAATATGGCGATCGGAAAAATTTCTACGCCGCCTGTGAAAAACGCAGCTTCACCCAGTAGCCAACTGCAAATCCGGCCGTAACCAGCACGCTTGCCCATAGTTCGACCTGGTGGCTGGCTGTCAGCCCCATCAGCACCAGCACGCCTGCCATCCCGGCAATCGCTGCCCAGGTGCCATACGGGTGGAACCACATGCGCAGCTTGAGCACCTGTGGTGCTTCGGCTTCGAAGCGGGTGCGCAAGCGCAACTGCGCGATCGCGATCAGCATGTAGATGAACAGCATGATCGCGCCCGAGGAATTGACCAGAAAGTTGAACACCCGGTCGGGCGACAAGACTGATGCGGCAAGCGCGGCATAGCTGAACAGGCTGGCAATCAGGATCGCGCGCGCCGGCACGCGCGCCTTGCTCAACGTCACGCACGAAGCCGGGGCATCGCCATTGCGCGCGAGGCCGAACATGGCGCGGCTGGTGATGTAGATGCCCGAATTGAGGCATGACAGTACCGCCACCAGCACGATTGCGTTCATCACCAGATCGGCCGCCGGATAGCCCATCGTGCGCAGTGCGTGAGCGAAGGGCGATACACCGACCTTGATCTCGTTCCAAGGCACCACCGCCACGATCATCAGGATCGACAGCACGAAAAACACCAGGATGCGCACCGACACCGAAATCGTCATGCGCGCGATCGTGTTGACGCCTTCATCGGATTCAGCCGCCGCCAGCGTGGCGATTTCGGCCCCGCACAACGAGAAGATCGTGGTCGCCACGCCGGCGAAAACCGCCGTCACGCCCGCCGGCGCGAACCCGCCATGCGCGGTGAGATTGCCGAAGGTCGATCCGGTCGGCGAAGTGATCCCGGTCGCGAAGGCGCCCGCCACCAGGATGAACACGATGATCGCCACCACCTTGACCGACGCGAACCAGAACTCGAACTCGCCATACGATCGCGCCGACAGCAAGTTCACTGCGGTCAGCAGCGCCATCAGCACCACGCCCACTTGCCACACCGCGAACTGCGGATACCAGGCACAGATGATCTTGGCGCCGGCGATGGCCTCGACCGCGATCACCACCACCCAGAAATACCAGTAAAGCCAGCCGACTAGGAACCCGGCCCAGTTGCCGATGCCCTCGCGTGCGAAATCGGGGAAGGTCTGCACGCCGGGCAGCGCGATCGCCATTTCGGAGATCATCCGCATCACCAGCAACACCAGGAACCCGGCCAGCGCATAACTCAGCACCGCCGCCGGCCCGATCGTGCTGATCGCGGTGGAAGAACCGACGAACAGCCCGGCGCCGATGATGCCGCCGAACGTGATCATCGAAACGTGGCGCGATTTAAGCGAGCGGCTGAGCTGATCGGCAGCGCGATCCTCGCTCAGCGGATTGGCAAGTGTGGTCAATCGTGGTCCCCGTCGGTGACAGCTTGCGCCGTCGTTGCGGTGGCGATCATGGCGGGGTTATGCGCAAGATGCCACGGACAATAATGCCGTTGCCACAACATCACGTTTGCTAAACTGATCCATTAGACTTCTCGATAGTGGTGCCATGGCTGCGGTTGGCGGTTGTCGGCCGCACCGCATGCCTGACATAGCATCACGATCACGGGCTGAAATCGATCAGATCCAACGGGCGGGCGCCATGAAATCGACGGCAAGGGCAGTGGTAATCGGCGGCGGCGTGGTGGGTGTGTCGACGCTTTACCACTTGGCAAAGCTGGGTTGGAGCGACTCTGTCCTGCTCGAACGCAAGGAACTGACATCGGGATCGACCTGGCACGCGGCCGGGCTGCTGCCGTTGTTCAACCTCAGCTATTCGGTCGGCAAGCTGCACCAGTATTCAGTCGAACTATACCCCAGCCTCGAGGCGGAAACCGAACTGAACGTCGGTTTTTCGCAAGTTTCCAATATCCGGCTGGCCACCAGCCCGGATCGCATGGACGAATATCGCTACTACGCCGGGATCGCGCGAACGATCGGCGTCGA
Organism: Novosphingobium sp.; assembly: GCF_025351285.1. GTDB lineage: Bacteria > Pseudomonadota > Alphaproteobacteria > Sphingomonadales > Sphingomonadaceae > Novosphingobium. The sequence goes on from NZ_JANXWG010000126.1 coordinate 6,915, forward strand.
AGTCGATTTCCTCACTGCTGATCAGGTCCGCGACATTTGGCCCCTGTGCAACACCGACGGCATCATCGGCGCGATCCGCCACCCCGCTGACGGTTACATTCAACCCGCGGACCTGACACAGGCGCTGGCCCGTGGCGCGCGGCAGCGCGGCGCGACGATCGAGCGGAACACTGCCGTCACCGGCATCACCCGGTTGCCCTCGGGCGAATGGCTGGTTTCGACTGATCAGGGTGACATCACCTGCGAGCACGTCATTTCGTGCTCGGGAAATTTCGCGAGGGCGACCGGGGCGATGGTCGGGCTCGATATTCCGGTGATCCCGGTCGAGCACCAGTATATCGTCACCGAACAGCACCCCGCGATCATGGAGCGCAAGCGGCAAGGGCTGCCCGAAATGGGCGTGCTGCGCGAGAGCGACGCTTCGTGGTACATGCGCGAGGAAGCCGGCGGGCTGCTGCTCGGGCCATACGAATTGGGCGCTCCGGCCTGCTACAAGGACGGCCCTGCCGCCAACAGCGAATACGAACTGTTCCCCGATGCGCTCGAACGGCTTGAACCCTACATCCTCGCGGCGATGGCACGCGTGCCGGCGTTCGGCGAAGTGGGCATCAAGAAAGTCTACAACGGCGCGATCGCTTACACGCCCGATGGATCGCCGATCGTCGGTCCGGCTTGGGGGCTCAAGAACTTCTGGCTCAACGAAGGCCACAGCTTCGGGGTGACCGCGGCGGGCGGAGCGGGCTGGCAACTCGCGCACTGGATCGTCGACGGTGAACCGACGATCGACATGATGGGCGTCGATCCGCGCCGCTTCGGCGACTACGCCGGACGCGGCTACCTGATTGAGAAGAACGAAGAAGCTTACGCAAAAGTCTTCGCCGTCCACTATCCCGACGAAGAACGAGAGGCCGCGCGGGGCTTGCGCCGTTCGCCCTGCTACGATCGGATGAAGGACTTGGGCGCAGTGTTCGGATCGGTCGTGGGCTGGGAACGGCCCAACTGGTTCGCGCCTGCGGGCTACGAACTGGGCGAGGCGGAACTGGCCAAGCCCGACGTGCTGCTGAAGCACAACCATCCGGTGGTCGAGGGCGAGCCGGTCCGCGAGAAATGGTCGTTCCGCCGCTCGAACTACTTCGAGCACGTTGGCAACGAATGCCGGCATGTCCATGAAAACGTGGGTATTCAGGACATGAGCGCCTTCGCCAAGTGCGAAGTGTCCGGCCCCGGCGCGGAAGGCTGGCTCGATGGCTTGCTCACCAACGCCGTGCCGAAGAAGGTGGGCCGGGTGACGCTGTCGTACCTGCTCACCGCGAAGGGCGGGGTGCGCGCGGAGTTTACAGTCTACAAAGTGGCACAGCAGCGGTATTATCTTGTCTCGGCAGGGGCTTACGAGCGGCACGATCACGATTACCTGCGCAAGGCGCTGCCGCACGACGGGTCGGTCATGTTCGAGCGGCTCACCACCGCGATGGGTGTGCTGGTGCTGGCCGGACCGCGCAGCCGCGATGTGCTGGCGAAACTCACCGATGCCGATCTGTCAAACGCGGCGTTTCCGTGGCTGACGGGCAAGCGGATCAGTCTGGGCGTGGCGCAAGTCGATGCGCTGCGGGTGAATTTCGTGGGTGAACTGGGCTGGGAGATTCACCATCCCATTGAAATGCAGACGTATATTTTCGACCATTTGATGAAAGCAGGGGCAGATTTCGGCATCAAGCCCTTCGGGATACGCGCAATGACGTCGATGGCGCTGGAGAAAAGCTACAAGCTGATCCCGCGCGAACTTTCGATCGAATATTCGGCCTATGAAAGTGGGTTGGACCGCTTCATCAGCCTGAAGAAGCAGGGTTTTTATGCCAAGGAAGCGCTGCTGGCGTGGCGAGACAAGGGGCTCACCAACCGGCTGGTGACAATGGAAGTCCACGGCGTGACCGATGCCGATGCGCGCGGGTCCGAGCCGATCTTCCTGGGCGAAGAACTCGTCGGCCGTGTCACCTCGGGTGGCTATGGCTGGCGTTGCGGCAAAAGCCTGGCGCTGGTGATGGTGCGGCCCGATCTGGGCGAGCCGGGAACCGAGTTGGAGATCACCATTCTCGGCCAGCGCCACAAGGCGACCGTAGTCGCGGATTCACCGTTCGATCCCGACAACACCGCGCTCAGGAGCTAGACCGATGTCGCTCTACAACCGCATCGCAACGGGGTTGCAACAGGACCGCAAGGGCTATTCGCTGCCGCGCGATCTTTACGTCAGCGAAGAGGCATTTCGGTTCGACACCGCGGTCATGCTCAAGTCGGTGTGGCTTTTTGCCTGCACCGTCGCGCACGTGAAAAATCCCGGCGACTACTTTGTGTTCGAACTGGCGCACAATTCGATCATCGTGGTGCGCGGGCGCGACAACCAGGTGCGCGCGTTCTGGAACACATGCCGCCACCGCGGCGCCCGGATCTGTACCGAGCAACGGGGTCGTGCGCCGCGCCTCATCTGCCCGTATCACCAGTGGACATATGGTCTCGATGGCGCACTGCTGGCAGCGCGCAGCACGGCCGACGATTTCAGCAAGGCGGACAACGGGCTGACCCCGGTCGCGCTCGAAAACGTCGGAGGGCTGATCTTCCTGTGCCTGTCCGACGATCCGCCACCGATCGACCGGGTGAAGGCCGATATTGCCGACCAGATTGCGGCTTACGATCTCGAAAAGTGCAAGGTTGCGGTGCAGGACAACCTGGTTGAGCATGCCAACTGGAAGCTCGTGATGGAGAACAATCGCGAGTGTTATCATTGCGATGCCGGCCACCCCGAACTGATCAGCGTGCTCGGCACATATGGTTTCGGCAAGGGCTTGCCCGAAGATGGCCACGCCGATGTGGTCGATGACAAGGCGTTCGACGCGATGGTCGAGGCCAAGCGCGCGCAGTGGCAGCAACTGGGCATCTACCGCGAGTTGATCGAGTTCCCCGACGGCTGGTGGCACCGTGTCGCGCGGCTGCCGCTGGCCAATGGTGCGGTGACGCAGTCGATCGACGGCAAGCTGGCGTGCAGGAAACTGATCGGGCCGTTTACCGAGCCCGAAACCTCCAGCCTTTCGGTGTGGAGCCAGCCCAATTCGTGGCACCATTTCTGCTGCGACCATGTGGTGTCTTTTTCGCTCACCCCGCTGTCAGCCGACCAAACGCTGCTGCGCACGAGCTGGCTGGTGCATGAGGACGCGGTTGAGGGCGTCGATTACGATCCCGACCACCTGGCCGCGCTGTGGCGCACCACCAACGATCAGGACGGGCGCTTTTCGATGCTCAATCACCAGGGCATTGCTACCGACGGCTACCGGCCCGGTCGCTATGCGGTGGAGGAAAAGCTGGTCGAGGATTTCAAGCAGTTCTACGTCGATCGGTCGCGGGCAGCGCTGGAGGGACTGGCCTGATGACCTTGCCCGAGACCGGCAACATGATCGTCCGCGCCGCTGACTGGACTCGTGCCGAGCGCCCGGACGAATTCCTGCGCTCGCTGGTCGATGATCCCGCGGGCTATCGAACCATGCTCTCAAAGGTCCCGCCGGGCCCACTCGGCGACATGCACGCGCACGATACGATCGAGCAGATCTACGTGATCGACGGCGATTTCTACGACGACGATGCCAGCTACGGCCCCGGCGATTTCGTGCTGCGGATGCCCGGCACCCAGCACCGCGCGGGCAGCCGCAATGGCTGCACGATGCTGCTGGTTTATGCCCCACTGGTGACTAAATGACCCGGTTCAGCGCGTTC
>NZ_JANXWG010000010.1 GCF_025351285.1 Novosphingobium sp.
AACCCGTTCGTGGCGGCGTCAAAGGGCTTTATCGATGAGGTGATCTATCCGCATTCGACCCGGCGGCGGATTGCGCTGGGGTTGCGGAAATTGCGCAACAAGGCGTTGGAAAATCCGTGGAAGAAGCATGATAACATTCCGCTGTGAGGCATTGACGTGAACTGGTTCTTTGAACTCGATCGCCCAGTCTTTAAGGTTTATCCGGCGACCGAAAGGTCAATTTCCGGCCGCGCCGTCAACTGGAGGTCAATGGATGCTTGGCGAGGGCCCCTTGACTCCGTCGTGAGTAAAGCGAGCGGAGCATTCGGAATTTATTCCGTCGAAACTGCGAAGGGAATACTTTCAAATATGCTGGAGAAAGGCGAGGCTTTGCTGCAAGCTATTACGGACGAATCAGATTTCGCCTGGGTGACGTATTGGCACGATCCTGCGAAATCAAATGAAAGTGTATGCAATTTTTGTCTAGGAATGCGGGAAGATAATTTCAGAAAATTGCATGAGAGTTTCCAATTCGCAGTGCAATCAATGTTAAAGGTGGAATTGAGAGGAAGTGGCGGATTTTCTGTTTCAGAGGGAAATCCATATTCTACTCAGCCAACCATGTCCGGATTTGAGGCAGGATATCCAGTTTTAATTCATGATTTTTCGGTTCATTTGGCTTCGAGATACTGATTTCGGATTGAATTTTAGAGCGGTACGATCGTTTTTGCGGGCACTGAGCGGGCGGAAGCGGATCGGAAATGGTGGAATGACCGGTTCTGCCTTGCAACCCGTCGGTGTGTACCTTATCATGTCCTTATCATGGCAAGCACCCCCCAGTCCGAACGCGTGACGTTCCTCACCAGCCGCCAGCAAAAGGCCGCGCTCGATGCCTTTGCCGCCAGCCGCGGCGAATCCGTGGGCAACGTGGTCCGCGAAGCAACCGCGCGCTACATGGCGCAATCTGAAACTACGGCTGAGGATAGCGCCGAGGAAGCGGAACTGGCCGCCATCGTCGCGCATCTGGTCGAAGCGCTGCCCGCGATGCAGGCCAGCCTCGATCGCTCGATCAAGACGATTGCCGAAACGAACGACGAGGTTGACCGGATGCTGCGCGAGGCGGGAATTCGCAAATGAGCACCCTGAGCGATGCCCTCAAGGGCGTGCAGCGCCTGCTGATCATGCAGGAAAAAATTGCGGCACTCGATGGCGCAATTCAGACGCTTTCCGCCAACCACAGGCAAGTGGTCGGCGAAGTCGTGGGCATCGACAAGCGCCTCATTCGGATCGAAACGCTGGTCGAGGTCGCCACCGCGCGCGGCGCACCTCCGTCACCACCCCGGCTTGAAGGCTAAATCCCCGCGTACCACTGGTACCCGGCACCATCTTCCCAATACCCGCCCTTGCCGCCGTGGATGCCATCGAGGCTCGCCACCGCTTCCACGCGCATCACGTACTTGGCTTGTTTATAGCCCAGTGCCCGTTCCACGCGCAGCCGCAGCGGTGCGCCGTGGCCGACCGACAGTGCTTCACCGTTGAGCGTGTGCGCCAGGATTGTCTGCGGATGGAACGCGTCGACCAGGTCGATGCTCTCGTAATAGGGAACGCCGCTGGTCGTATCGGCGCAATGGAACACCACGTAGCGCGCGTTCGAGGACAATTGCGCGGTTTTGAGCAGCAGTCCCAGCGGCACCCCGGTCCATTCGCCGATCGCGCTCCAGCCTTCAACACAATCGTGCCGCGTGGTCTGGCGGCGCTGCGGCGCGCTGCGCATCTGTGCGAGGCTCAGCGTCATCGGGTTGGTGACCATGCCGTCGACCTTGAGCTTCCAGTCGGCGAATTGCCCGGTCATCAGTGCCTGGTATTCGGCCGAGGTGGGCATCACGTTGCCATTGGTGCGGAACACCGGCGAACGGTCCGATGCGGCGAATTCGGGCGCCAGCGCGTTGCGATCGGCGATCAGCCGCTGCGTGGTCATCGTCGCTTTTTCACCGAGGCCGATCGTGCGGCGGACGGTGGGCGACTGGACGATCTTGTCGCAGCCCGCCAGCAGCAGCGACGAAGCTCCGACACCAACCAGCGCGGCGCGGCGTGAAATCAGGCTCACTTGCGCGCTCCCTTAAGCTTGGGTTGTGGCAGGCGATACCAGCCGGTGATGATCGAGCGGATTTCGTTGAACGGCCCGGCCGCCACAACAGCCGCGAGGTGGACAAAGATGAAGCCGGCAAACCCGGTTGCCAGGATGAAGTGGATCGAGCGCGCGGTCTGCCGTCCGCCGAACAGCGTCAGCAGCCACGGCCACGCTGCGTCCATGTAGGGCGACATCGTCAGGCCCGTCAGCACGATGCCGGGCAGCAGCACGAACAGCACCACGCAATAGGCCAGTTTCTGCAACACGTTGTAATGCCGCGCGGCCTCGCCGGTGGGAAAGCGCAGCAGCGCGTGCTCCTTAGTGTCGTGAAGCAAGTGGCCGGGCGCGAGCTCCTTGGCCTTGGGCACAATGTCGCGCCACAAATGCTTCGTCACCAGCGCCCACAATGCGAACAGCAGCCCCGGCACCACCAGCACCCAGGCGAAAAAGAAGTGCCACAGCCGCGCATCGGCCAGGCTGTACGTCGTCGGGATCGTCAGGATCGGCGGGAACGGCATCGCGACGCCGCCGGCAAAACCCAGAAAGCCGGTGGTGTTGAACTCCACTCCGAACAGCCGTGTGAAACCGCGCGTGCCGATGTGTCCGATCCACAGCCACTGGTAATCGGGGTTGGCGCCGAACTTGCCCCAATAGAGGTGCGGGTGCGCGTTGAAGATCATCATCCCGCTCATCAGCATGATGAAAATCGTGATCGCATTGGTCCAGTGCCACAGCCGAACGGGCAGCTTGGTGCGATAAATCAGGGTTTCGGCAGGCGGGGGCGGCATTGCGGACTGCGCCACGGTGGGTAAGGGCTCTCGGAATACAGGCGCGGCTTCGGTCATTCGGCGAGTCCCCCTCGGATGCGCAGGAGCATGACACGAACAATCGCCGCGGCAAGCCCTCCCGGCTGGCGATACGCTGCCGGTGTGTCAGTGGTTACAGGGGCGCGAAAAAAATCATGAGACGGCGCGCTGGATCATCCAGAACGCGGCGATCGAGCCGATCGCATAAGCCGCCACCCGCCGCACCGCGCCCGCGTGCGCTGCGGTCACCCGCGCCACCAGCCACAACGCGGCAAACCCCGCCGCCACGATCACCAGTTGCCCCGCCTCCACCCCCACGTTGAACGCGAACAGGGCAGGGACCACCTCGCCCTGCGGCAGCCCGATTTCGGCCAGCGCGGCGGCGAAGCCCAGCCCGTGGAGCAGCCCGAACGCGAACGCCACCGCCCACGGCACCCGCGCGGTGAAGCGAGGGCGCGCAGGATCGTCTTTCACGATCTCGACCGCCAGGAACACGATCGACAGCGCGATGCAGATCTCCACCGGCCGCCGCGCCACCACGAACAGACCCAGCGTGGTCGCCGCCAAAGTCAGCGAATGCGCGAGCGTGAATGCGGTGACGGTCTTGGCCACCGACCAGCCGCGCCGGATCAGCAGCACGAGGCTGAGCACGAACAGCAGGTGATCGTACCCGGTGAGGATATGCGTGACGCCAAGCGTCAGATAGGTGCGCAACACTTCGGCCCGGTCGGGGACAGTCGACAGCGTGGTGAAGGGTCGGGCAGGGGTCAACCGTGCGGCTTCGACCGGAGTCCCGCGCGCCGCGACGCGCAGCAGCGCATCGGTGAAGCCGTGCTCCATGCCCGCAAGGCCGATCGTCGCACCCTCCAGTGATTTTGCGCAGTGCGCGGTGCCGGTCTCGACCAGCGATCCGCCGACCAGCCGCGGCGGTTGCCAATCGAGCTTGCAGAACGCGGGCAATTGCGGCCGCGCGCGCACCGCAAGGCCGCCCAGGATCGGCGCCTTCCACACCATGGCCCAAGTGCCGGGCGCGCCTTCGGTCAGTTCGAGGAACCCCGGGCGCAAATCATCGGCGCGTGCCGGACTAGCTATCGCCAGCCACGTCAGCAAAGCCAGCACAAGCGCGCGCCAGGTCATTTGGGCCGCGCGATCTCGACCTGGTAGCCGGCCAGCATCTTGGCATATGCCGCATCTTCCGCACGCGCGATCATCCCGGCGCGCCAGTCATTCTCGACCCGCTGGCGCACCGTGGCGAGTGTGGGCTTGGCGGGCACGGTGCGAGAAACAACCCGCACTACGTGAAGGCCCAGCCCGGACCCGATCGGCCCGGTCCAGCGGCCTTGCGGCGGATCGCGCAGCGCGGCGGCGAATTCATCGCCCAATTGCGCCGAAACGTCGCTGGTGCTCGCGCGATCGAAATGGAGTGGCAGCGCCACCATCTGTCCGACGCTAGCGGGCGCCGCACCTGCGTTCAACCGCTCGACCGCCCCGGCAGCAGCCGCGCGTGTGGCCGGGGAATCCGGCCCAAGCCAGACCTGATCGAAGCTGGTCACCACATCGGTGGCATAATGGGCCGGATCGCGATCGAGCATGGCCTGCAAATCCACGTCGCTGGCCTGTTTTGTCTCGGCTTCCGAAGTGGCCAAAGCCTGCATCTTGCCGCGCATCCGGCGGATCACGATCTCGTCGTCGCGATCGAGGCCGAGCCGCTGCGCCTCGCGGTAATAGACCTGGTCCTTGACCGTGTCGGCGATCAGTCCTTGCAGTTCCTGCGGGCTGGGCGCGCGGTGATAGGTCTCGACATAGCGTTCCACCAGCCGCGTCAGCGCGCCTTCGTTGAGCACGATCCGCCGCTCACCCGCATCGGGCGGCAGGTTCGAGAACACCGCGAAGATCACCGCCCCCGCGATCAGGAAATGCACCAGCGGCTCGCGCAATACCGTGCGCAATCGGTCCCGCATTGTCACCCGCTACGCCCCAGTTCAGCCGGCAGGCGCATACCAGATCGACGAGGTATAAGCGCGCTCCTGTCCCTTGGCCTTCACGTCGGCGGGCAGCTTGATGTGGTACTTCACCGCATCGAACGCCGGCCACATCGGGGTGGGGATTTCCATCACGCGCACATAGTAGAACGCGCGCAGTTTGGGATCGAATTCGGGATCGGTCCACACCGCTGACAAGCTCGGCGCGCCGATCGTGTTGGTGTAGCGCGCGTTGGCCAGATCGACCGTATCACCCACCGCCGGAACTTTCCCGCTGGCGGCCTTGCGCTTGTCCATGTCGGACCACACCACGTCGAACACCTTTTCGTGCGTGGCGCCGGCCTTGTCGATCCAGCCCTTGATGATCTGCACGCGATCGAGGTTGGCGCCCTTGGGGTCCTTGAGTGCCGAGACGATGAAGCTGGGCTTCGCGTCGGGCTTAGCGGCCAAAGTTCCGCCCATCGGCACCCCGCGCTTGTAGCCGGCATGGACCCAATCGCCCTTGAGATCGCCCGCATTGAAGTCCCACCCACCGAAGAACCGCACGGTCATGCGCGGGCCGGTGGTGGCATAGACTTCCTTGCGCATCATCGCGTCGAAGATCGCCCCGCGCGTGTTGGCACGCGCCCACACCGCCGCATAGCCCGAGGCCAGCGACTGCCAGTTCATCCGCACTTTATCGAGGCCTGGAATGAACGAATCGCTGGCGCGGTGCGCGCTCGGCTCCACGCCCGGATGCTTGCCGAAGAAGTTGTTCTCGTCGGCGGTCGACAGCGAGGTGTGCGCATCGGTCGATCCGATCACGCCGTACTTGTAGGGGTTGACCCCGGTGCGCTGCTCGATCGCCAGCCCGCGCTTCAACGCCTCGCGCACATAGCTGCCGGCGTAATCACCCGGCTTGGTCGGCTGGTTGTTGAGCAGGTTGTTCTGGTCCCAGCCCAGCGTGCCATAGCCTGCGAATTCATCGTTGGGAGACAGGAACGGGTGCGCCTCGCTGTCGCCCTTGATCTGGGTGATTTCGACGATCGGTTCGTGGCTGGCGCGGCGGCGCGCGTAGCTTGCGCTCATCGGCCCGCCACCGGGTTCGACCAGTTGCCACATCAGCCCGTTCGACAAGTTGCCGTTGTGCGGGATCGACAGCACGTGGCCGCCGGTGGCCTTTTCATAGCCTTCCATGAAGTCCCACAGCGCTTCGGGGGTGGTGTGGCCGCTGTCATCCAGCGGCAGCACGGTCTTGATCTTGTCGATCGCGTCGCGGAAGATCACGTTGCGGTGCAAGTTGTTGCCGCCTTGCATCAGCGTGTATTCGAAGCCGTGGAACGCCGTGAACTTGCCGGGTTCGTAATAGCGTTCGACCATGTCGGCGCTGGCGTTCCAGATCGACCGCGTGCGCTTTTCCGAGGATTTGGGATCGTTCATCGCGCCGAACGATTCGCCGCGCCCCTTGGCGGCCAGGATCTCGGCGGTGGCTTGCAGCGAATCCTTGGTCGATCCGTGGAACAGGTCGTGCCAGCGCAGCAGCCTGGGATCGCGGATCAACAAGCGGGGAGCATCATACAACGCCTGCGTGGAACCGAGCCCGGTCGAGTGATCCGAAATGACCAGGAAATCGAGCGGCCGATCGAGCTGCGCCTTGAGCCCGGTGGATGATGTCACTTCATCGCCGCGCGCGAAGCGCAATGCGGCTTCTGGCGGGAGCCGGTTGCCGAAACCGAAGGCGTCGACCGAATTCGAGGTGTGGAGGTGCGTATCGCCCCAGAACACGCGTTCGGGCACGTCGGTCAGCGGCACCTTGCTGTCGTCCTTGGGCGCCACGCTGCGGCCCGGCAGCAAGTTGCACCCGGCCAGGACAAGCGAAACCGCGCACAGCGCAGCGCCAGCGAACAGGAACCGTGTCGTCTTCATGGCCTTTGCACCCCTCCAGGCGTCGTTATTCAAAACATCTTGCACGCACGGTGTCGTAATGACCAGCCCTTCAAACCTTACAACTCGTCCAGCTTCATCGCGAAGATCGGACGGTGCGGTTCGTGTGCGGCCATGCGCGTCAGCAGCATGTCGAGATCGTGCTCTGCGATCAGGATACCCGCGTGCGCGGCGCGGATAAAGCCGGTCTGGATCATCTTGCGGTTGAATTCGAGCAGCCCGTCATAGAACCCGAAGGCATTGAGCACGCCCACCGGCTTGGCATGATACCCCAGTTGCGCCCAGCTTACCGCTTCCCACAACTCGTCCATCGTGCCCACCCCGCCGGGCAGCGTCAGGAACCCGTCGGACAGCTCGGTGAACGCGGCCTTGCGCTCGTGCATGCCCTTCACCACGTGCAGTTCGGTGCAATCGTGGTTGGCGACTTCGCCCGAAACCAGCGCTTCGGGGATCACCCCGATCACTTCGCCGCCCGCAGCCAGCGCGCCGCTCGCCACCGCGCCCATCAGGCCCAGCTTGCCGCCGCCATAGACCACGCCAATCCCGCGTTCGGCCAAAGTGCGGCCGACTTCGCGGGCGAGCCCGACATAGCGCGGATCTTCGGGGCTGGCCGAACCGCAATAGACTGCCAAGCGCTTCATCAGATTTCCTTCATAGCAATTGTTCGATCATCATGGTCGCAGTCAGTTCGGCGCCCGCCAGCACGCTCGGCAGGCCCGCGCCCGGGTGCGTGTCCGGGCCCACCAGGTACAGATTTTCGATGACAGGGTCTCGGTTGTGCGGACGCAATGCACCGCTTTGCAGCAACCCCGGTGCCAACCCGTGCGCGCTGCCGAGATGGCTGTTCCAGTCGCGCGCGGCGTCGTCCGGGGTGTGCTGGAAACGGGCGACGATGCGCGATTCCAGATCGGGGATTAGCCGCCGCCCGATCTCCTCGATCACGCGGCGCTCGAGCACCGGCCCGATCCGCGCCCAATCCACCGGCAAGCGCCCGAGATTGGGCACCGGCACCACCGCCGAAAACGCGCTCATGCCTTCGGGCGCGACAGAGGGATCGGTCAGGCTGGGATGGTGGAGCTCGATGCACAAGTCCTGCTGCAGCACGCCGTGATCGAACAGATCGCTCAGCCAGCCCTGATGCCTCGGCCCGAACAGCACGGTGCGGTGCGCGATCCCGGGCCAGGCCCCCGAAAGCCCGAAGTGCACCACGAACTGCGCCGGGCTATAGGTTTTGCGCCCCAGCCATTTCGCCATGCTGCGCCCGCGCGGATTGTCGGCCAGCAGTTCGCGGTACATGTGCATCGCATCGATCCCGCCGCACACCGCGTCGAAGTGCGCCGTCCAGCCGCTCTCCGTCTCGACCCCGGTGACGCGGGTGCCGAGCGTGGCGATGCGCGTGACCGCCTCGCCCAGCCGCACCACGCCGCCCAGGCGCGTGAACTCGGCCAGCATCGCCGCCGCCAGCGCGTCGCTGCCGCCCTTGGGCCACGCCACCCGCGCGAACGGATCGCGCGCCAGCCCCAGCGCCAGCAACGTGGGTAGCGTCAGCGGATTGCCGCCGATACGCAGCACCGGATAGCCCAGCGCGTGGCGCAGCTTCTCGCTCGCCACGTGCCGGTCGAGCATGTCGTCGAGCGCGCGCCAAGCCTGATGCCGCAGCAGCGCCGGAACACTGCGCGCCATACCCCGCCATTCGAGCAGTGCCGCGCTGCCCAGCCGCGCCTGGCCATCGGAGCGGATCGACGCGACCATGCGCCCCAGTTCCTCGTAGCCCGCGACATCGGCCGGGTTGATCCGCGCAATCGCGGCGAGGACTTCGGCCCGATCGGGAGAGGCCTCGAACACCGTGCCGTCGGGCCAGCAAAAGCGTGTGTATGGCTCGATCGGCAGCAGTTCGAGATCGTGTTCCAATGCGCGGCCCGACAGCGCCCACAATGCGCGCAAGCCATCGGCATCGTTGATTGCGGCGGGCGCGGAGTCGAACGTGAAGCCATCGCGCATTAGCCCCGAACAAGTGCCACCGGGCTGTGCAGCGGCTTCAATCAGCGTCGTCGGCACCCCGGCCGCCTGCAACCGGATCGCCAGCGCCAGCCCACCGATCCCGGCGCCGATCACGCAAGCGTGCTTCAAGCTGCCGGGCCCGCGCCATGGCCAGCGCCATGAATCGGCTGCGGCCCCGCTTCACCAGTCTGGCCCAGCCCGGTAAGCACACCCAGCGCGCGGCCCAACGGCAGCGGGTGCCGGCCGGCGAACAGCCGCGCGAGATCGGCCGCGGTCGAACGGCCGGCGTGCATTCGCTCGATGAGGCCATTGTCCAGCCGATAGAACGCTTCGAACACCCGGGTCTGGCGATCGGGTCCGGGCGCCGCAAAAATCATCGCCGCCAGCCGTCGCGCGAACTTGCCGCGCTGCCAATAGCGTTGCGCCCAGGTCTGGCTGAAGCGCGCGAGCGCCGCTCCGTCGAGGTTCGCCACATCGGCCGGAACCTGCCGCGTGACCGCCAGCGCATAACGCACCGCTTCGGCCAGCGTGCTGCCGGTGAGCGGGTGGAACAGCCCGCCGCGCATGCCCGCGCGCGCGGTCTCGCCGCCGTTGGCGCGCCAGAACGTGTCGAACTCGCCATCGGCCACCACCGGGCGGACGCCGTGCTCCTCGCCCAGCACCTCGCGCACGAGCCAGCCTTGCGCGCGCACATAATCGTCGATCCGCGCCGCCAGCGTGGCGCCGGCCACCGTCGGGCTCTGTCCGTAGCAGATGTCCTCGACGTGGACCTCGTCGGCCGCGGTGGGCAGGCACGTCACGAAGCGCAGCCCGTTGACCTGATCGACGCTGCCATCGTGCAGGATCGGCCGCACCAGCCCGTGCGGGCGTTCAAGCTTCAGCCGCCGCCCGAGATAGCGCTGCCACCCGCCGCTGAGCGCGGTGGTGTTGCGCAGGCCCCGCGCGTCGATCACCGCGCACGCTTCGATCCGCGTGCCGTCGACCAGCGTGGCGGCTTGCGCACTGCACGCCAGCGCGCGCGCGCCGGTCATGATGGCCGACGGGGGCAGTGCGCGGCGCAGAACGGCATCGAGCCTGTCCGACGTGACGGCGTAAACCGCCGTGGGGAAATCACGCGACAGATCGGGAAAGCGCACATCGTAGCCGCGCCATCCGGACACGACCAACGGGGTCAGCAGCGCGCGCCCGGCCTCGCTCACGTCGCTGCCGAGGAACGGCCACAAGTGGTTCCCGCCGAAGCGATCAGCCTCGTCGACCAGCAGCACCGACAAGTCCTTGCGCCAGCGCGCAAGCGCCATGGCAATCAGCCCGCCGGCGAGCCCGCCACCCAGGATCGCGATATCTGCCGTTCTTGCCGCCATTACCGATCGAGGCTTAAGCCGCTGGCAGAGCGGGCGCAACCGGCAGTGGCCGATGCGATCGCACCAACCGGGCTCGTCCCGCGCCGTAACGATGGCCTGGCTTGAAATGAGCGGTTGATCGCGATCAATGCGCGGTGTTTAATCGCTCGGTTAATCACACCTGTCGGCGGAGTCGCAAACGGCCCGCCTTGCCTGGAGAGGAACGAGGTCGATGAACGCAGTTGCCCCGATTGAAGCCGCCGCAACCCATGTCGACGTGCTGATCGTCGGCGCGGGCATTTCGGGGATCGGTTCGGCTTACCACTTGCAGGATCAGTGCCCCGGCAAGAGCTATGCGGTGCTCGAATCCAAGGACACCTTCGGCGGCACGTGGGATACGCACAAGTACCCCGGCGTGCGTTCGGATTCGGACCTTTACACCTTCGGTTACCGTTTCAAGCCGTGGATCGGCGCGCCGATCGCAAGTTCGGCCGAAATCCTCAAGTACATGGGCGAGGTGATCGAGGAAAACGGCATCACCCCGCACATCCACTATGGCCACCGCATCACAGCCTGCCGCTGGTCGAGCGCGGACAACCTGTGGACCGTCGAAGCCACGCGCAAGGCAGATGGCGCACACGTGACGTTCACCGCCAACCTGTTGTGGATGTGCCAGGGCTATTACGATCACGAAACGCCCTACGTGCCCGACTGGACCGGCTTGTCGGACTACAAGGGAACATTCGTCCATGCGCAAGTGTGGGATCCGTCGATCGATTACGCCGGCAAGCGCGTGCTGGTGATCGGCTCGGGCGCGACCGCGGCCACGGTGGTACCGGCGTTCGGCGAAACCGCCGCGCACGTCACGATGCTCCAGCGATCGCCGACCTATTTCTTCGCCACCCCCAACCAGAACGAACTGGCCAATCGGTTGCGCCAGATCGGCACCGATGAACCGACCATCCACCGCGTTGTGCGCGCGCAAGTGATGTACGACATGGATGTACTGACCAAGCGTTGCGAGAGCGAACCCGACGTGGTGTTCGAGGAACTGAAAGCGCTGATCCGGCAATACGCGGGCGACGATTTCGAATTCGAGCCTCACTTCACCCCGCATTATCGCCCGTGGCAGCAGCGGCTGGCGTTCTGCCCAAATGGCGATCTGTTCCAGACCGCGGCCGCAGGCAAACTGACCGTGGTGACGGACACGATCGACCGCTTCACCGAAAAGGGCGTGCGCACCGCTTCGGGGCAGGAAATCGAGGCCGACATCGTGGTCGCCTGCACCGGCTTCAACCTGCTGATGATGGGCGGCATTCCGTTCGAGGTGGATGGCCAGCCGGTCGATTGGCACGATACCGTCAACTATCGCGGGATGCTGTTCACCGGCGTGCCCAACATGGTGTGGGTCATGGGCTATTTCCGCGCCTCGTGGACGCTGCGGGTGGATATGCTGGGCGATTTCGTGTGCCGGATGATCAACCACATGGACCGGATCGGCGCGAAACGGGTCGAGGTCGCGCTGCGTGACGAGGATGCCGAAATGACGCTCAGCCCGTGGATCGAGCCCGACAACTTCAATCCCGGCTATATCCAGCGCGGCATCGGCCAGATGCCGCGCGCCGGGGCCAAGCCCGAATGGCGCCACAACCAGGATTACTGGCGCGAACGCGAGGAAATCCCCGCGATCGACCTGGAAGGGAGCGAGTTCGTCTACGACGGCAAGCATGGCGGTCCGGACGAAACCAAAGCCAGCGATGCGCGCGCAACCGTGGCGGCCTGAACGGCCTGATCGTCACTGCCTCACGCCACTGCCTTACGTCACTGGCCCATTATGGTCCACAGCTTCAAGTAGAACGAAAGTTAAGCGAACCTTTACCAAAGCGCACATTCGCGTACACGCAAAAACCGGGTTGGCAGTCTGACCCGGGGGCGCACGGGTCCATGCACATAAATCGAAATGGCTGGACAGCCTGCGTGGCCAGTGCAGTGGCAATGGGCGCCATGCCCGCCCCAGCGCACGCTGCCGACGAGCCGGTGGTGACCTCGGCCGAAAACACCGATACGTCGGTAACGCGGCCGGTGCTGCCCGAAGTCGCGGTGGGCCAGGCCGGCGTACAGGACGCAGAACCCGCGCCACGCGCCACACCGAAACGCGATATCTATGCGGGCGACTATCTCATCATCGGCGTTGGCGCGGCGGTCCTGCCGGCCTACGAAGGATCGCACCGCCACCACGTGATCCCTGCGTTCGGCGTGGGGGGGCGCATCCACGGTATCGGCATAAGCCCGCGCTCTGCAGGTGTTGCACTCAACCTGATCCCGCCACGCAGATCGCGGATCGGGCTCTCGTTAGGCCCGGTGATCCGTTACCGCGGGACGCGCACCGTCGCGATTTCAGACCCTACGCCCGTCCGCGTGGGCAAGGGCAAGAGCAGCCTCGAACTTGGCTTCAATGCGTCGATCGCGCTCAAGCACATCCTGTCGAAGTACGATACCCTAAGCCTTGGCACCGATATACGCTGGGACGCGACCGGCAAAACCGGCGGTCGTGTGATAGCGCCGGGGATCAACTACTTCACGCCGGTCAGCAATGGCCAGGTGGTCGGCATTTCGGCCAGCGCAGACTTCTACAACCAGCGCATGGCCAACCAGACTTACACAGTCACCCCCACCGGCGCGGTGACCGTGATAGCCGGAGCCACGCCGCGCGCCGGCCTGCGCAGCGTGGGCGGGCGGATCTTCACGGCTTACGATCTCGATCACGATATGCGCAACGGCGGCTTCTCGATCCTGTTCGGCATCGGCTATTCGCGGCTGGTCGGCTCGGCCGCGCGATCGCCGCTGGTCAAGAGCAATGGCACGCACGATCAGGTGGTGATCGGCACCGGCCTGGCCTTTGCGTTCAGGGTGAAGCGCTGATTTGTTTGGTCCGAAACTTCGTTTCGGAACAGGCTTCAAAACTCGCTCTTTCGCGAGTTTTGAATCAGGCGAAGAAATCATCTCACCGATTGTTAACACCTGCACCGTACGTCGACCTGCGGTCCGCATGATCCGGGGGGATATTGGTGGCAGTTCTGGTTTTCGCGCGCGAGTTTTCGTTTCCGACGGCTGCGGTGCGCAATGCGCTCGATGCCGGGCTTCCCCAGTTCCGCTGGACGGTGAGCGAGGCGGGCGTGCCGCTGCCAGGCAACATCCACGAATTTCCAAGCAAGGCGATCTTGACCGGCACATCGCCGACCACGCGGCTGTCGGTGACGCTCACCGCCAATGCCAACCGCTTTGCCGGTGAGGCGCCGCCGCACCAGTGGCATGCGCGGATCGATGCTGGCGAATGTCCGTCGGACGATCTGCTCGATCGGGTGACGCTGGCTCTGGCCACGCCGTTGCTGGCCAGCGGCGGCGAGGGCGCGCTGCTCCAGCGTGAACCCGGCGGCAACTGGCTCTCCGCCGCCGATGCACAGCGCATGGTGCAGATGCTGGCGCAAGGGCAGGACATGGCGCTGGCCGGGTTGCTGGGTGTGGCGGCGTCGCGCTTTGCGGTGGCCGTCCCGGTTGGCCGCTACGATCCGGGCCTCGACGAATTGACGCTGCTGTCGGTGGTCGCCACGACCCGGCCACTGCCCTACCGCCGTGATTTGATCGAGCGCGCGCTGGCCGACAATTTTCCGCTTTACCGCTGGCAGGCCGATGCCCCGACTGGTTCTGGCGAAAGCTTTCCTGGCCGCAAGCTGGTGGTCGGCGCGATGCCCGGCCGCAAGCTCTCTATCATGATCGACGGACGCCACGAGGCACTGCCGCGCGAACTTGCCGCGCCGCCGCACCGCAGCCACGTGCGCGTGTGCGTAGATGCCGGGCGCGACCTGGCGCTCGCCCGCCGGGTAGCGCTGACGGTCTGCGCCACGCTGATCCGCGGCGTGGACGACGACGCGCAATACCAACTCGACAACCGCGGCAACTGGCTGACGCATTGGGATTGCGCCGAAAGCGCCACGCTGCCGCGCACCGTCACCGACATCGGCGAATACGATCGCAACACCGGCCGCACGCACGACTTGTTCAGCGCCGACAAAAGCTGGCTGAACGGCGCCGTTCCCGCGCTCGATGACGGGCTGCTGACGATTTATCGTGGCATCGCGGTCACGGTGCGCGGCGGAGTGACCGTGGCGGGTGCAACGATACCGCAGGCCGCCGCGCCGATGCCGCTGCGCCCCGCCAGCCCGATGCCGGCCCGCCCAGCCGTTGGCGGCTTCGGCGGAGGCGCGCGCGGTGGCGGCTTCGGCCGCCGCGCTTCCTGATTTTCCGACCGCACGATCGCCCCGGCACGCTTTACAGCTTGTACCTGCACGCCTAGGTTGCCCGCCATCCCCGGGGAGCCGCTTGGCTGAGAGGTGGGCATCGCACCCCACGACCCGTCGAACCTGAACCCGTTAGCACGGGCGGAGGGAGGGCTCGCGGCATCCGACCACGCGGCTCCCACGCTCTGCTGTCCAAGGAGCGTGCGACTTATGGCCGACATCAATTCCAAGCTCGAAATCGGCGTCACCACAGGCCCGATCCGTGGCTCCTCCAAAGTCCACGTCGGCCCGCTCAAGGTGGCGATGCGTGAAATCCGGCTCGAACCCACTTCGGGCGAACCGCCGGTGCGCGTCTATGATACTTCTGGCCCCTACACCGATAGCGCCGTCACCATCGACATCGCCGCCGGCCTTGCCGAATTGCGCCGCGACTGGATTCGCGGGCGCGGCGACGTTGAGGAAGTGCTCCAGCGCGATGTGAAGCCCGAGGACAACGGCCAGCTCGGCCCCGATCGCTCGGGCGGAGTTCCTGCGTTTCCACGCGTGCGCAAGACAGTCCTTCGCGGGCTACCCGGCGCCAACGTCAGTCAGATGCACTACGCCCGCAGAGGCATCATTACCCCCGAGATGGAATACGTCGCCACCCGCGAAAACCTCGGCCGCGAGATGATCGCCAACCATGTGCGCGACGGTCAGGACTGGGGCGCGGCGATCCCCGATTTCGTCACCCCCGAATTCGTGCGTGACGAAGTGGCGCGCGGCCGCGCGATCATCCCCAGCAACATCAACCACCCCGAAAGCGAACCGATGGCGATCGGGCGCAATTTCCTGGTCAAGATCAACGCCAACATCGGCAATTCGGCGGTAGCATCGAATGTCGCCAATGAAGTCGACAAGATGGTCTGGTCGATCCGCTGGGGCGCCGACACCGTCATGGACCTCTCCACCGGCCGCAACATCCACGACACGCGCGAATGGATTTTACGGAACAGCCCCGTGCCGATCGGCACCGTGCCGATCTACCAGGCGCTCGAAAAGGTCGGCGGCGTGGCCGAGGACCTGACCTGGGAAATCTTCCGCGATACCCTGATCGAACAGGCCGAACAGGGCGTCGACTACTTCACCATCCACGCCGGCGTCCGCCTCGCCTACATTCCGCTGGCGGCAAAGCGCGTCACCGGGATCGTCAGCCGCGGTGGTTCGATCATGGCCAAGTGGTGCCTCAGCCACCACAAGGAATCGTTCCTCTACGAACGGTTCGACGAGATCACCGAGATCATGAAGGCCTACGACGTCGCCTATTCGCTCGGCGACGGCCTGCGCCCCGGATCGATCGCCGATGCCAACGACGAAGCGCAGTTCGCCGAGCTTTACACGCTGGGCGAACTGACCAAGCGCGCCTGGGCGCAAGACGTGCAGGTGATGATCGAAGGCCCCGGCCACGTGCCGATGCACAAGATCAAGGAGAACATGGACAAACAGCTCGCGGTCTGCGGCGAAGCGCCGTTCTACACGCTCGGGCCCTTGGTCACCGATATCGCGCCCGGTTACGATCACATCACCAGCGGCATCGGCGCCGCGATGATCGGCTGGTTCGGCACCGCGATGCTCTGCTACGTCACGCCTAAGGAGCACCTCGGCCTGCCCGACCGCGATGACGTGAAGGTCGGCGTGGTCACCTACAAGCTCGCCGCGCACGCCGCCGATCTCGCCAAGGGGCACCCCGCCGCCAAAGTCCGCGACGATGCGCTGAGCCGTGCGCGCTTCGATTTCCGCTGGCGCGACCAGTTCAACCTGTCGCTCGATCCCGACACCGCCGAACAATACCACGACCAGACGCTGCCCGCCGAAGGCGCGAAAACCGCGCACTTCTGCAGCATGTGCGGGCCCAAGTTCTGCTCGATGCAGATCAGCCAGGAAGTCCGCGAATTCGCCGCCAAGCAGAACGCCGATGCCGACAGCTTCATCGCCGCCGAAGACGCCGAAAAGGGCATGGAAGCGATGAGCGAGGTGTTCAAGGAAAAGGGTGGGGAACTCTACCTGCCGGCCGAGTAACATGGCCGGGCACTGGCCCATGCGTGGCGCGTTGGCGGGGGCGGCATGGTTGTTCCTCGCCAGCGCCCCCGCGTTTGCCGAACCGCTCACGCTGGATGCCGTGCGGCGCTCCGAACTGGGCGACTGGCAGGGCAAGCTCGAATACCGCGATTACCAGTCCGATCGCTGGTTCGGCTTGCCGGTCACGGTCCATGTCACAGACGGCGGCGACGGTGTGACGCAGATCCGCACCGCCGATTTCGACGATGGCCCCAAGTCCGCGCCCAAGGCCAAGATCGTGCGGATCACCACGGTTTCGATCGCCAGCACCGACGGGCGGACAAGCCATTCGGTCTCGTTCCGCAAGGGCGAGGTGCCCGAAGTGTCCACTAGCACGGTCCTGCTCGATCCCGCCAGCAGCGATGCCCGGCACTGGACCGTGATCGAAACCGAAGCGGGCCGCGACGACAACCGACCCGCCGAAGTGCGCGTCACCACGCGCCGCGATGGCGATAGCTTAACCAGCCTCAAGGAAGTGCATTTCACCGGCGCGCCAAATGACCGGACTGTGGGCAAGCCGGGGGACAAGGTGCCGGACAAGGCTGGGGACAAGCCGGGCGGATGGCACACCCGTAACCGCACGTTGCTGACCCGCATTCCGGGAAACCCGCAACCATGACCCGCCCGCTGGCTCTGCACCTCGCCGTGCTGGCGGCCATAACGCTGCCGCTCGCGGCCACCGCCACGCCCGATCAACCCGAACCGGCAAGGCCGATGATTGCTGGCGGCTGGAGCCCGATCCCCGCGCCCGCCGCCGATCCGGAAGTCCGCGCCGCCGCCCGCGCCGCCCTCACCAGACTGCCCCACCACGCCCGCCTGCGCCGCATCGAAAGCGCCGAGCGGCAGGTGGTGGCGGGCATGAACTATCGGCTGGTGTTGAGGTTGAGCAATGGCCAGCGGTGGTCGGCCACGGTGTGGCGGAAGCTGGATGGGGTGATGGTGGTGAGTGGGGTTGAGCGGGAGCGGTAACCTGAATATTTGCCGAAAGAAATCGCATCATAGGTAGGCCTTCGCGCCTACCCTTGAAGCATGTTGGAAGTCCGTTGAAAACTTCGCCCTTGATGAAATTGTCTAGAAATTTTCATCCACTACGTTGAAGTTTATCGGCGTTTCACGTTTCGAAAGCTACGATTGAACCCATGCACCCGAATTACAAAATCCTGACAGCTTACGTCTTAAACGAGTTGCATTGTCCTACGATCTTGATTCCTCCGGGAGATCCGAGGGAAGGTGGCATGGGGCCTGACGGCATCTACAAAGTAAAGTTTCAAGAACCGGAAATTGATCCAGCTCATCTTGCACTTGGTAGATATTTGGATGAATGGAACTTCTTGGAGCATATTTTGGGAGATTTGCTGATCTCGATGCTTGGCGTCGAACGGTCACTGATGCCGACCCTTGCTGGCAATCTTGGGGTGCGCGGTCAGATTGAAACAGTCCGTGAGTTAAGCGGAGCAATTTTCGACGAGACAACTGCCGAGAAATGCTCATCGCTAATGGATCGCTTAAATTCTGCCGGAGGAATTCGAAATAAGCTTGTTCATGGTTATTGGATGCTTGAAGTGGTAATCGCCTCTTTTCAGAATGATATAAAACATCGAGTCAGGCCATTTCGAAGGTATGATCCATCATCGATTGAACTTCAGGATAAATTAAAAAATCCGAAAGAGCATAAATTGCGAGAGAAATACATGTTTGGAATTGGCAAAATTGTCTCTCTTTCAGGTTCGCTCAATGAATTGTCCACTGAGTTGCAAAGCTTTATGAATTCGATATTCCCGCCAAACGTATATGAATAGGTAAATTAAAAATTTATAGGTTAGCAACGTTTGGTCGATTATTGAATGTCTAGAATAACTAGTTCTGGCGACATGTGCAATAAGCTCTAGTTGTAGTCCGCCTTGCGGCCACTTAAAGCATGCGTTATAACGCTCGGATGAACGTCACCCTCAAGATCACCAAGATCGGCAATTCGGCAGGCGTGATTTTTCCGCGCGATGTGTTGGCACATCTTGGCGTCGCGGTTGGGGAGACGGTGTCGGTCGTTACCACGCCGCGCGGGATCGAACCGGCTGCGGCCGATGGCGATTTCGAGGCGCAGATGGCGGTGGCGCGTGAGGTGATGGCGCGGCGCAAGCGGGCGCTGGGCGAACTGGCGAAATAGGCGTGGCGGACGATTGGGTGTGGGTCGCCACGGCGGTCGCCGAAGCGGCGCATCGCGAGCAACTGGCCGAACACGACGGCGGCGAGGGCACGCGCGATGCAGGTGCGCACGAAAGCGCGATGGCGCAGGCCCGCCAGCGCGCGGTATACGAAGACTGCGACGCGTGCGATCTGGCGGCGGCCTATGCCTTCGGCATCGCGCGCAATCATCCTTTCGACGATAGCAAGAAGCGCATGGCGGCGGTAGTCGGCGAAACCTTCCTGGCGCTCAACCGCTGGCAACTCACCGCCAGCGACGCCGAACTGGTGGTCGCATTCGTCGCCCTCGCCGCAGGCGAATTGAGCGAAGCCGACTTGACCCAATGGTTCCGCGACCACGCTGCACCCGTGATTTAGCACCAGTGACGGGGAGCGCGAGGGACTCAATTCCTCGCATCTTCCTTCTTTCCTACAACAAACCAGATCGGTTATGCACTCGCGCATGTCCGAACCCGAAACCACGCCCGCAACCGCTCCCGACTACGAATGCTGGACCCTCGCCAAGAAGGTCGCATTCCTGATGGAGCTTCGTGCCACGCGTTCGGTCACCAAGGCGGCGCGGGTGGTCGGGATGTCGCGCAACTCGGCCTATCGGTTGCGCGCGCGGCAGCGGGGTTCGGGGTTCGATGCGGCGTGGGCGGCTGCGCTGACAGGCGTGTGGCCGTGGTGGAAATCTGCTCAGGCGGATGCGGGGGCATGACGGGTCGGGTGGTGATCCGGGCTTCGGGAGCGGAAGCAGGGGAAGATGCGGCGGAACCGCCTGCGAATTTGTTCCCCAGGACACCGTCCATTGCGTCAACTTGTCACCTTTTGGGTGGCGTTGGCGGTGTGTTTACGAATTCGGCACCACAATAGCCCGGGCAAAGATCGAGGGGGCAGCGAGGATGGCGGGCATCGGCAAAACAGCGATGCGCTGGGGGTTCCGGTTGGGATTGTTGGGCTTTGCCGGCGGGTTCTTCGTGCCGATGGTGTTCATGCCCGATGCCAACCAGGATCCGATGCTGGGCATCTTCATCACCGGTCCGCTGGGCTTCGTGGTGGGCCTGGTCGCGGGAGCGGTGCGCGGTTTCGTGCGGAACGACTGACCGGCGGAGCGGCTTGGCTCTCCCCGCCGCGCCAGGCTTTCCGGGCGTGCCACCGCCGCGTGCGGCTCGGCCGGGTGCCATCGAAGACAAGTCCGCTATGGAAAGGATCGAAAGCAAGTTTGAGGCCGCGGCGCATTCGTGGGAACTTGGCCCCGCTGCACTGCTGGTCCACGGGCTCGGCTCGAAGATCGGTCATGCAGTGGGGCTGAACCGCCTCGGGATTGTCGGAGGCCATCTGGTTCAAGTTACGCGGCCATCGGGATGTCGTCCATCATGGCGCAGTCATGCGTCAGCGGCGCAGGATGCCGATGATCGTGTCGAGATCGTCGGTGCTCGATGCCAGGAGGCCGTAAAGCGAACTCAGGTCTTCCGACAGACGGGGCGGGAGGACAATGCTGGCAGGTTCCTGGATCGCCTCGATCAGCGGGCCGGTATAAGCGGTGAGCACGTGGCGCCCGCAGGCCTTGCTGATTTCGAGGCTGATCTGGCGGAAGGCTGCGGTTGCGCCACCGCTGCGGATCGGGCCGGGGCGGATCAGGCCGCTGGCGAGGAAGTGGAAATCGGCCATTGCCAGCGAGTAACAGTTGGCTTGCGTGGTGTTGGACCAGTTGAAGACGCGAAAGCGCGTCTTGTCGAGTAGCATGGCGATCATGCGCCCCGCCTTGGCAGTCAGATCGTCCACGCGAATTGCCCCCGAATTGGTGTAACCTTCGAATCGCTCCCTTGCAACATTCGACTGTTACCAAGGTAAAGCGATCCTGTTCAATAAGCCGCGTGCGATTGCATTGCATTTGGATGCAATTGTTTGCCGATTACTGATCTAGTTGACGCTGCATGTTGAAAGTATTGGTCCGATGTGGATTGAAGCGGCAGGTGCCGAGATTCCGCGATTTGGCAATGGACCCGCTGGCCCGCCGGGCTATCCTGCGGGCATGCTCGATACCCGGAACTATGCCATGCACCTCCCTTTGATCGGCGCGGCTGCGCTTGCGATGATGACGGCATGGGCACCGGCGGCATCCGTGCGGGACTTGGCAGCGGCCGGTCCGCACTTTGATCCTGTCGCGTTCTTCACTGGCGAAACCGAGGGCAGGGGTCGGCTCAAGGTGATGTTTTCGCGGGCAAAGTCGATACATGTCAGCGGGCATGGGATGTTGCAGGGCGATGGCGTGCTGGTGCTCGACCAGACGGTGACGACCGAGGGCGATCATGCCAAGTCCCGGCAGTGGCGCATCCGCCAGACCGCGCCCGATCACTATGTCGGGACGCTGACCGACGCTTCGGGTCCGGTCAGGCTCGATGTGACGGGGAGCCGCATGCGGATCCGCTATCATGCCAAGGGCGGCCTGGTTTTCAGCCAGGTGCTGACACTTCAGCCCGGCGGACAGGTGTCGCAAAACGTGATGAGAGTGCGCAAGTTGGGCATGGTCGTCGCGACGGTCCGCGAGACGATCACGCGCCGTTGAGGCTGGCGCCGCAGCGCCGGGGCACTACTTCGACGGCTTGTCCGAAACCGCAATGCCTTTCTGGGTCGGGTTCGAAGCGTTTGCTTTCTTGGGCTTTTCGGCCTTGGGCTTGCGCACTTCTTTGCTCGATTTCTTCTGGCTCTTGGCCATCGCACTTCTCCTGCCGGGCCGGCAGGCCCTTGCTGGGCTTGGGCCTGCGGCGCAAGTTTGTCGAACGATTATCGGCTTTCAGGCGTCGGCAGCGTGAAGGCTGCCGGTCGAGGCGGGCGGTCGAAGCTCGCGGTCGAAGCCGGCATCCCGAATTGGGGCAGGCAACTTGGCCCAGGACGCGATGTGACAAATCGCATAGCGGATGCCACAATATTGGTTTATACGATGCTAACAATCGATTCGAGCTTTAGGTTTATTCGAAATCTTTCAGGGACTTCGGTCATGATGGCAACTCGACTACTGCTGACTGCTGCGTTTGTACTCGCCGGTGCTTCGGCTCATGCCCAAACCGCACCGGACGGATTTAAGTCGGTAGAGCAGATCACATGCGAACTGACAAACTCGTGCGGTGAAGAGGCTGCGGCTCCTGCGCAGGCACGCGGTGAGAGCCGCAAATTCAGCCTCGCGGTCATGCCCAAAGGTGGCAGTGCTTCGCAGCTCGGCACGGGCGCTACCAAGTTGGCGGTGCGGTCTAGCCTGAGCAAACCTGCCACTTACGCGACGTCTGGCGCAAAAACAGCGTCGCCGGGGGTACGCAGTCGCGTGATTGTAGCCACCCGTCCAACAGGAAAGATGCGGACCGGAGCAATCGTATCGTCAAGCCTGGCAGTCGGCTTTGCAAACGCTTCCGATTCGCTCGATGTGGCAGGGCAACGCCAGGCGAAAGCGCTGCTCGGCGCGTTGACCGGACCGATGCTCGCGGGAAAGCATGTTATCATTGCCGGCCACACCGATTCGAGCGGCGGGCGTGAATACAACCTCGATCTGTCGCAACGTCGCGCGCGCGCATTGGTCGATTACCTGGTCGCCAACGGGATTTCACAGTCCTTGCTCGAACCGGTGGGCTATGGTTTCGATCGCCCGTTGCCTGGGCTGAGCGCGAGCGAAGCGCGCAACCGTCGCGTCGAGGTTGTCATGGCCGACGTGGCAAAGCCGTAAGGTTACGGGCCTTTAAGTTCGCGCCAACATGACCAGCGCTTCGTCGAGCGCGGACAGAAACCGCGAACGATCGGCCTTGGCAAACGGCGCCGGCCCGCCGATCGCATCGCCAGTGGCACCCGCGCGCAAATCGGCCATGATCGCGCGCGTCGCTACCGCAGCGCCGATCGAGGCGAGCGTGAACGGCCTGCCATTGTTGCCGATCACTACCGCGCCCGCCTTCAGGCAGCGATCGGCTAACAGGATGTCGGCCGTGACCACCACCGCGCGCGCATCTGCTCGTTCGGCGATCCAGTCATCGGCGGCATCGAAGTTGCCCGGCACAACCACCCGGCTGACCAGCGGGTGCGCGGGCACGCGGAATGGCGAATTGCTGACGATCGACACCGGCACCTCGCGGCGGAAGGCAACCTTGTAGATCTCCTCCTTGACCGGGCAGGCGTCGGCATCGACCAGGATGCGGATCGGACCAAGTGCATTATGCATCGCAGCCTCGCTTACCGCTTTTTGACGAACTCCGCGCGCAGCACCAGGCCCTTGATGCCGTCAAACCGGCAATCGATCTCCTGCGCGTCGCCGGTCAGCCGGATCGACTTGATCACTGTGCCCTGCTTGAGTGTCTGCCCGGCACCTTTTACTGTCAGGTCCTTGATCAGCACGACTTGGTCGCCATCGGCGAGCAGGTTGCCGTTCGCATCGCGCACTTCGATTGCATCGGCCGCACCCGCCGCCTCGCGTTTCGCTGCGAGTTCGCCAGCGGGCATCCATTCGCCGCTGTCTTCGTCATAGACGTAGTCTTCGTCGTCACCGGCCATCGTCAGGGTCCCCAATTGTCGCGCCGCCATGGCAGGTGCGCGTCGGCTTGGCCAGCGACGCAAGCATGCGCGAACCGCACGCGGCAATCGCGCCTTGTCGTGCAACCGCTTGTTGCGTAGCTTCACGGCGGGAGAGAGGGAGAGGCGTAGTGCTCAAACTGCTCCAGCGCTTTGGATTGCATTGTTCATCCATAGAAGACGAACGCGTCTTTGCCGATGGTTACCTGCTGCGCACAGTCGGTGAATCGCAGCTCTTCATGGTGCTGAGCGCGCTGACCGTTTACGTGTTTTTCTTCTGGGACCGGATGATCGACCCGGTCAACTGGAACACCACGCACATGATCCGCGGGCTGCTCGTGGCGCCGGCGATGGTGCTGGTGGCCAGCGTGCTCTTCACGCCGTTCGGCAAACGCCATTTCGAAGCCTTCGTGCTGACCATGCTGCTGCTGGTGATGACCGGGCTGGCCACGATCTACGCGGTGCTCGATCACGGCTACCAGTACGCCGCGCTGGCCTTCACGATGGCGATGCTGGGCACGACCACGATGTTTCCGATCCGATCACGGTTCCTGGTCATCGGTTCGTTCCTGAGCATGGTGATCGTGGTCGTCGGGCATCTGCTGGCGCACAATGCCGGGCCGGGCTGGCTGCTGGTCAACCTGATAGCGGCGCTGGTGTCGATCGGCATGGGCACGCTCTCGGCCTACTTGCGCGAGCGCGAAGCCCGCGCGGCGTTTCGGGCAACAAAGGCGCTGGTCGCCTCGCGCGAGCGTGTCGACGAATTGCTCCACTCGATGCTGCCGCGCGAGGTGGTGCAACGCATCCAGGCGGGGGAAACCGCGATTGCCGATCTCCATGGCGAAGTCAGCATCATCTTCGCGGACCTTGCGGGCTTTACCGAAATGTCGCGCAAGATCAGTCCGTCGCATCTGGTCAGGGTGCTCAACGACTTGTTCTCGAGTTTCGACCGCGATGCCGAACGGTTGGGGATCGAGCGGATCAAGACCATCGGCGATGCCTACATGGCGATCGGGGGGCTTCGGCGCAGCGTCGATGGCACCGACCACGTCGAAGCTGCCGCGCTGTTTGCGCTGGCGATCCAGGCGCGCGTGCTGAAACTTGTAAACGAAATGGAATATCCGCTGCAGATCCGCGTGGGACTGCATGTCGGCCCGGTGGTGGCAGGCGTGATCGGCGTGACCCGCCCGGCTTTCGATTGCTGGGGGGAATCGGTCAACCTGGCCAGCCGCATCGAAGGCCATGCCACGCCCGGCACGATTCTGGTGTCCGAAAGCGCGTACTGGCGGCTCAAGCCTTTTTTCGCGATGGAGCCGAAGGGCGAGACCGAACTCAAGGGCATCGGCAAGACCCGCGTGTTTTGCCTGCTCGGGCCGGTGGTGGGGGAGGGGGCGGGCGACGCTGCTGGGGATCTTCCCGCCGTCGCTTGAAGCGCAACCCGTTCGGATCAAAACTGGCCGGTGTTGCGGCGGACCGGAAGCGAGGTGCGGCAAGGGGCTTGCGAAGGCGCTAGGTCGCCGCGAAGTCCCGTGCTACGGCGGCGCCGCTGACGTCAGATATTGGCGGACTTCGGCGCGGCGTGTCGCTCGTGGGCACCCGAGTACGGCGACTTCCTTTCAACGCACGACCTCTCGCATACCCCGCGCACGCGTTGTGCGCAGGTCTACCAAAAGTGTTCTTGAAAGGAACATTCCATGCCAGTCGGCACCGTGAAATTCTTCAATACCGAAAAAGGCTATGGCTTCATTGCGCCCGATGGCGGCGGCGAAGACAGCTTCGTCCACATCAGCGCAGTCCAGGCCGCCGGCATGCAGTCGCTCGACAAGGACCAGCGCCTTACCTACGAGGTCGAAATCGGCCGCAATGGCAAGAAGTCGGCCGCGAACCTCGCGTCTGCCTGACGATTTCTAAGCCCGGTGAGCGACGCTCACCGGGCTTCAACTCACTTCAACTCAACCACTTCCACAGTCTGCGCATTGATCGTGACCGGCGCGAACGCGGTCAGGAACGCCACGTCGGCGGCATCGCGACCCACGCCGATCTTGGCCATCGAATTCTCCGTCGCCATGCCCGTGGCATCGACCATCTGCCATGATCCCCCCACAAAAACTTCGGCCACCGCGTGGAAATCGGGCGGGGTAACGCCCGGCGCATAGACGCTGGCGAGCCTTGCCGGAATGTTCGACGCCCGCGCCAGCGCGATCACCATGTGTGCGTAATCGCGGCACACTCCGGCGCGGCGCACGAATGTGTCGAGCGCGGTGGTTTCGGCATCGCTCGATCCCGGAACATAGGCGAGCTTGTCGTGGACGAAATCGCGGATCGCGACGATCCTGGCGCCGCCCTCGGTTTCGCCGAACTCGCTCTGCACGAAGCGCAGGAACGGCAACACCGGGCAATATTGCGATCCGAACAGATACTGCACCGTTTCGCCCGGCAGCAGGTGCAGGTCGACCGCGGGCAGGGTGGCGATATCGGCGCAGACCCGTTCGACCTGAACCGTGGCGCGATAATCGACGATCAGCCGGTTGGTGGCGCGCATCAGCAGCCGTTCCCCCACCATGTCGTGCGCCGGCACCCGCGCGAAGTGCTCTACCGGTGACAATTCGATGAAGGCATCCTCGACCGTCTGCTCGGGCACGATCGCAGCTTCGAGCTGGAGGATGACCGAGGTCGATCCGGGCAAGTCGTAATCGATATGACAGTTGATCGCGATGCGCATGACGGGAAGGGTTCCGGGATGTGGGCCAGAGTGGAGGGAAGCAAGCGGGCGGCTCTCCGTTGCCACTCTCGTGACGCGCAATGATCGGTCAGGCTGGTTGTTCCGGTGGTTGGCGGGAACACAACCGCCACTCTCGCCGTTGCTGGAGTCATTGAGACGGGGCGCACTGCAGGACAAGGGCCTGCAACCGGGTTGGAGACTTTCGATGAAAACTGCACTTTTGATGGCCGTGGGCGGCGCCGCCCTGTTGGGTGGCTGCGCAAGCACGATGTATGGTGATGCCAGAGGAACAGGCGGCGATGGCGGCTGGGGTTATTATGACCGCAGCTATCACAGCCAGTACGGCAATTACGACTACAATCGCAACGACCCGCGCTACGGCGGCTACTACGCCGAAAATTACTACCGTGACGATTCACGGTACCACGAACGCCGCCTCAATGAGGGCGATCGCGTCTATCGCGGCCGTGACAACCGCTATTACTGCCGCCGTTCGGATGGGACGACCGGATTGATCGTGGGTGGCGTCAGCGGCGGCGTGATTGGCAACATCATCGCTCCTGGCGGTTCCAAGACGATCGGCACATTGCTTGGTGCGGCTGCAGGTGCCGCGGTTGGCGCAGCGGTCGATACCAACAACGGCGTTCGCTGCCGCTAGGCGTGCGCACATTGCTGCACGGCAACGGCGTCGGTTTTCGCACAGAGGGCCGGCGTCGTTTCGTATCAGGACAACATTGAAAATGGGCCAGATCGAATGTGAACGCGCTATTCAACAATCGTAATCCGCCGTTCATATGAAATCCAAAGAAAATCGTTTCAACCACTTTATCGCCACGCTTCGGCGCTTTCTGAAAACACTGTTGCATCCATGTCGGTGTTGATTGGTTGTTTTGTCATGACCAACCGTATCAACCGCTCGTCTTGCGGATTCCACGCGATTGCCGCGTCGTTTGCGCTCTGTTCAACCCCGCTGTTTGCGCAGGAGATCAACAACGCTGCACCGCCCACAGCAGTTGCAGATCCGGCCCCTGTCATCGTGCTATCGGCGCAACCGGCGGCTTCTCCGCCTGTAGCGACCGTCCAGTCCGTCGCACCCGCACCCGTCGACACTCCCGCCCTTGATTCGGCAAGCGACGCACCAGCCCGCGCCACTTCAAGGGCGCGCGTTGAACCCGTAGGTCGCTCAACCCCCGCACTGCGAGTGGTCAGGGCTACCGCCACCGGCGCTATTCCGGCAATTGCCGCCGCCAAGCCCGTGAGCATGCCGCAGTTTCCGGTTTCCCCGGCACCTTCGCCAATGACACCCGCGCCGGATCAAGCGCAGCCGGCAACGACGGCACAGCCCGCTGCGGCGCAATCGTCGGATAACGGTTCGCTGGTCGGGCTTGGCGCACTAGCGGCGCTTGGTGTCGTCGGCCTGGGGGCGTTCGCAGCCCGCCGGCGCCGCAAGGTTGTCATTGAAGACGAGGCTCCGGCGATTATCGATCCGATCGTTACCGGCGCCGCCGTTCCTGCCATGACCGCGCCCGAATATGCGACTTACGACCTTGCGGAAACCGCCGAAGTGCCGAGCCGGGGCGTGACAATGCCCGATGGACCGGTCCCCACCGGCGAAGCGCGCCAGCGGCTGATCGATCGCATGGTGGCCGCCGCGCCCGATTCGGCCAACCCGTTCACCACGGCCAAGGGGCGCCGTCGCCGCGCCCGGCTGATCCTGCAGGCGCGTGAAAACGAACAGCAGCAGCCGGGCCAGGATGGTTTCGATTGGCGCAACTTCCAGGCCCCGCGTGAACCCGCGCTGCCTGTGGCTGACCGGACAACCGTCGACGCCTGAACGCACCGTTCGGCATGGATCCAACCCCGGCGGGGGCGCGAAAGCGCTCCCGCCGCTTGACGTGACCGGTCAGCCGCGTGCGCTGTGTGCCCGCCACGGCCATTCGATCGCGGACGAAACCCATAGCGCCAGCCACACCAGCAGCGGCTGCGCAAATATTCGCGGGACATGATAACCCAGCCCGATACCATGATCGGGCTTTGCCATGTCCATCGCGAAGTGGTTGATATTGGCAGGGAATACGCACACTGCATAAAGCGCCAGGCCCCATCCGCCAGCCTTGCGCAATCGTGCATCGAACGGCTGGACCAGCGCGATCGCACCCAGCAATTCGGCCACCCCGGTCAGCAGGACAACCAGCCCGGGCGAAGGCACCCAGTCGGGCATTATCCGCAGGAATGGTTGCGGCGCTGTCAGGTGCACAATCCCTGCGAACGCATAGAACGCCGCGAGTACCCACATCAGCGTGGTTCGGATTCGGGATCGTTTCATCGCCCGCGAGGGTCGGCCGATGCCGTTGACGAGTCAATCGTGCCGTAAGTCTTGGCGTGCCGTAAGTCTTGGCGCGTCGTAAGTCCTGCCGTGCCGTAAGTCGTGGATGTCAGTCGAGTGGATCAACCGCCCAGAAGTTCACCGATCCAGACCGAAGCGACCGCAAAGAACGACATCAGCGATCCCGTGGCCAGGACGAAGCGGACGGTTGATGCGGAAGGCTGGCTAGCTGTGTCTTCCGACACGACGGCGATAGGGCGATTGACCATGATTGCGACCTCATGTGGCACGCATCCTTGTCGTACCAACCGCTTACATGAACCTTAGAACGGCCAGGCGGTTCCACTTAAATCGGCAATTGTTGCGACCAGCCGGTCCCGTGCCACGCCAGAACGTTCGCAGTTGCAGCAAAATACCGTGGCATAGTGGCGATTGGCGGCGTTTTCGGCGATCAGCGCCCGATCAGCGCCCGATCACTGCCCGATCACTGCCCGATCACTGCGATGCGACCGCAGCCGGTTCCGATGCCGTGGCCTGATTGATATCGGGCTTCGACGAACTCGTCGCGACCCACACCAGCGCCAGTGCGACGATCGCCAGCAACACGCTGATCGCCAGCACGAAGCGCATGATTTTGGTTGTTCGCCCACCTCGCGCTTCTTCAGTGGTGATGTGAATTTCTTCTCCGTGCCGTTCCATGGCCTGTATCCTTGCATGCTGCCCGCGGCCAGGCCGGCGGACTTGTCAAGGCAACTACGCATGGATGATGGCGCTGTTCCGTGCGGGATACCGTCCCGAAGGTTCAGTCGCGCAGCAATTCGTTGATTGCAGTCTTGCTGCGGGTCTGCGCATCGACCGTTTTGACGATCACCGCACAGTACAGCGAGGGCCCCGGCTGGCCATTCGGCAGCGGCTTGCCAGGCATCGCACCGGGTACGACCACAGCGTAAGGCGGCACCCGGCCGATGTGGATATCGCCGGTCGCGCGGTCGACGATCTTGGTCGACGCGCCGAGATAAACGCCCATCGACAGCACCGCGCCCTGGCCGACCACGACGCCTTCGGCCACTTCGCTGCGCGCGCCGATAAATGCGCCGTCCTCGATGATCACCGGGCCGGCCTGCAAGGGTTCGAGTACGCCGCCGATGCCGGCGCCGCCGGAAATGTGCACATTCTTGCCGATCTGTGCGCACGAACCGACGGTGGCCCAGGTGTCGACCATCGTGCCTTCATCGACATAGGCGCCGATGTTGACGAAGCTGGGCATCAGCACCACGCCCTTGGCGATATGCGCGCCGCGCCGCGCAACGGCACCCGGCACCACGCGGAAGCCGGCGTCGCGAAAGCGGTTCTCACCCCAGCCGGTGAATTTCGAAGGCACCTTGTCGAACGCCGGAGCGCCGCCCGCGCCCTGTTCGATCACCACGTTGTCGTTAAGCCGGAACGACAGCAGCACCGCCTTTTTCATCCACTGGTTGACCACCCATGCGCCATCGACCTTTTCGGCGACGCGCAAGGTTCCTGCATCGAGCAGTTCGAGCACTTGTTCGACGACGCCACGCACCTCGGTGCTGCCGGGGTTCACAGTGTCGCGCGCGTCCCACGCCCGTTCAATTGCGGCTTCGAGTTGGGCGGTCATCGCAAATCCCCTGCTGTTCGTCGGGCGCGCCTAGCTTGTCGGTGGCAGTTCGACAAGCGTGCCCAGCCAGCGCGCCAGATCGTCGATCACCACGTCGATCGCGGCGTCGTCCTTGGCACGGTCGCCCCAGTCGGTGCCAAGGTCGATCCACACCGTCTGCATCCCCAGCGCCTTGGGCACGGTGAGGTTGCGCGCCATGTCCTCGACGAACGCCGCGCCCGCAGGGTCGATGCCGAATGCCTCGATCATGCCGGTATAGGCCGAACGTTCGGGCTTGGGGCGGTAGTGCATCGCGTGGACGTCCCACAGCCCTTCGAAGCTGTGTTCGAGCCCGAGCGCGGCCAGCACATGGCCTGCATAGTCGGCATCGCCATTGGTGCAGACCAGCTTGCGGCCCGGCAGCCGCGCGATCGTATCGGCCAGGCGCGGCGCGGCGGCAAGCGGGGCAAAATCGATGGCGTGGACGAAGCCCAGAAAATCGAACGGATCGACATCGTGGTTGTGCATCAGGCCCGCCAGCGTGGTGCCGTTATCGTGGAAATACAGCTTCTGGATGCGCCGCGCCTCGATGGCGTCGCAACCCAGCAGTTCCGCGATATATTCGCCCATCTTCACGTCGATCTGGTCGAACAGCCGGGTCGATGGCGGATAGAGCGTGTTGTCGAGGTCGAAGATCCAGCAATCCACCGCGTCGGCGTCAAAACCCATTGGTAATCCTTACCGTTCATTGGCAAACCATCGACTTTGGCTTGTTAAAGCCGGGTACTGGTCGATTTCGCGAATTGCCTTGCTACAGCCAAGCGACCAGAATGACTATCGGATCGGTACTTTGCGCAAGCTGACCGGGGTCAGGCGCCGGGGGTCAGGTGCCGGGGTTGGGCGCCGGGGTTGAACAGGAGTGTTTGAGATGACCGCAGGGCCCATGCGCAAGCCGGCACTCGCAAGGCGCTGGTTCAGCGCGCTTGCAGTGGCGCCGATTGCGTTGCTTTCGGCGTGCGGCGGGGGCGGCGGCGGTATGGTCAGCACGCCGACACCGACACCCGTGCCAACGCCAACTCCCACACCGACTCCGACTCCGACTCCGACTCCAACCCCAACCCCAACTCCAACCCCCACATCGACGCCAACTCCCACACCCACACCGACGGCTGCGTTCGATACCGCTGAATATCGTCAATCCGATGGCCCACAGTTCCACGGCGCCATTACCGCCTGGAGCAAGGGCGCGACCGGGGCGGGGGTGACGCTGGCGATTGTCGATTCGGGGATCAACACCACCAACACCGAATTCGCCGGGCGCATCAGTTCGGCTTCGGCCGATGTGGTCGGCAACCGCGGCATCCAGGGCGAGGATGATCACGGCAACTTCATCGCGCTGATGGCGGCCGCCGCGCGCAACGACAGCGGCATCCTGGGGATCGCCTTCGACGCGACGATCCAGGTGCTGCGCGCCGATACTCCCGGCACCTGCGCCACTGCGGTGACGGGCAACAAGGACACCGGCTGCACCTTTTCGGACAACAATATCGCGGCCGGGGTTGATGCCGCGGTCAACGCACGCGCCCGGGTCATCAACATTTCGCTTGGCGGATCGGTGATCAACCGCACGCTCGCCAACGCGATCGGGCGGGCTTCGGCGGCGGGGATCGTGGTCGTCGTGTCCGCCGGCAATGACGGCGCCAGCACCGACCCGACCAAGGACGGCACCCAGCCCGATCCTTTCGCCACCACCATCCAGATGGCGGGCGGCACCAACGTGATCATCGCCGGCTCGGTCGACAACACCGGCACGATTTCCACCTTCAGCAACCGCGCCGGGGCCGAATCGCAGTGGTATCTGGCCGCGCTGGGCCAGAGGTTGTGCTGTGTCTACAGCGGCAGCACGATCCAGATCACCACCACCAATGGCCAGCGCTTCGTGACACTGGGTTCGGGCACCAGTTTTGCCGCGCCACAGATCACTGGCGCCGTCGCGCTGCTGGCGCAGGCGTTCCCGAACCTGACCGGCGCGCAGATCGTCGACTTGCTGCTGCGCACCGCGCGCGATGCGGGCACGGTGGGCACCGACGCGATCTACGGGCGCGGCATTCTCGACATCGCGGCAGCCTTCTCGCCGCAGGGCACGCTGTCGCTGGCGGGCACGTTGGTGCCGGTATCGCTGGGCAGCACCAGCCTGGCGCTGTCGCCCGCAATGGGCGACGCGGCGGCGAAGGCGGGGTCGCTCGGCACGGTGATCCTCGATGGCTATCGCCGCGCCTTCGCGGTCGATCTGGCGCACTCGATCCGCAGCGCGCAGTTGGAGCAGCACTTGTACAATTCGCTCGCGCTCGGTGGCCGGTCGGTGGCGCTGGGCAATGGCGCGCTGTCGGTGGCGTTCACGATCGGACGGCAAGGAACGCTGGCCGGCCCGCTCAGCCTTTCCGCAAGTGATGCAAGGGTGGCACAAGTGCTGGCCGCCAGCGTTGTCGCGCGGATCGCGCCGGGGCGGCAACTGGCGTTCGGCATTCGGCAGGACGCACGCGGGCTGGTCGGCAGCCTGGTCGGGCACGACGAGCCAGCGTTCATGATCGCGGGCAGCGGCACGGCCAATTCAGGCTTCAGGCAGGACATCGGCGGGGCTTTCGCGCTGCGCCAACAATTGGGACGCTGGGGTCTTACGGTCAGCGCCGAAAGCGGCGCCGTGGTGACCACTCCGATCGCTTATGCAGATACTCAGCTACGCCGGCACGAACGCTATGGCATGGCGCGGATCGGTGCGGTGGTGGATCGGCGCTTCGGCGCGCTCGACGCCGCGTTCGGGTTCAGCCTGCTGCGCGAAGATCGCACGGTGCTGGGCGCACGGTTCTCGGACTCGCTGGGCGGTGGCGGCGCCAGCACGCTGTTCGGCGAAGGCAATCTCGGCTGGCAAGTGGCACCGCGCTGGCGGCTGGGCACGGCCGGGCAGTTGGGCTGGACGCGGGCAAGCGGCAACGCATTGCTCGGCAGCGGATCGAGCTTGCTGAGTTCGGCCTGGTCGGTCGATCTCATGCGCCAAGGCGTGTTCAATGCATCCGACAGCGTGGGCTTGCGCATTGCACAGCCGTTGCGGGTGGAAAGCGGGGGCGTTTCGTTGCGCTTGCCGATCGACTATTCCTACGAAACCAGCAGCGCGACGTTCGCCGACCAGCGGTTGTCGCTGGCACCGCAAGGCCGCGAGATCATCGGCGAACTGGCCTGGCGGACGGCGCTATGGCGGGGAGCGCTGGCCAGCAGCCTGTTCATCCGGCGCCAGCCCGGTCATTACGCCGCGCTGCCGGTCGACAAGGGCGTGGCGATGCGCTGGAGCCGCGATTTCTGACTACGTTCATCCATGCAGGGCGCCTCATAATCGGGGTCGATGAAGCGGGCCGGGGGCCGCTGGCCGGGCCGGTTGTGGCTGCGGCGGTGGTGCTGTGCGATCCCGCGCCGCAGGGCCTTGCCGATTCCAAGGTGCTTTCGGCCAAGCGCCGCGCGATGCTGGAAGCCGAGATCATGGCCGGTTGCCGCTGGGCGGTGGGCGAAGCCGATGTCGAGACGATCGACCGCATCAATATTTTTCAGGCGACGATGCTGGCGATGACCCGCGCGGTGGCGGCGCTGTGCGCTGAACTCGGCGCGCATCCCGATGAAGTGCTGATCGACGGCAACATGACGCCGCATGGCCGCTGCGCCGAATGGACCTGGCCCGCGCGGCCGATCGTGGGCGGCGATGCGATCGAACCGTGCATCTCGGCCGCCTCGATCATCGCCAAGGAACACCGCGACCGGTTGATGCGCAAACATGCCTGCGATCACCCGCATTACGGGTGGGAACGCAACGCCGGCTATGGCACGCGCCAGCATCTCGACGCGCTGCAACGGCACGGCGTGACCCCGCTTCATCGCCGCAGCTTTGCCCCGGTGGCGCAACTGGTGCTGGCGATCTGAAATTATTTTCGCGTCCGAGTCCACGAAGCCACACCACGACATATCGAGTCCCGCCCGGCGCGGCGGACTCAACATCTGGTGTCGATCCCGTTTCGTTCCAATGCCGCTAACGCCATCTTAACCATCGGAGCCCAAGAATTCCGGCGAGTCGCGGCTTGACGCGGGGCTCACACTGACTCACTCTAAGCGCTTCGGACATGGGGGCATTGACGAGTATGGCGACCACAGCGCTGAAGGTGCGCACGCGCGCGGCACCGGCGGCAAGAGCCCTGCCGCCCCCGGTTGCGCTGCCGCTCGACCAGATTTTGCGTGGCGATTGCATCGAAGCAATGCGCAGCCTTCCCGATGCCAGCATCGACATGATCTTCGCCGATCCGCCCTACAATCTCCAACTCGGCGGCGATTTGTCGCGCCCCGATGGCAGCCATGTCGACGCCGTCACCGATGCCTGGGATCGCTTCGACAGCTTCGCCACGTATGACGCTTTTACTCGCGCCTGGATGGCCGAGGCTCGGCGCATTTTGAAACCCAACGGCTCGCTGTGGGTGATCGGCAGCTATCACAACATCTTCCGCGTCGGCGCGATCCTGCAGGACACCGGCTTCTGGATTCTCAACGACGTGGTGTGGCGCAAGGCCAACCCGATGCCCAACTTCAAGGGCACGCGCTTCACCAATGCGCATGAAACGCTGATCTGGGCGTCGATGGGCGAAAAGGCGCGCTACACCTTCAATTATCGCACGATGAAGACGCTCAACGATGAACTTCAGATGCGTTCGGACTGGGTCTTGCCGATCTGCGGCGGGCCCGAACGGATCAAGCGCAATGGCGTGAAAGCGCACCCGACGCAGAAGCCCGAGGCGCTGCTCTACCGCGTGATGCTGGCCACCACCAACCGCGGCGACGTGGTGCTCGATCCGTTCTTCGGCACCGGCACCACCGGCGCGGTGGCGAAGCGGCTCGGCCGGCACTGGATCGGCTGCGAGCGCGAGGAAGCCTACATTTCAGTGGCCGAGGAACGCATCGCCGGCGCGCTGCCGCTCGATGAATCGGCGCTCACGACCATGCAGAGCGTCAAACCCACTGCCAAGGTGGCGTTCGGCGCTTTGGTCGAAACTGGCTGGATCGAACCGGGCACATTGGTGTTCGACAAGAAGCGACGCTTCATGGCGAACGTGCGCACCGATGGCTCGTTGGCCTTCGAAGCCGAGACCGGCTCGATCCATTCGCTCGGCGCCAAAGTGCAGAGCGCGCCCACCTGCAACGGCTGGACCTTCTGGCACATCGAGCACCAGGGCGAAATCAAGCCAATCGACGAATTGCGCCAGCTTTACCTGCTCGCCACCGAGGATTGATCCGCCCAATGGCGCAAAGCCTGTACATCCGCCCGATCGCACTGGCCGATAGCCCGCAAAGCGAGGACGGCGATGCGGTGCGGCTGGCTGGCGGCTTGGTCTATGCCAGCCGGTTCGCCTTGCTGGTGCGCGAGAATAGCAGGATCGTGTCGCGCCAAAGGCTCGTGGCTGGCGAAGTGCCGCAGGCACTTTCGGCGTTTCCCGACGCCTTGGCCCACGAAGGTGCGACGCAATGGGCGGCGCTGACCGCACGCCATGCGCCGCTCGAACTCACGGTGCCCGTCGGCAATCGTACGATCCGGCTCGATCAGCCGCAAATCATGGGCATCCTCAACGTCACGCCCGACAGCTTTTCGGATGGCGGCAAGTTTCTCGACAAGCCCGATGCGGCGCTGGAACACGCCAGCGACATGCTGGCGGCGGGCGCGGCGATCATCGATGTCGGCGGTGAATCCACCCGCCCCGGCGCGGCGGCGGTGTGGGAGGGCGACGAGCTCAAGCGCGTGGTCCCGGTGATCGAAAAGCTGGTCAACGCGGGCGCGGCGGTGTCGATCGACAGCCGCCGATCGAGCGTGATCGAAGCGGCGCTGGCGGCGGGGGCGGGGATCGTCAACGACGTTTCGGCGCTGCGGCATGATCCACGCAGCATGGAGATTGTTGCGCGCAGCGGCGTGCCGGTGGTGCTGATGCACGCGCCGGGCGGGGCGGGGGACCTGCACGCCGATGGCAAGTACGGCGATGTGGTGCTCGACGTGTTCGAAGCGTTGCGCGCCAGCCGCGACGCAGCGATCGCTGGTGGGATCGAGCGCGCGAAAATCATGCTCGATCCGGGGCTGGGCTTCGGCAAGTCGCTGGCGGAAAACCTCGCGCTCATTAACGCTCTGCCGCTGTTCCACGCGCTCGGCCAGCCGTTGCTTCTGGGCGGCAGCCGCAAGCGCATGATCGGCGCGCTCTCGGCCGAAGCGCCCGCGCACAAGCGCATGGGCGGCAGCCTGGCGCTGGCAATGCGCGGGTTCGATGCGGGCGTGCAACTGCTGCGCGTACACGACGTGGCGGAAACGGTGCAGGCGCTGCATGTGTGGCGGGGCCTGCGCGATGCGGCACTGACCGATTTCATCGAGTTGCCTCAGTAGGCGCCGCTGCGCCGTTTCTGGATCAGTGCCAGCCCGGCTGCCACCAGGCAAAGCGCAAGGGTGAACGGCACGAAGCCGCTCGCCACATTCCACGAACTGGTCCAGCCGGTGGGCACGAACGCCATGGGCGCGAGCGCCAGCACCATGCCCTGCAACCAGATGCAGGCCACCAGACTGCCCCGGCTCCGCCGCCAGACCGTGGTTGCGATGTACGACAGGGCGAGTGCCCGTAGCGTGCCGATCGACAGATACCCGGCCAGCGTCTGCCCGTCGCGGGCATCGGTGAAGAGCAGCAGGATCGGCAATTGCCAGACGATCCAGATAACGCCTAACAGCGCAGAGCTTTTCAGCGCATCGGAGCGCGCGAGCAGCCTTGGCAAAAGATAGCCACGCCAGCCGCCTTCCTCACCGAGTGGGCCTCGGCCCAACAGACCTGCGATCATTCCGAGCAGGACCGAGACGGGAAACAGCGCGGCGAATGCAGGGACCGGGTTAGCCGCCTGACCGGCCGGCATACGCGGGGTGAACCCGAGCGCCAGCGTCAGTACCTCCACCATGAGCGGCAAGACCAGCGCCACCACCGCTGTGGCACGCCAGCCGATGTTCCAGCGCAGGAAGCCTTGCGCCCATTGACCCGCCGCCAGCCGACCCGCGCGCCGCGACAGCACCGCCGCTGCGATCCCGGGACCGAAAGAGCCCAGGTAAGCCGCCGCGCTCATCCCCGGATTGGCCAGCGAGCCGGGCCGCCCCGCCATCAGCCAGCCGCCAAGCCAGATCACCCAACTGATCGCAAAAGTCAGCGCCACGAACGGCACCGGGCCCGCGCCGCCGATCGGCGCGAACCCGGAAACGTCGTCATTCATAGTCGGTGAATCGGTCACAGCACCTCGAACAGGCCGGCCGCGCCCATGCCGCCGCCGACGCACATCGTCACCACGACATACTTCGCGCCGCGACGCTTGCCTTCGATCAGTGCGTGGCCGGTGCAGCGTGCGCCGGTCATGCCATAAGGGTGCCCGATCGAGATCGCGCCGCCGTTGACGTTGAGCAAGTCATTGGGAATGCCCAGCTTGTCGCGGCAATACAGCACCTGCACCGCGAACGCCTCGTTCAATTCCCACAGGCCGATGTCGGCCATCGTCAGGTCGAAGCGGCTGAGCAGCTTGGGGATCGCCAGCGCCGGGCCGATGCCCATTTCGTCGGGCTCGGTGCCCGCCACCGCCATGCCGACATAGCGGCCGAGCGGGGTGAGCCCGCGCTTGGCGGCCAGGCCCGCTTCCATCACGATAACCGCCGATGAACCGTCCGAAAGCTGGCTGGCGTTGCCCGCGCTCACGATGCCATCGGGCAGCACCGATTTGAGCGACTGCAAGCCCTCCAGCGTGGTTTCGGGGCGGTTGCCCTCGTCCTTACTGAGCGTGATCTCGTGGGTCGAGACTTCGCCAGTGGCCTTGTCAGCGACACCCATCGTCACGGTGACGGGCACGATCTCGGCGTCGAATGCGCCCGATGCCTGCCCGGCGGCGGTGCGCTGTTGCGACTGGAACGCATATTCATCGCAAGCATCGCGGCTTATGCCATAACGCTTGCCGACGATCTCGGCGGTTTGCAGCATCGGCATGTAGATCGCCGGGTGCATTTCCATCAGCGAACGATCCGGCCCGACGCGCATGTCCTTGGTCTGCACCAGGCTGATCGATTCCTGACCGCCCGCGGCGACCACGTCCATACGGTCCATCACCACCTGCTTGGCGGCGGTGGCGATCGTCATCAATCCCGACGAGCACTGACGGTCCATCGTCATGCCCGATGTGGTGACGGGAAGGCCTGCACGCAGCGCGACCTGGCGCGCGAGGTTGCCGGCCTGGTTGCCCTGCTGCAACGCCGAACCCCACAGCACGTCGTCGACTTCGGCACCGTCGATCCCGGCGCGTTCCACCGCGGCCTTGAGCGAATAGGCGCCGAGCGTGGCGCCGGCAGTCATGTTGAAGGCGCCCTTGTACGCACGCCCGATCGGGGTGCGGGCGGTGCTGACGATAACGGCGTCGCGCATGGAATTCTCTCCGGTTTGTGGCGCCTGTTGGCGCTTTGGCAGCTTTGGGGCGGCTCTGGCCGCTCGCGCGCCTTACTACCGATGCGCGCCCGTTGCGACAAGCGGAGTCGAGCCAGCCGTGCCGTAGCGTCAAGCCGTAAAATGGCGGAATTGCGCGGGCTCCTGGCACGTGCGGCTTGCGGAAGCGGGGGCGGCGCGTCTAGCGTAATGACTTGTTACGCGGGGCCCGGACAAGGCCGCCGCGATTCGAGATCGGGAGAACGGGATGCGCCTGGCGGCTTTGGCTGCGCGGCTGGAAGAACGCGACGGGCGCCTGGCGCTGTCGGGCGCGGATGGATGGATGCAGGGCCGCACGATGTACGGCGGTGCATCGACTTATCTGGCCTATCGCGCAGTCCTCAGCCGTTTCCCCGATCTTCCGCCGCTGCGCGCGGCGCAAGTGGGCTTTGTTGCGCCGGTGCTCGACGATATCGCGATCGAAGTGTCGATGCTGCGGCAGGGGCGCAGCGTCAGTCAGGTGACGACCGATCTCTATTCTGACGGCGCGCTGGCGCACCGCACGCTGTGGCTGTTCGGCAGCGCGCGGCCCGCCAATGCCGAAGTTGCGGTGGGCCGGGCGGAGGACTTCGTGCCGTTCGACCAGGCCGAGCCCTTTCCCGCGCACAGCGATCCCGGCTTTTTCACGCACCGCTTCGAGCAGCGCCGCGGCGAAACCAAGGGCGGCACGCGGATCGGCGCATTCCGGCGCTGGATCAGGCTTCACGAACGCGATGGCATGGACGCAACCGACGAATTGCTGGCGATCGCTGACGCGCTGCCCCCCGGATCGGCGCGCGCGATGGTGCGCAAGGGCCCGCTGAGTTCGATCAATTGGTCGATGACGCTGCTGGGTGAGGCACGGCCTACGCGCGATGGCTGGTGGCTGGTCGAAACCGCATCGAATTATGCGGGCGACGGGTTCAGCAGCGAAACCTTGCGACTGTGGGACGCGGATGGCGCTGAAGTGATGCGCGGGCTGCAAAGCGTGGCGATTTTCGGATGAGAGCAGAGCGATGAGCGAGACCATGACACCCATGGATGCCGGGTTCGATCCCGATCGGCTGGCGCGGATCGCGCCCTTCGTCGACAAGCACTACATTTCGACCGGCAAGCTGCCCAACGCACAGTTCCTGCTCGCGCGCGATGGGGCCGAAGTGCTCCGCTTCGGGCTGGGAACGGCGCGGAAGGATGGCCCGGCTCTCGCCAACGACACGATTTTCCGCATCGCCTCGATGACCAAGCCGGTCACCTCGATCGCGTTCATGATGCTGGTCGAGGAAGGGCTGGTTGCGCTCGACGATCCGGTGACGCGCGTGATCCCCGAATTCGCCGGTCTCGGCGTCTATGCCGGCGGTGGCGGCGATGCGCCGTTCTTGCCGGTCAAGCCCGCGCCGGCGATGCGGATGGTCGATCTGCTGACGCACATGTCGGGGCTTACGTACGGCTTGCAGAACCGTACCAATGTCGATGCAGCGTACCGCAAGGCCGATCTCGACATGGCGCGCAAGCTGCCCGACAACGACGCGTTCGTGGCCGCGCTGGCTGGCATTCCGCTTGAATTTGCGCCCGGAACAAGCTGGAATTACTCGATTTCCACCGATGTGCTGGGCGTGGTGGTGGCGCGGCTGTCGGGCATGACGCTCGGCGAATTCTTCCGCACCCGCATCTTCGAACCGCTGGGCATGACCGATACCGGCTTCGATTGCCCGGCGGACCAGCAGCACCGGCTGGCCGATGCCTTCGCTTACGTGCCCGGCAAGCCGCCGCGGCTGATCGATCCGGGCGCTACCAGCAACATGGTGCGCCCGGCGGGCTTCCACAGCGGCGGGGGCGGGCTGCTTTCGACGATCGACGATTATCACAAGTTCTGCCGGATGCTGGTGGGGCGCGGCGCGGCTGATGACGTGCGTATCGTCTCGCCCAAGACGCTCGACCTGATGACGCGCAATCACTTGCCCGGCGGTGCAGACCTGACGCAGATGTCGAAATCGTTGTTCAGCGAGGCGTATAATGCTGGCGCTGGCTTCGGGCTTGGTTTCGGCGTCACGATCGATCCCGCGCGCACCCTGATCCCGGGGTCTGCGGGCGAATTCTACTGGGGCGGGATGTATTCGACCGCGTTCTTCATCGATCCGCTGGAGGGGTTGCACATGGTGTTCATGACGCAGCTTATGCCAAGCTCCGCCTACCCGATCCGCCGCCAGCTCAAGACGTTGATTTATGCCGCGCTGGCCACCAGCCGCGCCTGATTTCCAGGAGAAAACCGATGTCCGATCCCCTACCCGGAGCGAAAGCCCATATCGACGCCGCGCGGATTGCCGCCGCCACGATCGATGACTTGCCTGCCGATACCCCGCTGATCCCGATCCAGTGCGTCGGCGTGATCGGCGCGGGCACGATGGGCGGGGGGATCGCGATGAACTTTCTCACCGCCGGCATTCCGGTCACGATCGTGGAACGCGAACAGGAAGCGCTCGACAAGGGCGTGGCGGTAATGCGGCGCAATTACGAGAATTCGGTCAAGCGCGGCAAGCTCGACGCGAGCGCGGCC
This sequence comes from Novosphingobium sp., assembly GCF_025351285.1. GTDB lineage: Bacteria > Pseudomonadota > Alphaproteobacteria > Sphingomonadales > Sphingomonadaceae > Novosphingobium. Next base: position 41,053 of record NZ_JANXWG010000010.1, read on the forward strand.
GAAGCGGCGATGGCGCGGCTTACCCCCAGCCTCGATTTCGAAGCGCTGGCAGGGGCCGACCTGATCATCGAGGCGGTCTATGAATCGATGGACGTGAAGAAGGACGTGTTCGGCCGGCTCGACGCCATCGCCAAGCCGGGTGCGATCCTTGCCAGCAACACCAGCTACCTCGATGTGGACGTGATCGCGCATGCCACCAAGCGCCCCGAAGCGGTGCTGGGCATGCACTTCTTTTCGCCCGCCAACGTGATGAAATTGCTGGAGGTTGTTCGCGGCAAGCTGACCGGGGCGAGCCAGTTGGCCACCGTGATGGCGCTGGCTGTGAAGATCGGCAAAGTGCCAGTGGTGTCGGGCGTTTGCGACGGGTTCATCGGCAACCGCATGCTCAGCCCTCGCCAGCAGCAGGCCAATGCGCTGATCATGCAAGGCGCGAATTACTGGGACGTGGACGAAGTGCTGCTCGAATTCGGCTTCCCGATGGGTCCGTTCCAGATGGGCGACCTGGCGGGTCTCGATATCGGCTGGCACCGCGATCCCACCAAGGTGACCACGGTGCGCGAGGCGCTTTGCGCGGTCGGGCGCTGGGGGCAGAAGACCGGCAAGGGTTTCTACGACTACGACGCCGACAGGAAGCGCAGCCCGTCGCCCGAAGTGAAGTCTATCATCGCTGACTTTGCGGCCAAGGAAGGCACGGCGCAGCGCGTGATCGGCAAAGACGAGATCCGCGAACGCCTGCTTTATCCCATGATCAGCGAAGGCGCGAAGATCCTTGATGAGGGCATCGCGCAGCGCGCTTCGGACATCGATACCGTCTGGCTCAACGGCTACGGCTGGCCCGCCTGGACCGGCGGGCCGATGTATTGGGCCGATCACGTCGGGCTCTCCGAGATCGTCGCGGGGCTGGAGCGCAATGACCTGCCGGTGGCGCCATTGCTGGCGAAGAAAGCTGCGGCCGGCGAAGTGTTCGGCTGAACCGATGCGGCTTGAGGAGATCGTCGAGGCCGAATTCGTGCCATTCAGCCAGATCCTGCGCGCGCACGGCGCGCGGCTGGGCGATGCGATCGCGCTGGCCGATGAAACCAGCCGCGTCACATGGCGCGAACTCGACGCCACGGTCGATCGCGTCGCCGCCGGGCTGCAGCGCGATGGTGTGCAAGTGGGCGAACCGGTGGCGATTGTCGGCGCCAATTCGGTCAACTACGCGCTGGCGTTTCTGGGCGCGGTGCGGGCAGGGGCTATCGCCACGCCGCTGACGTCCTCGGCTACGCCTACCGCGATCGCCGCAATGCTGGCCGATTGCGGCAGCCGCATCCTGCTCGCCGATGCCGCAATGTCCGCGCAATTGGCGGGGGAGGCGCTGCCCGCAAACCTGATCCGCGTCGCACTCGAACCCGGCGCGCCCGGCATTCCGTTCGAGAAATGGCTAGCCCCCGAGGGCGCGCAGCCCGCACCGCACACGCCCGCGCCCACTGACGGCTTCAACATCATCTATTCGTCGGGCACCACCGGCACCCCCAAGGGCATCGTCCAGAGCCACCAGATGCGGATGGAGCACCTGCGCCGCACCGTGCAGGGCGGCTATGGCGATCACACGGTGGTGATCAATTCGACTCCGCTCTATTCGAACACCACGCTGGTCAGCTTCATCCCCGCGTTGGCGGCGGGCGGCAAAGTCGTGCTGATGACAAAGTTCGACGCGCGCAAGTTCCTCGAATTGAGCGAACGCGAGCGGGTGACCAACGCCATGCTGGTGCCGGTGCAGTACCGCCGGATCATGGACCTGCCCGATTTCGACAGCTTCGACTTGTCGAGCTATGTCCTGAAAACCTGCACTTCCGCGCCATTCTCGGCCGAGCTCAAGGCCGATGTGCTGAAGCGTTGGCCCGGCGGGCTGATGGAAATCTACGGCATGACCGAGGGCGGCGGCACGTGCCTGCTGCTCGCGCACGAATTTCCCGACAAGCTCCACACCGTCGGCCGCGCGCAGCCCGGCCATGTGATCAAGATCATCGACGAAGACGGCAACGAACTGCCGCAAGGCGAAGTCGGTGAAGTCGTTGGCCACTCACCCGCGATGATGAACGGCTATCACAACCAGCCGGGCAAGACCCGCGAGACCGAGTGGCATGATGCCGAAGGCCGCCGCTACATCCGCCACGGCGACGTCGCGCGCTTCGACGAGGATGGGTTCCTGATCCTGATGGACCGCGCCAAGGACATGATCATCTCGGGCGGATTCAACATCTATCCGTCCGACCTCGAAGCCGAACTGCTCAAGCACGCGGGCGTCCGCGAAGCGGCAGTGGTCGGCGTGCCCAGCCGCGATTGGGGCGAAACTCCGGTGGGCGTGGTGGTGCTGGCCGACAAGACCGCCGATCTCGCTGAAATTTTGGCGCAGGCCAACGCCCGACTGGGCAAGACCCAGCGCATCAGTCGACTTGAAATCGTTGACGAATTGCCTCGCAGCACGATCGGCAAAGTGCTCAAACGCGAACTTCGTGACCGGTTCGGGGGAAATCCGGTTTCTGGCCATATTACAAACGCCTGACAGTGTCGTATAGCGGCCAGACAGCCCATCGGAGAGCCCATGACCGCAGCGACCGCCAGTCCACCCCCAACTGCTCCACCGCTCAGAACGGGCACGCGGCTGGCCTACGGCTTCGGCTCAGTCGCTTACGGGATCAAGGAAAGCGGCTTTTCCACGCTGTTGCTGCTGTTTTACAACCAGGTCGTGGGCTTGCCGGCGGGGCAAGTGGGCCTGGCAATCATGCTGGCGTTGGTTATCGATGCGTTCGTCGATCCGGTGATCGGGCATTTTTCGGATCATTTGCGCTCGCGCTGGGGCCGCCGCCACCCGTTCATGTACGCCGCCGCGTTGCCGGTCGGGTTGCTGTACCTGCTGCTGTGGAATCCGCCCGAGGGCGCCAGCCACTTCGCCACGCTCGCTTATCTGGTCGCGGTGGCGGTGACGGTGCGTTCGGCGATCAGTTGCTACGAAGTGCCCAGTTCCGCGCTCGCCCCCGAACTGACCGCCGATTACCACGAACGCACCGCCGTGCTGTCCTTGCGCTACCTGTTTTCGTGGAGCGGCGGCATGGTCATGCTGCTGCTGGCGTTCGCGGTCTTCCTGGCGCCGACCGCCCAGTATCCGCATGGCCAGCTCAATCCCGAGGGCTATCGGCATTACGCGGTCACCGCTTCGGTGCTGATGACTACGGCGATCGTGCTGTCGGCGCTGGGCACGCATAACCGCATCAAGTTCCTGCCCAAGCCGCAAGGCGTCCGCCCGCCGGTGCGGCGCACCTTCCACGCCATTTTCGCCACGCTCAGGAACCGGGCATTTCTGACATTGCTGATGGCGGGCGTCTTCATCTTCACCAGCCAGGGGCTGACGTTCAGCCTTGCCGCCTACTTCAATTCCTACGTCTGGCTGTTTCCGCAGAGCATTTTCGTGACTTACACGTTCTCGGTCCTGGGCGGCGTGGCGGTGGCGGTGGTGTTGGCGCGGGTGCTGTCGCGGCGGATGGACAAGCTGCGCGCGGCGCTGCTGTGCCTGTCGATCTACCCGGCGATCGTCTGCGCGCCGCTGATCGGGCGCGCAATGGGCGTGATGCCCGACAACGGCACGCCGTTGCTGTTTCCAGTGCTGATGCTGCTGACCACGATCGCGGTAGCCTTCAGCGTCACGGTCACGATCCTGGCCGCGTCGATGATGGCCGACGTGGTCGAGGACGCACAATCGCGCACCGGCGAACGGCGCGAAGGGTTGTTCTTCGCCGGATCGTTCTTCATGCAGAAATGCGTGACCGGGATCGGGCTGTTTCTTTCGGGCGCGATCCTGTCTGCGGTGGGTTTCCCCGACAAGGCCGAGCCGGGGCGTGTGGCGATCCCGGTGCTCAACAACCTGATCGTGATCTATTGCGTGCTGGTGGTGGTGCTGGCCACGTGCGGCTATCTGGTTTTGCGGCGGTTTCCGCTGGGCGGGCGCGCCGAGCATGATCGGCGCCTCTCCGAAATCGCTGCCGCCGGTATGATCCTGCCTGGCTCCGAGGGCGAATACGTGCCGATGGATATCGATGCCGGAAGGCCATGACCGCTCCAGACACCATGCGCGCGCTGTCGGTCCTGGCTCTGTCGACCGATTTTTCAGGTTGTGCGCTGGTGGAAAATCCGGTTCTGCAGCCCGGGCCGGGCCAGGTCCTGGTGCGGATCGAAGCGGCCGCGCTGGGCTTTCCGGACTTGCTGATGACGCGCGGCGGCTACCAGGCCAAGCCGCCGCTGCCGTTCACACCGGGCATGGAAGCGTCGGGCATCGTGGTTGCAATCGGTGCGGACGTGACCGGCATCGCGCCGGGAATGGCGGTGATCGCCGGCGGGCTGACCGGGGGTGTTGCGCAATTCGGGGTCTATCCGGCTGAGGCGCTGATGCCCAAGCCGGCTGGTCTGTCGTTCGCCCAAGCCGCATCGTTGCGCGCGGCCTACCTCACCGCATGGGTGGCGCTGGTGCGGCGCGCGGTGGTGGTGCCCGGTGAATGGCTGCTGGTCCACGGCGCGGCGGGCGGTGTGGGGTTGGCGGCGGTCGATCTGGCGCGGAGCCTGGGATTGAGAACCATTGCGGTTTCCGGGGATTCAGGGGCGAGCGGCGAGGCCAAGCGCGCGGCGATCAAGCATGCCTTCGCGCCCGAGCACGTGATCGAAGCCGGGCCGGGGTTCCGCGACAAGGTGCTGGAAATCACCGCCGGGCGCGGGGTGGACGTGGTTTACGATCCAGTCGGCGGTGATGTGTTCGATGAATCGACCCGGTGCATCGCTTTTGCGGGGCGGTTGCTGGTGGTGGGCTTTGCTGGCGGGCGCATCCCGACGCTTTCGGCCAATGTCGCGTTGATCAAGGGCTTCTCGGTGATCGGGGTGAGGGCGGGCGAATACGGCCGACGCTTTCCTGACTTGGGCCGCGCGAATGTGGCGGCGATCCGGCAATTGGCGGAGGAGGGTGCGATTTCGCCGCAGGTTCACGCCGAATTGCCGCTTGATCGCTGGCGCGATGGCTTTGCCGCGATGGAGGACCGATCGGTGGTGGGGCGGACCGTGGTCCTGCCCTGGGCTTAGAAGGGCCCACCCTTACCCCCCCGAAACACCACAAAAAAGGGCCGCCCCGTTGCCAGGGCGGCCTTGGAAGTTTTGGGAGAGGATGCCTGAAAGGCAGGTTTTAAGTGGGCCACCATCAGTTTTTGTGCAAGTGCGAAAGGCACGATCACGCATGTGCGAAACGCAACTGCGCATACGTCTGCATAGCCCGGATCAAACGATTGCACGCCGCAAATCCTCAGACTTGCAGCGAAATCTGCAATACCGATCGGTCAGCCGAGAGTGGGCGGCGGACCTTGCCACAGCGCGTTCAGCGCGGGCAGCAGGTGATCGCGGTGCGCGGCCGGAACGCGCGCCAGCAATTCGGCCTCGAACTGCTCGATGATCGCCCAGGCCTCGGCCAATCGTGTCCGTCCGCGCGCCGTCAATTCGAGCGAATGTGATTTGCCGTCGATCGGCCGGCGCTCGATCAATCCGCCCGCCTCCAGCCGCCCGACCAGCGGCACCATGTTGGCGCGTTTGATGTCGAGCGCGCGGCCCAGCGCGCTGGCGGTGATGCGCGCATTGGCCTCGATCAGGATCAGGATCGACACATCGGTGTGGCGCAAGCCGATCTCGACCAGCCGTTCGCCCAGTTCGGCGATCATCGCCGAAGCCGCGCGGCGCAGTGCATAACCAGGAAGCGAAACCAGCGGGTCTTTCATGCCAGCCGATCTACCAAAGACGCTTGTCCAACGCAAACAGGATTGCTATGAAGCATAACAAACGTGGGAGAGAATCGCGATGGACTTCCAGAGACTGAACCCGATAACCGGTGCTGTGGCGTCGACTGCTCCGGCGATGCAGGCCGCCGACATTCCGGCGATCGCCCACCGCGCCGCCGCCGCCTTTCCGGCCTGGGCGGCGCAAGGCCCCAACGCCCGCCGCGCGGTGCTGATGAAGGCCGCTGCCGCGCTTGAAGCGCGCAAGGATGCGTTCGTCGAAGCCATGATGGGCGAAATCGGCGCCACCGCGGGCTGGGCGATGTTCAACCTGGGCCTCGCCGCGGGCATGGTCCGCGAAGCCGCCGCGATCACCACGCAGATCGCGGGCGAAGTGATCCCTTCGGACAAGCCCGGCTGCCTGGCGATGGCTTTGCGTGAACCGGTCGGCGTGATTCTGGGCATCGCACCGTGGAACGCGCCGATCATCCTGGGCGTGCGCGCGATTGCGGTTCCGCTGGCTTGCGGCAACGCCGTGATCCTGAAGGCCAGCGAGAGCTGCCCGCGCACCCACGCGCTGATCATCGAGGCGTTCGCCGAAGCCGGCTTCCCTGAGGGCGTGGTCCAGGTCGTCACCAACGCGCCCGCCGATGCGGCACACGTGGTCGGCGCGCTGATCGATGCGCCCGAGGTCAAGCGGATCAACTTCACCGGATCGACCACGGTCGGCCGAATCATCGCGCAGCGCGCCGCCGGGCATCTCAAGCCGTGCCTGTTAGAACTGGGCGGCAAGGCGCCACTGCTGGTGCTGGAAGACGCCGAGCTCGATCAAGCGGTCAAGGCCGCAGCATTCGGCGCGTTCATGAACCAGGGCCAGATATGCATGAGCACCGAGCGAATCATCGTAGTCGACGCCGTTGCCGATGCTTTCGCCGCAAAGTTCGCGGCCAAGGCCAAGTCCATGCCCACCGGCGACCCGCGCGAGGGCAACACGTCGCTGGGCGCGGTGGTCGATCGCAAGACCGTCGATCACGTCAACGCGTTGATCGACGATGCCGTGGCCAAAGGCGCAGCGGTGATCGCGGGCGGCAAGGCAGACAGCGTGCTGATGCCCGCCACGGTGGTCGATCACGTCGCGGCGGGGATGAACCTCTACCGCGACGAAAGCTTCGGACCGGTGGTCGCGATGATCAGAGCGCGCGACACCGCGCACGCGATCGAACTGGCCAACGACAGCGAATACGGCCTTTCCGCCGCCGTCTTCACCCGTGACACGGCAAAGGGCCTGGCCGTTGCCCGCCAGATCCGCTCGGGCATCTGTCACGTCAACGGACCAACGGTGCACGACGAGGCGCAGATGCCGTTCGGCGGCGTGGGCGCATCTGGCTACGGGCGCTTCGGCGGCAAGGCCGGCATCGACAGCTTCACCGAACTGCGCTGGATCACGATCGAGACGCAGCCCGGCCACTTCCCCATATGATCCGGCCGATCATCACGGCTGCGGCGATCGGGCTTGCGACAATGGCTGGTGCCGCCGGACCCGGACCCGAAGGTCCATCGGCCCCCGCACCGCACCTGACTTACGTGTTCTCGGCAAGGATCGAACTGGCACCGCCAATCGAGCAAGGCACTGTCGATGGCGGCCGGCGCCGCTTCATCGCGATTACCGGCGGGCGGGTCTATGGCCCGCGCCTGTCGGGAACCGTCATGCCCGGCGGGGGCGATTGGCAGACGATCATGCCCGGCGGGCTGACGAAGATCGACACGCGCTATGC
>NZ_JANXWG010000036.1 GCF_025351285.1 Novosphingobium sp.
TTGAGGTTCTGCCGCACCGAAAGATCGCCATAAAGCGAGAATTTCTGCGCCATGTAGCCGAGCGATTGGCGCGCATCGGCCTTGGCGCGGCGCAAGTCGAAGCCCGCGACCGAACCGTTGCCCTCGCTCGGTGTCAGCAGCCCGCAGAGCATTTTGAACGTGGTCGACTTGCCCGCGCCGTTTGGGCCCAGCAACCCGAAAATCTGCCCGCGCGGAACGGTGAAGCTGACGTGGTCGGCTGCGGTGAAGGTGCCGAAGCGCCGCGTCAGGCCTTGCGCGACGATGGCCGGAGCATCGGTTTCGGGGATCGTGCGGTAATGTTCGGCGAGTTGCGAGGTGCCCGACGGGCCGCCGCCGAGCAGGTCGATGAAGGCGTCTTCGAAACGAGGCTGGATGCGCTCGATCGAGCCGGTCGCAAGGCCCAGCGCTTGCGGGCCAGGGGCGGGGCTATCGGCCTTCAGCATCAGGCGCAGAGCATCGCCCTGCACGGTGCCGTCGATCACCGCGGGATGGTCGAGCGCATATTGCAGGATCGCGCGGCGGCCAAGGCTGGGCACCGCGATGCGGATCACGCGATCCTTGATGCTGTCGGTCAGGTCCTGCGGCGCGCCATCGTAAAGCCGCTTGCCTTCGTTGAGCAGGACAACGGTGTCGCACTTTTCGGCCTCGTCGAGATAGGCGGTCGACCACAGCACACCGATCCCGTCACCCGCGAGATCCTTGACCATCTGCCACAATTCGCGCCGCGAAACCGGATCGACACCCACGCCGGGTTCGTCGAGCAGCAGCAATCTCGGCGCGCGCACCATCGCGCAGGCGAGGCCCAGTTTTTGCTTCATGCCGCCCGACAGCTTGCCCGCCAATCGCGTGGAAAAGCGCTTGAGGTCGGTGAAATCGAGCAGCCGGTCGAAGCTCGCCTGCCGTTCACCCGGCGGCAGTCCACGCAGATCGGCGTAGAGCCGCAGGTTTTCCATCACCGTCAGGTCTTCGTAAAGCCCGAAGCGCTGCGGCATATAGCCGATCATGCTGCGGTCGGTATCGGTGGCCGGGCGGCCGAACACCGTGGCGTGGCCCGCATCGGGGTCGATCAGGCCAGCCAGGATGCGGATCAGCGTGGTCTTGCCTGCGCCGTCCGGCCCGACCAGGCCGGTCATCCGGCCCGGCTCGATCGCGATCGATACACCATCGAGCGCGGGTGCTTCCTGGCCGGCGAAGCGTTTGGTCAGGCCGCTGGCAGTGGCGACCGCGTCATGGTCGGCGGTAGGCACCGCGGTGGTCATGTCAGTGCTTCGCTTGCGCGCGGGCAGTGGGGATCGAAACGGTGACCGGCGCGCCCTGGCGCAGCGCATCGTCGGGATCGGTCACGGTCACGCGGACGCGGTAGACCAGATCGGTGCGCAGCGCTTCGGTCTGGACGGTCTTGGGGGTGAATTCGGCGGTCGAGGCGATGGCGCCGATCGTGCCGTGGTAGGTCTTGTCGTTACCATCAGTCCTGACCGTGACCGCCATGCCTGGGGAAATGCGGGCAAGATCGGGCTCGGGGATATACGCTCGAACCCGTAACGGGCGGTCGATCGTCAGCGTCAGCACCGTCTCGCCCGGCTGGACGATCGCGCCGGGTTCGCGCGCGCGGGTCAGGATCGTGCCGGCATTGGGCGCGCGCAGCACGGCATCGGACAAGTCGGTCTTCAGCTTGGCGGCTTGCGCCATCGCTTGCTGGCGCTGGGCTTCGGCCGATGCGATGTCCTCGCGCCGGACACCTGCTTGTTGCAACGCCAGCGCGGCCTGCGCGGCGGAGACTTGCGCCTGAGCCGCACGGTATTTCGTGGTGGTGGTATCGAACAGCGAACGGCTGACCGCACCGGTCTGCACAAGTTCGGCGCGGCGCTCGTAGTCCTGGCGCGCACCGGCGAGATTGGCCCGGGCTTCGGCCAGCCGGGCTCGAGCCTGCGCGATGTCCTGCGGCCGGTTGCCGTTGCGGCGCTTGTCGAGCTCTGCTGCCGCCACCGCGATCTGCGCCTGCGCGGCATCGAGCTGGTTCTGCAACGGAGAAGGATCGAGGCTGGCCAGCACCGCGCCTTCGGGCACACGCGCGCCTTCGTCGAACGCGATCGACTGGATGCGCCCTGCTACGCGGAAGCCCAGATCGACCTGCCGGATATCGACATTGCCGTGCAAGGTCAGCGTGTTGTCGGCGGCTTCTGCGAACAGTCCGAAGCCGCGCGTGGCCAGTGCGGCCACCACCAGCGCGACGAGTCCAACGATACCCATGATGCGGCGGCGATTCATGCGGCGTCTCCGGCTGAGATCTGGTCAAGGAGGGCATCGAGATTGGCGGCGATCGTGTGGCTGATGCGCGTGGATTCGGCTGGGCCATACCCCTCCCAGCCCATCCCGGTCATGGCCGTGGCGCGCGCCACGCGGAACACCAGCACCTGCCCGATGATCGTCATCGCCCGCAGCCGCGCTTCGTCCAGGGTTAAGTGGCCGTTCGACACGCGGATCAGCAGCAATCCTACCCGGTCGAGCATCGGGCCCATCACGCCGTTGTAAATGCGGGCGAACGCCGCGGTGGGTTCGGCCTGTTCGCGCACGATGAAGCGCGAGATTGCGGCCGTCTCGTCGTTCAGCATCAGCGCTGTCATCCCGCCGATGATCGCGTGGATGGCGGGGCGCACCGAGCCATTGTCCGCGTTGCGATCGCATAGCGTTTCGGCACGATCCAGCGTCGGGCGGATCCAGGTTTGGATGCGCGTGGTGATGTGGTCGGCCGCAGCGAGGTAAAGCCCCTGCTTGCCGCCGAAATGATACGTGATCGACGACATCAGCGTTGCGGCATCGCGCGCAATCGCCCGGGTGCTGGCGCCTTCGAGCCCCAACCGGCCGAAGTGATCGACGGCAACGTCGAGCAAGCGCGAATCGGTGGATGAAGCAGTCATACCGGCATATTCATTCATTCGAATGAATTATTCAACTGATCAAAAGGTCTCGAGGCATTTCGGTGCTGGTCGTCTCAAACCCCGCTGGCGAAATTGAGGATCAGCCCTTCGGTCGGAGGCGTGCGGTTGAACACCATGTCGTCATACCGCGCTGCAACCGCCGCCGGCCCGCGGTGCTCGGTGATCCGCAAGCCGTCGCCCAGTGCCCGGACAAAGGCGATGTTGGCGAGGTTGGCCTTGCCCATCAGCACACCCGCGCCCCATTCGGCATCGCGCTTGGCGATCTGCGCGGGTGCAAAGAAGAACGCCGGTTGTGCGCCGGGCAGCGCTTCCTGCGGGCGTGGGGCGTCCCAGTGGGTGGCGCCCACCCCTACGCTGACTTTCAGATTGTCGGTGAAATGTTCATGGACTGCGCGCAGCACCGCGCCGTCGCCCGACATGTCGACATAACCGCTCGGCACCGCGGGATCGAGGCTGGCCACAGCGTCGTACGCGATGACCCGATCGAACAGCCCCAGGCCTTCGGTGAAGGCAAGATTGCCCGGCGATGTCAGCCCGATGACGGTGCGCGGCGTGGGCGAGACGGTCTTGAGAAAATGTGCGGTGGCAAAGCCGGTCTTGGACGAGGCCGAGCCGATCACGATCTGCTCGGCGCCGAACAGCGCGTTGTCTGCGAAGTAGTCGGCGATCAGGTAGGACGTCGTGAACAGGGGAAACAGCAGGCTTCGTGCATTGGCCATGGCGGCGAGCGCCGGTGGGTCCTGCTCGGTGCGGGTGTACTGGTTGTAGACAGCCGGCAGCGCGGCACGGTGCGCTACCGCGTCGATAAATCCGCGCTCGTTCGCGCGGCCCGGCGTAAGCACCAGATGCGATGCCATCGGCAGATAACCCCAGAACCGCGTACCGACGGGTACTTCGGCGCAGCGCGATTCGATTACTTCGGCATGGCCCCATACCGGCACCACGCCCCATTCGGCATCCTCCGGAAAGAACTGCCAGTAGCCGAGTGAATCGCCGGTCAGCGCGTAGCTGATATTGTTGGCGGTCAGCGCGAAATCGCCGACCTGGGCCAGGATCTCGCCGTCCGCCAGCGCAGGCAGCGGGCGTTCGACCAGCCGCGTTTCGGTGATCGCGCCGCGCTTGACCAGCAGCCGAGTCAGCATTGCCATGGCATTCTCCCGTTTCGCGATTTCCCGCGTCGCCGCTGGATGCCACCGCTGAAATGGCCTGTACAGTCATTGTGGCTGCCCGCCAAACCAACCTCGGCGTCGATCATAACGCGTGCAGCCGACCGCTGCTGCAAGGCGTTTGCTCCCGTCTGAGCCCCGGCCCAAGCCCTGGCTCGCCGCGTCCCGCCATCGGCGATTGAACGTTGGCGCAGCCCGGTTCAACTGGCATGAGGGTGCCATGACCGAGACTTCCCCTGCCTCCACGCCGGCTTCCACTTTGGCCGAACTGGCGCAACTGGCGGGGGTTTCGGTGGCGACGGTGTCGCGCGCGCTGGCGGGCAATCCGGTTATCGCCAAGGCCACCCGCTCTCGCATCGAAGTGCTGGCGCGTGAACATGGGTTCCAGCTTAACCAGGCCGCGCGCAACTTGCGGCTCAAGCGTACCGGCGCGATTGCGGTGGTGCTGCCGCTGGGGCACGAGGCCGAGCAGCACTTGTCCGATCCGTTTTTCATGAGCCTGCTGGCGCCGCTGGCCGACGCCATCGCCGATCGCGGCCATGATCTGCTGCTGTCACGCGTGATCCCCAGGGACGATCGCTGGCTCGATGCGATCGTCGATGCCGGCCGGGCCGATGGCGTGATCGTGATCGGCCAATCGAACCAGAGCGCGGCGATCGAGCGTGTGGCGGCACGCTATCGGCCGATGATCGTGTGGGGCGCCGATGGGCAAAGCCAGGCGCAGATCACCGTCGGCACCGACAACGTGGCGGGCGGACGGATGGCGGCCGAGCATCTGCTCAACCAGGGCCGGACGCGGCTGGCGTTTGTCGGCAACATCGAAGTGCCCGAATTCGCCGCGCGCTACGCCGGGTTCGAACAGGCGCTGCACCACGCGGGCACCAGTGCTGCAACGCTGCTGCCAGTGCATTTGACGGGCGATGCTTCGTACAGCGCGATCGAGGATTACCTGGCCGGCCACCCGTCGCCCGACGGGATCGTTGCTGCGTCGGACGTCATCGCGATGAGCGCGCTGCGGGCGCTGGCCGGGCATGGCAAGCGCGTGCCGCAGGACGTGGGCGTGATCGGTTACGACGACGTGCTGATCTCGATGTACACCACGCCGTCGCTGACCACGATCCGCCAGGACGTGGCGCGCGGGGCGAAGACCATGGTCGACCTGCTGTTCCAGCGGATGGAGGGGCAGGAGGTGGCGTCGGTGGTGATGGAGCCCGAACTGATCCTGCGCAATTCGGCCTGAGTTTTACGCTGGCGCTACGGCCGACGGCTCGCGCGACGTCCGCACCAGCGCCGTTGCCGCCGCCGCTGCCAGCATCATTGCCCCACCCAGCATCAGCACGTGCCGCGGATCGCCGCCCAGCAGCGGGCGATAGGCCAGCCACACGAACAGGATCTCGACCATCATCGGGATCACGATGAACATGTTGAAAATGCCCATGTAAACGCCGGTGCGCTCGGCCGGGATCGCGTTGGCCAGCATCAGGTAGGGATTGCCCATCAGGCTGCCCCAGCCCACGCCGATTCCCACCATCGCGATGACAAGCATGGGGATCGAACCAGTCGAGGCGATCGTCAGCATCGCCGCGCCGGATGCCACCATCGCTGCGGCGTGCACCGCCTTGGGCCCGAAACGCCGCGCCAACGGGATCATCGCGAAGGCCGAAAGGCATGCAATCAGGTTGTAGAACGCACCCAATTGGCCGTTGAGCAGCCCCGCATTGCGAAAGCCAGCGCTGGTCGGATCGCTGGTGCCGAACACGCCCCGTGCCAAAGCGAGCACCACATATTGCCAGTAACAGAACATGCCGAACCACTGGAACAGCATCGCCAGCGCCAGTTGCCGCATCGCCGGCGGCATGTCGCGCACCGCATCGCGCAAGCCCGTCAGCGTGGAGCGCAGCGTCAGCGGATCGGCTGCCATTGCCGCGTCTTCCTCGGGGGTCAGAGGCAATTCGGGGACGCGCCACACCGACCACAGGATCGTGGTGATCGACAGCACCGCGCCGATCACGAAGCTGATCCGGGTGATCGCGGGAATGCCGTTGGCGTCGATCAGGTCCTTGCTCACGCCCCACCACACCAGCAGCGATGGAGCGAGATAGGACAATGTCTGCGCCAGACCGGTAAATGCGCTTTGGGTGAGGAAGCCCAGCGGGCGCTGGCTCTCGTCGAGCCGGTCGCTGACATAGGCGCGATAAGGCTCCATCGTCACGTTGTTGGCGGCGTCGAGCACCCACAGCAGGCTGGCCGCCATCCACAGGGTGCGGCTGTAAGGCATCGCCAGCAGGCACAAGCTGCACAGTACCGCGCCGATCAGGAAATAGGGCGTGCGCCGACCGAGCCGCGTGCGGGTGCGATCGCTCATCGAGCCGATCAGTGGCTGGATGATCAGCCCGGTCATCGGCCCCGCCAGCCACAACAGCGGCATGGCGCCCTCATCGGCGCCAAGATAGCTGTAGATCGGCCCCATGTTGCTTTGCTGGAGCCCGAAGCTGAACTGAAGCCCCAGAAAACCCAGGTTCATCTGCAGGATTCGCGCCAGCGACAAATACGGTTTTCCGGATGGCAAGCCGATCACATCACTCTCCCAACGGCAAGCTGAGGCTGCCCTGCAACGGCGATACGCGATTTTGCAAACGTTTGCAAATTCTCCTTGCAAACGTTTGCAGGGTTAGGCTAGGGGATAAGTCGAGCCGCTAAACGGCTATATCGAGGGAGAGAGACATGCTGACGGTACGGACCATTCTTTTGGCCAGCAGCGCGCTGATGTTCGCCGCGCCTGCATTTGCGCAGAACGGCGCGCAGAATGCCGCGCCAGCCGCCGACACGCAAGCAGCCCCAGATGCCGCCCCAGATGCCAAAGACGAAATCGTCGTCACCGCGGTGGCGCGCGGGGCAAACCGGCTCGACAGTTCGGTTTCGGTCAGCTCGATCAACGCCGCCGCCATCGCCAATGCCGCGCCGCGTTCGGCTGCCGAACTGTTCCGCAGCCTGCCGGGCATCCGTGCCGAATCGTCGGGCGGTGAAGGCAACGCCAATATCCAGGTGCGCGGCATCCCGATCTCGACCGGCGGCGCCAAGTTCCTGCAATTGCAGGAAGACGGTCTGCCCGTCCTCGAATTCGGTGATATCGCCTTCGCCAACGCTGACATTTTCCTGCGCACCGATTTCAACATCGCCCGCGTCGAAGCGGTTCGTGGCGGTTCGGCCTCGACGTTCGCCTCGAACTCGCCCGGCGGCGTGATCAACCTGATCTCGAAGACCGGCGAGCAGGAAGGCGGCTCGATCCAGGGCACCGTCGGGCTCGACTATGGCGAATACCGCATCGACACCGATTATGCCGGCAAGCTTTCGGACAGTGTGAACTACCACATCGGCGGCTTCTACCGTGTCGGCGAAGGCCCGCGTCGCGCCGGTTACGATGGCAACAAGGGCGGCCAGATCCGCGGCAACGTCACCAAGACGTTCGACCATGGCTTTTTCCGGTTGAACTTCAAGTACCTCGATGACCGTGCGATCGCCTATCTGCCCAGCCCCGTGCGCGTCACCGGATCGAACGGCAGCCCGCAATACACCGCGCTGCCGGGCCTCAGCCCCAATTCCGATACCATCCACAGCGCCTATTTCACCCGCGCGGTCACGCTCGACGGGCAGAACAACCGCGAAGTCGACGATATCCGTGACGGCATGCACCCGGTGGTCAAGGCAATCGGCTTCGAAACCCAGTTCGACGTGGCAGACGGCTGGACCGTCAACGACAAGTTCCGCTACGCCGACATCTCGGGCCGGTTCATCTCACCGTTCCCCGCCACTGCCGACACCATCGGCAATCTGGCGACCAGCATTGGCGGCGCGGGCGCTACGGCGGTGTTCGCCAATGGTCCGCAAGCGGGCCAGGCGGTTCCGGCCGGTACCACTGCGATCGGCATTGTGCTGTTCAACACCAAGCTCAACAGCCTTAACAATGTCACCAACGATCTCAAGGTCAGCCGCAAGTTCGCCACCGGCAATGGCGGCGCGGTGAACCTGACCGCCGGCTTCTACAAGTCGCGCCAGACCATCGACATGGACTGGACCTGGTCGTCGTACCTGCTCGAAGCCAAGGGCAACAACGCCGCGCTGATCGACGTCAAGAACGCCGCCGGCGCGCTCCAGACCGACACTGGGCTGGTCGCCTATGGCGCATCGTTCTTCGGCGGTTGCTGCCGCCGGACCTACAAGCTCGATTTCGACACCAACGCGCCTTACGTCCAGCTTGGCTACAGCCAGGACAAGCTGACCATCGACGCCAGTGCGCGCTATGATGCGGGCAATGCGCGCGGCTATGTCGCGGGTGATGGCGCAACGGCACCGTTCGATGTCGACGGAAACGGCACGATCTCGGCGCCTGAAAAGCTAAATACCACGGTGCCACTGGGAGCGCAGCGCCCGGTCAACTACAACTACCACTACTGGTCGTACTCGTTCGGCGCCAATTACCGCGCGAGCCAGGATTTCAGCCTGTTCACGCGCTACAGCAAGGGCGGCCGCGCCAATGCCGATCGTTTCGTGTTCGGCGGCAACACCAGCCCGACCAGCGGCGCACTGCTGCCGAACGCCCGCCCGGTCGATTTCGTCAAGCAAGCCGAAGTGGGCGCCAAGTACCAGACCGGGGGGCTGAGCCTTTACGGCACCGCATTCTACGCCCGGACCGAAGAACAGAACTACGAAGCGACCACGCAGCGTGCCACTTCCAACACATACCGCGCTTATGGCCTTGAATTCGAAGGAAACTACCGCATCGGTGACTTCTCGCTGGCGGCCAGCGGGACTTACACCAGCGCCAAGATCGTCCAGTCGCTCGACAAGACCGTCATCGGCAACAAGCCGCGCCGGCAGGCCGATTTCATCTACCGCATCACGCCGTCGTACAACACCAAGCTGTTCAGCCTGGGTGCCAGCGCGATCGGCACCACCGCCAGCTACACGCAGGACAGCAACCAGTTGAAGCTGCCGGCGTTCACCCAGGTCAACGCGTTCCTGAACGTGCGACCGATCGAGCGGGTGCAAGTGTCGATCAACGCCAACAACCTCTTCAACACCACCGGCTTCACCGAAGCGGAAGAGGGCGCGATCCCGGCCAATGGCATCGTCCGGGCGCGCTCGATCAATGGCCGCACGGTGTCGGCTGCGATCAAGTTCGACTTCTGAGCACCAATCCCCCGGGCGCGCATGCCGCGCCCGGGGCTATTTTCAAGCGCGTTCGGGTGATGAAACAATGACGAGTGCCTGGTCCGCGCAAGCGGTTGCCGCGATTGCGGACGGCGCAGTCCCAACCGCGCCATTGATCGACTTTGCCACGGTAACCCCGATTCTTTCCGGGTTCGACTTGTGGGATTACTGGCCGGTGCAGGAATGCGATGGCCACACGGCGGTAATTGCTGGCGGGACGCTGTGCATGCTGCTGTCGGCGCCGGTTTGGCCTGACCCCGACGATCGCCACGCCTTGGCCCGCATTCGCCTGATGCACCACACCGCCGCCGGCTGGCGCGACCTTGGGCCCGCCTTGCCCGATGGCCTGGCGCCTGGCAGCCGTGAATGGTCGGGCTCGGCGATCGTCTCGCCGGCCCATGACCGGGTCACGCTCTATTTCACCGCCGCAGGGCATCGGGGCGAGACCCGGATCGGCTTCGAGCAGCGCCTGTTCGAATGCAGCGCAACGTTGGAAATCCGTGACGGCGTGCCCGAATTGTCCAATTGGACGGCCCCGGTCGAAAGCGTTGTTGCCGACGGCGCAATCTATTCGCGCGACATGACGGGCGGCGGCGCGATCGGCACGATCAAGGCCTTTCGCGATCCCGCATGGTTCCGCGATCCGGCCGACGGGGCCGAATACCTGGCGTTCGCCGCTTCGCTGGCACAATCGTCCTCCGTCTGGAATGGAGCGGTGGGGCTGGCCCGGCGCGAAAGCGGTCAGTGGACCCTACGCGCCCCGATCATCTCCGCGGACGGGCTCAACAACGAACTCGAACGCCCGCACATCGTCCACCATGACGCGCGCTATTACTGTTTCTGGTCAACCCAGCGGAAGGTTTTCGCAAGCGATGGTCCTGCCGGACCGAACGGCCTCTACGGCATGGTCGCAGACCGCATCGACGGTCCGTGGACGCCCTTGAACGGCACCGGCCTGGTCTTCGCCAACCCCGCTGCTGCGCCGATCCAGACCTATAGCTGGCAAGTGCTGGCCGACCTTAGCGTGATCAGTTTTGTCGACCGGCCCGGCCTCGCCGAGGAACCGGCGGACCCGGCCACCGCGCGCCGCCATTTCGGGGGGACGCCGGCGATGCCGCTGCAACTGTCGCTCGAAGCCGATCGTGCGTGGCTGGCGTGATCGCCAGGGCGCCACTGGTTGCGGGCGTAGAGCTTGGCGGGACCAAATGCATCGCGGTCCTCGCGCGTGGACGGAGCATCGAACAGCGCGCGCAATGGCCCACCGGTGATGATCCCGCCGCAACGTTCGGTTCGATCGCCGAGTGGCTGGATGCCGCCGCTCGCGAAGAATCCTTCACAGCGCTCGGGATCGCCAGTTTTGGACCCCTGCGCGTCGATCCGGCCGCTGAAGACTACGGCTGCATAGTCAACACGCCCAAGCCCGGCTGGTCCGGCGCGAACGTGCTTGCGGGCATCGCCGGTCGCTTCACCGGCCCGGTTGCGCTCGATACCGACGTTGCCGGCGCTGCGCTGGCCGAAGGCCGCTGGGGCGCCGCGACTGGCTGCGCAACGCATGTCTACCTGACGATCGGCACCGGCATCGGCGGCGGCATCGTCATCGACGGCAAGCCGCACCACGGCACCTTCCACCCCGAAATGGGCCACGTCCGCGTCCGTCGGGCAGTGGGCGATCGCTTTGCCGGCGTTTGCCCGATCCACGGCGATTGCCTCGAAGGCCTCGCCTCGGGCCCGGCCATTGCCGCGCGCGCCGGTCGCCCGGCCGATACGCTCGCGCCGTCCGATGCGGTGTGGTCGCTGGTGGCTAACGAGATTGCCGACCTGATGGCCTCGATGATCCTCATGCTGGCACCGCATCGCATCGTCATCGGTGGCGGGGTAGGCGCGGGCCAACCGGGATTGCTCGGACTGATCCACAGTGCCACCGCACAAGTGCTCGGAGCCTACCTCCCTGGCCACGACCACGCATCGCTGGAAAAGCTCATTGTCCGCCCCGCACTGGGTCACGACGCCGGCGTTTACGGGGCGGTTGCGTTGGCGATGGAAGCCTTGGACAGTCACGCAATCTGACCTGCGTATTGTCGCATAAGGTCTTGCCGCAAAACCCCAGCCAGCTTCCGGCGCCGCAAAAAAGCTATAGCTGGCAGTGGGTTGCATCAAAATTGGCTGGGGCGGGAGGATTCGAACCTCCGAATGCCGGTACCAAAAACCGGTGCCTTACCACTTGGCGACGCCCCAGCAGGCGCGCCGCGCTTATACCCGGCGCGGCGCGGTTGGGAAGGGTGCACCTTCAGGAAAATTCAGTCCTCAGGATCCCTTGGTGATACCCTTGAGCAAATCGGGGTCGAGCGTGTCGAAATCCGCGGCCGAGTGGCGTTCGATCAGGCCTGTGCGGTTGTTCACCAGCCGCCCGCGGCGCGTGCCGGGGCGTGCGTCGATCGCGCTCACCCAGCGGCCGACGTGTTCGTATTCGTGGACCGACAGGAACGTTGCCGCATCGCCATAAGCCGCACCGCGGTGGATGGCGCCCAACCAGACATACGCCGCAATGTCGGCGATGGTGAACTGGTCGCCCGCCAGATAAGCCGATTCGGCCAGCCGCCGGTTGGCGACATCGAACAAGCGCTTGGTTTCCATCGCATAGCGGTTGATCGGGTATTCCATCTTGAACGGCGCGTAAGCGTAAAAATGCCCGAAGCCGCCGCCGATGAACGGCGCGCTGCCCATCTGCCACATCAGCCACGACAGGCATTCGGCGCGACCCTTGGCGTCGGTGGGGATGAACATCCCGTACTTTTCGGACAAGTGCAGCAGGATCGCGCCGCTCTCGAACACGCGGATCGGTTCCGGGCCGGTCAGGTCGAGCAGCGCGGGGATCTTGCTGTTGGGGTTGATGCCCACGAAGCCCGATCCGAACTGGTCACCTTCACCGATGTTGATCAGCCAGGCATCGTATTCGGCCTCGGTCACGCCGGCTTCGAGCAGTTCCTCGAACAGGATCGTGGCCTTTTGCCCATTGGGTGTGGCGAGCGAATGGAGTTGATACTTGTGCTCCCCGTGCGGCAGTTCCTTGTCGTGCGTGGCGCCGGCGATCGGGCGGTTGATGCTGGCGAACTGACCGCCCGACGGCTGGTCCCAGGCCCAGACTTTGGGGGGCGTGTATGTTTCATCGGCCATCGCCATCTCCTTTGCAGCAGCACGCCTATCTGTGAGCGACGGTGCTGATCCGCAAGGGCAGGCTAGTTTTCAGCCAGCGCCTTGCCGCTGCGTTCGGGCCCGATCGAGACCCACCCGGCCAGCACCAGCGCGGTCACCCCGGCCACAAGCGCCAGCGCGAGCGCATAATTGTCACCATGGCTTTCGGCAAAGCCCGCCTGAAGCGGCGCGTTGCGCGAGGCGATCAGGTTGCCGAACTGATAGACAAACCCCGGAAATGTCGCGCGCAATGCCGCCGGCGACAATTCGTTGAGATGCGCCGGCACGATCGCCCAGGCGCCCTGCACCGCCATCTGCATCACGAACGCCCCCACCGCGATCAGCCCGGGGCCGAGCACGGTGGTATCGGGCGCCCACACCCACAGCGGGATCACCGGCAGCGCCAGCAGCGCCGAGGTCCTGATCGCGCGGCGCCGGCCGATCCGTTCGGACAGCGGCCCGAACAGCATCGCGCCGGTGATCGCGCCGCAGTTCATCACGATCGCGATCGCGCCGGTCAGTTGCGTGTCATCACCGCGCTGCTTCTGCAAATAGGTGGGATACAGATCCTGCGTGCCGTGGCTGAACATGTTGAACGCGGTCATCAGCACGATCAGGTACAGTGCCAGCTTCCAGTGCGAAGCGATTGCCTTGAAAGGATTTTCCCGCGGCTTGTCGGCTTTCGCGATGAACGCCGGGCTTTCCTCCACATGCATCCGCACGAACAGCACCACGGCCGAAGGTGCCAGCCCCAGCACGAACATCCACCGCCATCCCAGCGTGTCGAACAGTGCAAAAAACGCCAGGCTGGCGATCAGGAAGCCCGAGGAATAGCCCGACTGGATCATGCCCGAAACCAGCCCGCGCGATTTGGGCGGGATCGTTTCCATCGCCAGGCTGGCGCCCACGCCCCATTCGCCGCCCATGGCAAAGCCGAACAGCCCGCGGATCAGCAGCAACTGCCCCAGCGTCTGCGCCGCGCCCGACAGCGCCGACAGCACCGAAAACCCCAGGATCACCATCACCAGCACCGGCCGCCGCCCGATCCGCTCGGCCAGCAAGCCGAACACCAGCGCCCCGAACGGCCGCGCGGCCAGCGTGAAGAACAGCGCTTCGGACACCGATTTGACGTCGGTGTGGAAGTCCGCCGCGATCGCCTTGAGCATGAACACCATCAGGAAGAAGTCGAACGCGTCGAGCGTCCAGCCCAGATAAGCCGCCCACACCGTCATCCGCTGCTTGCGATCGAGCCCGCCCCACTGCTCGGCCACGCCCCATTTCGCCATCAGCCCCATCGCGGTTCCTTCCCGTCGCGCTACACAAGCCATCCTATGCTGCAAATGCGAGAAAGGGAAAGCGCCACGACGAGATTTGTCGGCGAGGGGGCCGC
>NZ_JANXWG010000057.1 GCF_025351285.1 Novosphingobium sp.
TGTCGAGCGAAGTCGCGACACGTCAGCGCCAGGCCAGCGTGTCTCGACTTCGCTCGACACGAACGGTGGGTAGGTCAGTCAGGCGCGCACCATCCCCAGCGCCATGCGCTCCAACGCCTCACCCATCCGCTCGGCAATCTCGGCATCCGCCGGCGTCGCATCGGCAATCGCGCGGTTCATCGCCTCGACCCACTGCTCCGCCGTCTCGCGATCAATGCCCAACCCGCCATGCGCGCTCATCATGCACTTGCCCGGATTCGCCTCCCACCAATCGCGCGGCCCCCCCGCCCAACCCGCCAGAAACGAAGGCAAAGACTCGCGCATCGGCCCCAGATCCACCGCATGCATCGCCCGTAGTTTCGCATAGGCGGGCTCCTCGTCCATCAGATCATAAAACCGATCGGTAATCCGACGGATGACGTCATGACCGCCCATGCGCTCGAACGGGGATTGCGGCGGCGATTCAAGCGCTTGCGTGGCCAAGGCGTGCTCCGGTCAGGATTGCGGGAGCTTGGGCAGTAGCAGCGCGGTGGGGGAGCGGGTTTGATCTGGCGCAAATTGCTGCGCAAGTTTGGGAAGGGGTAGAAGGGCCTCCGGCGGGCAAGGGCCAGCGGCCCTTGCATCCCTTTAGCCGGTTTTTCTGCGAAATGGGGCTTCGAGGTGCTCGAACAACTGCTCTTAAGGAATCCCAGTCTTGTCCCGAACGGCAGAAATGGTGTGGTGAACGGACGCTAGCCTAAAGCCGCAAGCGCCCTTTGAGTCTCAACAACGGTTGGCGGTCGACTGTCATCTGCGACAAACTCAATCGCTTCCACAACCGCCTCGTCTTCAGGTTGGAAATCTTCGCTCATCATCAGGCAATCGCCGGTGTAGTTGGCCGATTGCCAAGGAACGCTTCTATCTAGCATGCAACGAAGCAGCCGTCTCATGTGCTCGCGGGTTACTGTCGTCTGCGGCCCATCCGTTACGATGATGTAACCGACTTTGGCTGGCGAGCGGATGCCTTCGACGCAAGCATCCACCTCCTCATTTATCAGGCTGCTAAAATCCTCTGGGGTGGTTTTCCCATCAAGGAATGAGACGAGCAATGCATGGTCCATTTGCTCTGATTAGCGAAGCGCCAGACGTCCGCAAAGTGGTCGTGGCCGGACAGGCCGCTTGCGATTTTGATTGCCGCGAAGCGGCTATTTGGTAATTTTCTGCCAATCGGTGCAGTCTTTCGGCCAACAGACCGCCCAAGCTAGGTAACGGGATGCAAGGGTCCCTGACCCTTGCCCGCCGGAGGCCCCTTCACCCCCTGCAAAGACCCCAATTCAAACCGCAACCAATCTCGAACAAACCCCATTTTCCTACACGGAAACAAGCCGCTAGCCTCGGATCGGTTTTTTGAAACTGGAATCCACGCCCGGCTCAAGCGAACAACGCTCTCACGTATAACCTTTATCAACCAAACCCCCGCGACTCGGCGGAAATGCGTCAGGTGATCAACGCCTTCAACGTCTCAAGGCGGTCGGCTTCGTGGGCGGGTTTGTCGGCGCGGATGCGGTTGATGCGGGGGAAGCGCATGGCGACGCCGGACTTGTGGCGTTTGCTGGTGTGGACCGAGTCGAAGGCGACTTCGAGGACGAGTGATTTGTCGGTTTCGCGGACGGGTCCAAAGCGGGCGGTGGTGTGGCGGCGGACGTGGCTGTCGAGCCATTTGAGTTCCTCGTCGGTGAAGCCGAAGTAGGCTTTGCCGACGGGGGTGAGTTCGGCTCCAGTGTCTGGGTTGCCGTCCCAGCAGCCGAAGGTGAAGTCGGAGTAGAAGCTCGATCGTTTGCCCGAGCCGCGTTGGGCGTACATCAGGACGCAGTCGATCAGGAGCGGATCGCGTTTCCACTTGAACCACAGGCCGGCGCGGCGGCCGGCGACGTAAGTTGAGGAGCGGTGTTTGAGCATGACGCCTTCGATGGCGTCGTCCCGGGCGCGGGATCGGAGGTCTTCGAGGGCGGAGAGGTTTTCGGCTTCGATGAGTTGGCTGATGTCGAAGCGGGTAGGGTCGAGGCGGGGGAGCAGGGTTTCTAATGCGGCGCGGCGTTCGGTCCACGGGAGCGGGCGCAAGTCTTCGCCTTCGACTATGAGGGCGTCGTATAGGCGGACGAAAGCGGGGTATTGGATCAGCATGGCCTTCGAAACGGTCTTGCGGCCGAGGCGTTGCTGAAGCGCGTTGAAGCTGGCGGCGCCGCCTTGTTTGGCCTCATTACCGGCGCCGCCCTGGTGCTCGCCGCGGACGAGGAGTTCGCCGTCGAGCACGGCGGGGAATGGCAGCGCGCCGGCGACGTCGGGAAAGGCGGCGGAGATATCCTCGCCGCCGCGCGAGTAAACCCGGGCTTCGTCGCCGACGCGGACGAGCTGGACGCGGATACCGTCCCATTTCCACTCGGCGGCGTAGTCGGCGAAGTTGGTGGTGACGGTGGCGAGCGCGGGGCCTTCGAGCGGGTGCGCGAGCATGAACGGGCGGAACAGCGGGAGCGCGCTAGAATCGGGGGCGTCAGCGCCTTCGGCGGCCCATTGGAACAGCGGGAGATAGGGGGCGGTCTGGCCGTGCCAGTGTTCCTCGACTTCCTCGACGTCGACCTGGAAGGCTTGCGCGAAGGCGGTCTTGGCGAGGCGGGCGGAAATGCCGATGCGCATGGCGCCGGTGGCGAGCTTGAGCAGGGCGTAGCGGCCGCTGGTATCGAGCCGGTCGAGCAGGCCGGCAAGGACGCCGGGAGCGGTGGCGCGGTTGGTGGCGGTAAGGATGGTGACGGTTTCGGCCACGGTGGGCGGGGGGAGTTGGTCGGCGGGCGGTTCGGGCCAGAGCAGGCTGGCGGTTTCGGCGGTGTCGCCGACGTAATCGCGCGAAAGGGTCCACAGGACCGGGTCGACCCGCTCGGTCATCAGGTTGCGGATGGTGGAGGCCTTGACCGCGGGGAAGTCGAGACCGTCGGTCAGGGCGGCGAGGGCCCAGCCGCGATCGGGATTGGGGGTGCGGCGCAGGTAATCGGCGATCAGCGCCAGCTTGCCATTGCGGCTGCGGGTGGTGACGAGCGCATCGAGGAGCGCGGCGAACTGCTCCATCAGTCGTCCTCATCCTCGAAGCCGACCAGGGCGAGCGCGCGGGCCTTGCGCTGGTGGAGTTCGCACCAGCGCAGGAGCGCTTCCTCGCGGCCGTGAGTGATCCAGGTTTCGGTAGGGTTCACGTCAGCGATGGTGCAGGTGAGTTCGTCCCAGTCGGCGTGGTCGGAGATGATCAGCGGCAGTTCGACATTGCGCTGCACCGCGCGCTGGCGAACGCGCATCCAGCCCGAGGCCATCGCGGTGATCGGGTCGGGCAGGCGGCGACTCCAGCGGTCGCTAAGCGCGGAGGGGGGACACATGACGATGCCGCCGATTAGCGCGCCTTTGGGTGCATCGGCCACCGGGCGCAGATCGCCCAGGTCGATGTCGAAGTCTTCGTAAAGCCCGCACGTCCGCTCCATCGCACCGTGGAGCCAGATCGGATCGGTGTACCCAGCGCGGCGCAGTTCGGCGATTACGCGCTGCGCCTTGCCCAAGGCATAAGCACCGACCAGCACACAGCGATCGGGATTGCGCGCGCGAGTGTCGAGCAGCTTGGCGATTTCCTGCTCGATCGGCGGATGGCGGAACACTGGCAGCGCGAAAGTCGCCTCGGTGATGAGCAAGTCGCAGGGGGTGACGGCGAAGGGCGTCGCGGTCGGGTCGGGGCTGCGTTTGAAATCGCCGGTGATGACCACCCGTTCGCCCGCGTGTTCGAGCAGGATTTGCGCTGAACCGAGCACGTGGCCCGCAGGGACGAATGTGGCGCGGACATTGCCCGGAAGCGAATGAGTCTCGCCATAAGCGACCGGCACGACGCCATGCTCGACGCCATAACGCAATGCCATGATTGCCAGTGTGGCGGGCGTGGCGATCGTCTCGCCATGGCCCCCGCGCGCGTGATCGGCATGACCATGCGTCACCAGCGCGCGATCGACCGCGCGCGACGGATCGATCCATGCATCCGCCGGTGCGATGTAGAGCCCCATCGGTTCGGGCTTCAGCCAGGAAAACGGGGCGCTCATGTTCGAAGGCAAGCGCGCGGGCAACGGGATGGTTCCGTTGCCCGCGCGTCTGGTTTCATCGACATCACGCTATTGCGCTGAACCTCACTCGGTTTCGTCCGTGCTCGGCTCGGGCGTGGCGGGTTTGGCGTTCTTGCCCTTGGCTGCAGCTTTCTTCCCGCCCTTTTTCGGCGAGAGCTTGGGCGGCGCCGGGGTCAGTTCGAACGACAGCGCCTCGCTTGTCTCGCCATCCTTAAGGCTGACGTGGACTTCGCCGCCATTGACCAGCTTGCCGAACAACAGTTCCTCAGCGAGCGGTTGTTTGACCTTTTCCTGGATCAGCCGCGCCATCGGACGAGCACCATAGAGCCGGTCATACCCACGCCTGGCCAACCAGGCGCGTGCGTCCGAATCGAACTGGATGTGGACGTTTTGTTCGGCCAGTTGCAGTTCGAGCTGGAGGATGAACTTGTCCACCACCCGGCTGACGACCTCGGTGCCGAGGTAGGCGAACGGCACGATCGCATCGAGGCGGTTGCGGAATTCGGGCGAGAACATCTTCTTCACCGCCTCGTCGCCCGCGTCTTCCTTGCTTACGTCGCCGAAGCCGATGCCGTTGCGCGCCATGTCGCTGGCGCCGGCATTGGTCGTCATGATCAGCACGACATTGCGGAAATCGACCGTCTTGCCGTGGTGATCGGTAAGCCGCCCGTTGTCCATCACCTGCAACAGGATGTTGAACAGATCGGGGTGCGCCTTTTCGATTTCGTCGAGCAACAGCACGCAATGCGGCTGCTGGTCGATCGCGTCGGTCAGCAAGCCGCCCTGGTCGAACCCGACATAACCCGGGGGCGCACCGATCAGCCGGCTGATCGAGTGGCGTTCCATGTATTCGGACATGTCGAAGCGCTGGAGCGGGATGCCCATGATCTGCGACAGACTGCGCGCGACTTCGGTCTTGCCGACGCCGGTGGGGCCCGAGAACAGGAACGAACCGATCGGCTTGTCGGGATCGCGCAGGCCCGCACGGCTCAGCTTCATCGCAGTCGACAGGCGGTGGATCGCATCGTCCTGGCCGAACACCAGACGCTTGAGATCGCGCTCGAGATGTTCGAGCACCTTCTTGTCGTCGCTCGAAACCGACTTGGGCGGAATGCGCGCCATCGTCGCGATGACCTGTTCGATCTCGCGCGCTGTGATGGTCTTCTTGCGCTTGTTCGGCGGCACCAGCATCTGCATCGCCCCCACTTCGTCGATCACATCGATCGCCTTGTCGGGCAGCTTGCGGTCGTTGATGTAGCGCGCCGAAAGTTCGACCGCGGTCTTGATCGCATCGGGCGTGTACTTGACCTTGTGATGGTCCTCGAAAGCGGTGCGCAAGCCCTTGAGGATCTTGATGGTGTCCTCGATCGAAGGTTCGTTGACGTCGATTTTCTGGAAGCGCCGCAGCAGCGCGCGGTCCTTCTCGAAGTGGTTGCGGAATTCCTTGTACGTGGTCGAACCGATGCAGCGGATCGCACCCGAAGACAACGCCGGCTTGAGCAGGTTCGACGCATCCATCGCGCCGCCGCTGGTCGCGCCGGCGCCGATTACGGTGTGGATTTCATCGATGAACAGAACCGCATGCGGCATCTTTTCGAGCTCGTTGACGACCTGCTTGAGCCGTTCCTCGAAATCGCCGCGATAGCGCGTTCCCGCCAGCAGGCTGCCCATGTCGAGCGAGTAGATCACTGCTTCGGCGAGCACTTCGGGCACGTCGCCTTCGACGATCTTGCGCGCCAGGCCTTCGGCGATCGCGGTCTTGCCCACCCCCGGATCGCCCACGTAGAGCGGGTTGTTCTTCGAGCGGCGGCACAGGATCTGGATCGTGCGATCAACTTCGGGTCCGCGCCCGATCAGCGGATCGATCTTGCCCGTCAGCGCCTTTTCATTGAGGTTGACGCAGAACTGGTCAAGCGCCGAATCCTTCTTGTTGGCTCCGCTCTTGGCTTCCTGTTTTTCCTCGGGCTTGTCGCCTTCGCCTTCGGACTTGGAGCCGCTCTTTTCGATCTGGCGGCCGCCCTTGCCGATGCCGTGGCTGATGAAGCTGACCGCGTCGAGCCGGCTCATGTCCTGCTGCTGAAGGAAGTAGACCGCGTAGGAATCACGCTCGGAAAACAGCGCGACCAGCACGTTGGCGCCGGTGACGGTGTCCTTGCCCGATGACTGCACGTGCAGGATGGCGCGCTGGATCACGCGTTGGAACCCGGCGGTGGGCTGCGGATCGGCCTTGTCCTGCGTTTTGAGCGACTGGTATTCCTGGTCGAGATACTGGCGCACCACATCGCCGAGATCGCCAAGATCGACGCCGCAAGCCTGCATGACTTGTGCCGCGTCGCTATCATCGATCAGCGCGAGCAGCAGATGCTCGAGCGTTGCGTATTCGTGGCTGCGTTCGGAGGCATTGCCGAGCGCGGCGTGGAGGGTCTTCTCGAGGCTCTGGGCAAAACTGGGCATGCGAGGTCTTTCCGGCTTTCGCCTTCATGCTGCCTGGGAAATCCAAGGAAACACGAACATGGTTAACTGAACGCTAAATAGGCACTGTTCCGAACCGCATGCGTCCGCTGCGGCAGGAGAGACGGGAAACGCGTCGCCGGATCAGGCCGGCCTTGTGGGTGGTGCGTGGTGTACACCACAGTAATTGGGGAGTGGAACGGTCGCCCGCAAGGAGGGCGGTCTGCGTCACTGCGCGCCTGCACCAGAGGACGGGCTGCCGAATAGCGAAGCCGCAGCCCGCATGTGCGCGGCCTTCTTGTCCCGATGCGCGGCCACACGATCGATTTCCGCTTCGAGCATGGCAATGCGGCGCGCCAGTTCGTCCTGCGAATAGGTATCGAGCAGCTCTCCGGCAAGTTGGCTGGCTGCATCGCCTTTGGGGCGGGGACGATCGTCGGGTTCCATGATGACGGAAATGTCAGCCTACGCGGCCTTGCTGTCAACCGGTCCGTTAGCTAGTGCAGCAACCTTGTGACGCTTAAGACACAACGGGGTTTTCAATGAAGCCGTTTCCCGATGAAATGGCCGCGGTGGGGTTCGATGCCCCGGGTGGTCCCGGTGTCCTGCGAATCGAGCGAATGGCAGTGCCGCGCCCCGGCCCAGGTGAAGTGCTGGTCAAAGTCGCCTTCGCCGGCGTGAACCGCCCCGATGTCATCCAGCGCCTGGGATTTTATCCACCACCGCCGGGAGCATCGCTGATCCCAGGACTCGAGATTTCCGGCACCGTGGCGGCGCTTGGCGAAGGCGTGGTTACGCCGATACCCGGCCAGAACGTATGCGCGCTGGTATCGGGCGGAGGCTATGCCGAATATTGCATCGCCAAGGCGGCGCATTGCCTGCCGGTGCCCGAAGGACTGTCGCTGGAAATGGCGGCAGCGCTCCCGGAAACGCTGTTCACGGTATGGCACAACGTGTTCGAACGCGGTTTTGCGCGTGAGGGTGAAACGATCCTCGTTCATGGCGGCACCAGCGGCATCGGCGTGATGGCCATCCTGCTGGGCAAGCTGTTCGGGCTGACAGTGATCGTGACTTGCGGTTCCGACGCGAAGTGCGACGCGGCGCGCAATATCGGAGCTGATCACGCGATCGACTACAAGACAGCCGATTTTGTCGCCGAAGTCATGCAGATCACCGAAGGACGCGGGGTTGATCTGGTGCTCGACATGGTCGCCGGTGATTATGTTGCGCGCAATCTCAAATGCCTGGCCGAGGATGGCCGCCACGTGACGATCGCAGTGCAAGGCGGTGTGCGCGCCGAAATCAACATGGCCGAAGTGATGCGGCGGCGCCTCATGCTGACCGGTTCGACGCTTCGCCCCCGGTCAAACGGGTTCAAGGCGCTGCTGGCGGATGAAATCGCGCGCAACGCCTGGCCGCTGGTCGCCGATGGCAATTTGCGGCCGGTGATGGACCAGATTTTTCCATTAGCCGAAGCAGCAGCGGCGCACGCCCGGATGGAAGCCGGCGACCATATCGGGAAGATCGTTCTCAAAGTTCGCTGAACCGCGGCTCGTCCGGCGAACTCGGCTAATGGGTCGGCATGGTCCGCTCCCGGCCTGGACTTGCCACCGACCAGAAAACTGCCTGAAATCGAACGTCCGTCTTGCTGTTTGAGGCATCCTGCCCTAGATGGCAGGCTCTACGGCCGCTCCGCAAAGGGGCGGCCCTTGTTGTAACTGGCGTCCGAAAACGGCGCAAGCGATGGACGCACGGCCTCTCACGGCCCCCGCGCCTTTGGAGAATGTTCGTGAGCACCCAGATCGCCTATCCGCTGATGCCGCATGCCACCGCTTCGTGGCTGGTGGACAGCACCGCGCTCTCGTTCGAGCAGATCGCAGCGTTTTGCGGGCTCCACATCCTCGAAGTCCAGGCCATGGCCGATGACCTTGCCGGCTCCAAGTATACCGGGCGCGATCCGGTCCACGCCGGCGAATTGACCCAGGCCGAAATCGACCGCGGCCAAGCCAACGCCAACTACCGCCTGCGGATGCAAAAGGCGCCGATTTCAGTCAGCCGCACCAAGGGCCCGCGCTACACGCCGGTGTCCAAGCGGCAGGACAAGCCAGACGGCATCGCCTGGATCCTGCGCAATCACTCCGACATCTCGGACGCGCAGATCGGCAAGCTGATCGGCACCACCCGCACCACAATCGCCGCGATCCGTGATCGTTCGCACTGGAACATCTCGAACATCAACGCGAAGGATCCGGTTACGCTCGGCCTGTGCTCACAGCGCGAACTCGACGCGCTGGTTGCCAAGGCCGCCAAGAAGGCCGGCACCGCCGAAGACGAGGCCGCTTCGAACTTGCGCCTCGGCAACGACCGCGACGCCCTGATCGAAGAACTGCGCGCCGAACGCGAAGTGAACACCCGCGCTGCAGCCGAAGCGGCGCAGGAATCCGAAGCGGCCGCGTGGTTGCTGGCACGCAAGGCTGAGGGTTTGTCGGACAGCTAAGGTTGCGACAGGTTTGTGGAAAGTTCGCCTCCGGCGGGCAAGGGTGATGGCCCTTGCCCGCCGGAAGCTCTTCAAACCCTTCATCTCACGTCCTGGACCATCCCCGCACAACTTTCAGCAGCGCTTCGACATGCTCGATCGGTGTGAACTGCCCGATCCCATGCCCCAGGTTGAACACATGCGGTCGGTCGGCAAAACAATCGAGCACGTGCAGCGCGCCGCGTTCGAGTTCGGGACCCCCCGCCAACAGCAGCAGCGGATCGAGGTTGCCTTGCACCGGCATTCCGGCGGGTAATTCGCGCGCGGCCCAGACTGGGTCGATGGTTTCGTCCACGCCGACAGCGTCGACCCCGGTTTCATGGGCGTAGGCGACAAGTTTTTCGCCCGCGCCCTTGGGAAAACCGATGATCGGCACGTCGGGGTAGCATGCCTTCACCCTGCGGACGATCTCGCGGTTGGGCTGAATCACCCAGCGCTCGAATTCGGCCGGGGCCAGGGTGCCGGCCCAACTGTCGAACAGTTGCACGGCTTGCGCACCAGCTTCGATCTGCCCGATCAGGTAATCGACGGTGACATTGACGATGGCATCGATGATCGCGGCAAAGCGCGCGCGGTCGCGATAGGCCAGTGCGCGGGTCTCGTGCTGGTCGCGGCTGCCTTCGCCCGCGACCATGTAGGTGGCCACGGTCCAGGCGGACCCTGCGAAGCCCAGCATGGTGACCTCTGGGGCCAATGCAGCGCGTACCCGCCGTACTGTCTCGTAAATCGGCAACAGGCGCTCTGGCGAGGCGCTGAGGCCTTCCAGCGTGGCATCGAGCAGCCGTGGCGAGAGGTGGGGACCTTCACCCGCCAGGAACTTGAGATCCTGGCCCATGGCGTAAGGCACGATCAGGATGTCCGAAAACAGTATGGCGCCATCGAAACCGAAGCGGCGCAGCGGTTGGATCGTGATCTCGGCGGCGGCGGCTGGATCGTAGACCAGTTCGAGAAAGCCGCCCTTGTCCGCCCGCAACGCGCGATATTCGGGGAGATAACGACCAGCCTGCCGCATCAGCCACATCGGCCGGCTGGCCAGATTTTCGCCTTTGAGTGTACGCAAAAGCGGAGGATCAATTCCATCGGACATCGTTTCAGGCCGTCCCTCTTATCTAAAATAGAATCTTTATAGAGTCTGGTAGTGGATAACAGTTGCACTGTGGATAGTGGGGATAGCAAGGCTGTGCCCGATTTGTGCGGATGCGCAAACCCGATTCCTGCCATCGAATCGCCGCTTGCGCGTGGCAAGACGAAGTTCTCAACGCTATCCCCAGCCTGTTGAAAACCATATCCACCTGTGGGCTCGAATGGTTTGAACAGGCCGATACCGGGCATGGAATCGGCCGCCGAACTTGTGATCGGCCCTCTCCCGTGGTTTATCCGATGCTTGTCCACAGCGCTCTCCCGGGTGGCTTTTACCCGCGATGTGCGCCCCTTTCGCTCTGGTTATGGCGGGATCATGCAACGGTTGCATCTGCACCTTCTGTCGGATTCGACGGGCGAGACGCTAGAGATGATCGCCAAAGCGGCATTGGCGCAGTTCGAGGATGCCGATGTCGTGCGGCACTTCTGGCCGATGGTACGCTCGCAGCAGCACCTCGACCGGATCATGGGCGAAATCGCCGACAAACCGGGACTGGTGCTGTTCACGCTGGTCAATGATCAGACCCGACTGCGGCTGGAAGAACGCTGCATGGCGTTGGGCCTGCCGATCGTCGACGCGCTCGATGCGGTGACCAATGCGCTCGAGCAGCAGCTTGGCCGGCAGGCGCAAGGTCGGCCGGGGCGCCAGCACGCGATGGACGAGGCCTATTTCGCGCGCGTGGCCGCGATCCAGTTCACGATTGCGCACGACGACGGGGTGCTGGCCGAGGACTGGGAAGAAGCCGATATCGTCCTGGCGGGGGTTTCGCGCTCCTCCAAGACGCCGACTTCGATCTACCTGGCCAATCGCGGGTTCAAGGTGGCCAATATCCCGATCGTGCCGGTCAGCCCGCCGCCGCAATCGCTGTTCGCTTTGCGCCGGCCGCTGGTGGTGGGGCTGACGACTGCGCCCGAACGGCTGATCCAGGTCCGCCGCAACCGGTTGTTGTCACTCAACCAGGCGCCTGAAACGCCCTATGTCGACGCCGATACCGTGGCCAAGGAGGTCCAGTTCGCGCGCCGGATGTTTGCCGACAATAACTGGCCGGTGATCGACGTCTCGCGCCGTTCGATCGAGGAAACCGCCGCTGCGGTGATTGCGCTGTACAACGAGCGCGTGGCGACAGGGCCGGGCGAGCTGGGTTCGCGACCGATCTGAAGGTGCGAGTTTTGCAAACCGGATCGCCGCGATCTAAGACGGCCGCTCAGTTCTTGTCGGAGAGCCCAAACCCATGTTGATCCTCGCCTCGCAAAGCGCCTCGCGCAAGGCGATGCTCGAGGCCGCGGGCGTGCCGTTCGAGGCGCGCAGTTCGGATGTGGACGAAGGCGCGATCAAGCGCGAACTGGTGGCGGTCCCGGCTGCCGAAATCGCGATGATCCTGGCCGAAGCCAAGGCGATGGCGGTATCGGTCGGCGCGCCGGGCAGGCTGGTCCTGGGTGGCGATTCAGTCGTGGAAGTGTGCGGTCGGTTGTTCGATAAGCCGCGCGATCGCGACGAAGCCGTTGAGCACTTACAGTACTTCTCGGGCCAGGAAATGCACTTGCTTGCCGCCGCCGTGTTGATGCGCGACGGGCGCGCCGTGTGGCGGCATTGCGATTGCGCGCGGTTGCGCGTTCGCACGCTCGATCCGGCCTTCATCGACAGCTACCTCGCGCGCGAGTGGCCGGCTGTGGCAGGCTGTGTCGGGGTGTTCCGGATCGAAGCCTTGGGGGTGCACTTGTTCGAACAGGTGGATGGCAGCCACTTCACCGTTCTCGGCATGCCGTTGCTGCCGTTGCTGGGCGCGCTGCGCGAACAAGGGGAAATCGCGGCTTGAGCGTGACCGTTGACGACCGGCCCACCGATGAACGGCCATTGCCGTTGCTGGCTGGGCTGATGGGCTGGCCGGTGGCGCAGTCCAAGTCGCAGATCATCCATGAATTCTGGCTCAAGCGGCTTGGGCTCGATGGTCACTACATCCGCTTGCCTGTGCCACCGGGCGAGGCCGAAAAGGCGATGCGCGGCATGGTTGCGCTCGGCTTTGCCGGCCTCCAGGCAACGATGCCGCACAAGCGCGCGTGCTTCGAACTGGTCGATCATCGAACACCTGCCGCCAGCGCGTTGGGTGCGGTCAACACCGTGATCGTCGAAGCCGATGGCAGCCTGACGGGGGAGAACACCGACTTGCCCGGCTTCGTCGAGCCCATCGCTGGACTCGATCTCTCGGGCGAGATGGTGACGGTGCTGGGCGCCGGCGGCGCGGCCGCAGCGGTCAGCGCGGGTCTGGCGTCGCTGGGCGCAAGCCGGATCGTCTTCGTCAACCGATCGGCTGCGGGAATTGCCAAGTTGCTCGGTGACATAGCGGGCTCACTGGCGTCGTGCGAAGTCGTGACCGCCGACTGGGACAAGGCGCAGGCATTCGCCAATGAGAGTCGGCTGATTGCCAACGCGACCTCGCTCGGCATGGCGGGGATGCCGTCGCTTCCGCTTTCGACCGAAGATCTGCGCGGCGACGCCATCGTCTATGACATCGTCACGCATCCGCACAAAACGCCGCTGCTGCTTGCAGCCAAAGCGCGTGGATTGCGCACGCACGATGGGCTCGAAATGCTGATCGGCCAGGCGCGCGAAGCCTTCCGCCGGTTCTATCGCGCTGAACCGCCGGCCGACGCCGATCACGATTTGCGCAAACTGTTGATCGGGTGAGTCGCAAGCGATGAGCAAAGCCTTCGTGCGTCCTTTCATTCTGGGCCTGACCGGCTCGATCGGAATGGGAAAATCCGCAGTCGCGGCGATGTTTGCGGACCTTGGCGTTCCGGTGTTCGACGCCGATGCCGCGGTCCATCGGCTGCAAGGCCCCGGCGGTGCGCTGTTACCCGAAATCGAGGCGGCGTTCCCCGGGAGCACCGACGCACAAGGCGTGAAACGTGCAGAACTCGGCGCCCGCGTGTTCGGCACGCCCGAAGAACTCAGGAAGCTCGAGGCCATCGTCCACCCCGCCGTCTACTCCATGCGCCAGGCCTTCCTCGCTGACCACGCTGTCGAATCACTAATTTTGTTCGATATACCGCTGCTATACGAAAAGGGCGGGGCAGACCGGCTCGATGCCGTAGCCGTGGTTTCGGCGCCGGCCGAGGTGCAGCGTGAGCGGGTCCTGGCTCGACCCGGCATGACGCCTGAGAAGTTCGCGCACATCCTTGGCTTGCAAGTGCCCGATGCCGAAAAACGCGCCCGCGCGGACTTCGTGATCGATACCGGCGTGCCAATCGACCGGACCCGCGCACAAGTCAGCGCGCTTATTGCCCGACTACGTGAAAAAAAGCGGTCCTGAAGCTTGCCAGCGGGGCAGGCTGGTTCGATAACGACACAACAATGCGTGAAATCGTTTTCGATACCGAAACCACGGGGCTCGACCCACGCAAGGGTGACCGGCTGGTCGAGATCGGCTGCATCGAAATGATCCACCGCGTGGCCACGGGCCGCACCTTCCACGGCTACTTCAATCCCCAGCGCGACATGCCCGCCGAAGCGCAAGCGGTGCACGGGCTTTCGGCAACTTTCCTGGCAGACAAGCCGCTGTTCGGGACAAGGGCTGCCGAATTGCTTGAATTCCTGGGCGATGCACCGCTGGTGGCGCACAATGCCAGCTTCGACTTCGGGTTTCTCAACACCGAGCTGGCGATCTGCGGACTGGCGCCAGTCGATCGCGCGCGGATGGTCGACACCGTGGCGATTGCCAAACGCAAGCATCCCGGCGCCAAGCTTTCGCTCGACGCGCTGTGCAGCCGCTACGGCATCGATCGCAGCCATCGCGTGCTGCACGGCGCGCTGCTCGATGCCGAATTGCTGGCGCAATTGTACGTCGAACTCACCGGCGGCCGCCAGATCGGGCTGGAACTGGCAACAGGTTCGACGATTGAACCGACTGTGACGGCCGATGCACCTCTTGTGATCGAACGTCGCGTCCGACCACCCCGCACTCACTCCGCCAGTCCCGAGGAACTGGCCCTGCACACCGTATTCATTGCCCAGTTGAACGAGGCGATCTGGCTCAATTGAGCTGGTCGCAAGCTACCCCACGCGGGTCATGTTTCTAGGCCCGGACAGCAAGAAGGAGACCGCCATGGATATTCGCGTTTCGGGACACCAGGTCGAAACGGGCGCAGCGCTCCAAACCCACGCGGAAGAGCGATTGGGCGGCATCGT
This sequence comes from Novosphingobium sp., assembly GCF_025351285.1. Classification (GTDB taxonomy): domain Bacteria; phylum Pseudomonadota; class Alphaproteobacteria; order Sphingomonadales; family Sphingomonadaceae; genus Novosphingobium. The sequence continues at coordinate 14,438 of NZ_JANXWG010000057.1, forward strand.
CGGAAAATATTTTGCACGGGCAATCTCGTCGCAAGTCACTTTGGGCAAGGCGCCCCACGGCGGATTTCGCTGCGATATCGTGACCCACGTCATGCATGGCCTGATCCTCAAGGGCAGTGGCGTTGCGCAGGACGCGCACGTCTCGCTCGACCAAGCATCGGAGAAGATCGACAAGCAGTTGCGCCGCTACAAGCGCCGCCTGAAAGATCGGCACGACGGCGCGGACTTCGCGCGAAAAGAGGAAGACGCAGCTTACGAGAATGCGGCGTACGTTGTTTTCCAGCACGATGAACTCAGCGACGAAGGCCCGGCCGATGCGCCGCTGGTTATCGCCGAAACACGCGTCGATGTTCCCGAAGCAACCGTTTCCGATGCTGTGATGATGCTCGATCTGCGCAATACCAACGCGCTCCTGTTCAAGAATGCGGGCACGGGCGTGCACAATCTTGTCTACCGGCGTGATGACGGCTCGATCGGCTGGGTCGAGCCCAAGACCTGACTCACGAGCTGACATAGCCAGACGAAACCGAAACAGCGGACCGGCAAGTTATGTGCCGGTCCGCTCTGCGCCGCGAACAGATTGCGAATCGCGCCGGAAAATCAGACTTGCGCGCTGTCACGTGAAAGCGCATTGGGCCCGCTTCCGTGCCACCGCACAGCGGCTTACCTCCCTATGACGGCGCTTTTTACCATCGATTCCCTTGCCGTGCAGATCGTGCACGTCGAGACCAAGCAGCAGATCGTTGCGCTCCTGGCTGAGCGCTTCGCTGCCGTGTATTCGCTCGACGCCAGCGAAGTGCTCGAGCGGATAGAGGATCGTGAGAAGCTTGGCAGCACCGGCTTCGGCCGCGGCGTGGCCATCCCGCATGCACGGATCGCCTCGTTGGCCAAACCGGTTGCGGTATTTCTGCGGCTTGAAAAGCCGGTCGATTTCGATTCTGCAGACGGCATGCCGATCGACTGCGCGTTCGGGCTGCTTTCTCCTGAACAGGCTGGCGCCACGCATCTGCAGGCGCTGGCGGCGATATCGCGCCTGATGCGCGACGAACGCATGCACGACGCGCTGCTGGCCGCGCCCGATGCCGAAGCGATTTACGGCTTGCTCGTCAATGTCATCGATCGCGACGCCGCCTGATCCTGATCCTGGTTCGAGCGACCATGTGCCGCTCGATAGCGCGCGGCTGCACTGGCGCGCTCTCGAAGGGCTCTACGCCAGTGCTCCGATCAACCGGAAGTTCGAATCCCGCATCGAGATCGGGCAAGAAGCCCATGCGCGCATCATCTTTGATATTTCGCCCGACGTTTTCCACGCTGCGGGGGCCGCGCACGGTACGATCTATTTCAAAATGCTCGACGATGCCGCGTTTTACGCCGCGAACACGCTGGTGACCGACCGGTTTCTGCTGACGACCTCGTTCAACTTGCAGTTTCTGCGCCCGATCCGTGCAGGCCGCGTGATCGCCGAAGGGCGCTGGATCAGCGGACGAAAACGCGTGTTCGTCGCCGAGGCACGCCTCATCGACAGCGGTGGTGAGGAAGTCGGTCGGGGAACCGGCACGTTCATGCGCTCGCACATTCCGCTCGCAAGCCTGGCCGGTTATGCCCAGAGCCTTCGCCAATCGCTCAGCCCCGGGGCATGAGCGACCGGCTGCCATCGCATATCGAAGCCAAGGCCTTGCTTCGGCAGGCACAATCACGTGGTGGCTTCAGCATGTTGCTCCACCGTGGCGATCGTGATCAGGGTGCTATCCTGCTGGTGCTGCGGACATTTACGGGGGAATCGAGCGTGTGCGAACGGTTGCCGCAAGTTGCCGGAGCAGCCCGATGGTCGCTGGTTAATCCTAAAGATATTCAAACGGATCAAGGTCTTAACGAATACTTAATGCGTCGGGTAACGCAGGACCCGGATCTATGGACCATTGAACTGACCGTCCCGGAAGTTGAACGGTTTGTCTCGGATCTGTCATCCTGAACTTGACGCTGCCGCGTTGCAGCATAAAGGCATGGCTCCGATTTTGCGCAGGCGGCGGGGGCCACATTCAGGTGGGTCGCGCAAGCACGCAGACGGGGGGTGACCAGCAAGGCCTCCGCATGAGGGTCCACGCAGTGTTTGCGTGACCAACTCTTACGCTCCTTGCGACGGCTCGCTCACCGCCCAATGACGATGAACCATGAGTTTCAAGCTTCGTTACGCCAGCGCATTGAGCATTGCTGCGATGGTTTTTACAACCCTGTTCAGCACCGGTGGTTCCGGTGCAGCCGCACAAAGTTATGAGCCAAAGGGCTCTGACACTGCGGCCCGCGCCGAAAAGCAGGCGCCATCTATCCCTCCCGTTTTGATCGAAGATGCCGCCGGCACGCAAGTCGTGGTCCGGGCTGGTCCGATCGCGGTTTCACCCGATGGCGGTGATGGTACGGCCACACCATTGGTCGATGTGGTGCCAGAGCCGCGCACGGCCGCATCGCTCACCGCACTGGTTGAGCGAACCGCGCTTCCCGATGACTTGTCGAGCGAGCTTAACTGTCTGGCTGGCGCCGTATATTTTGAAGCAAAGGGCGAATCACTTGCCGGACAGCTCGCGGTCGGTCGCGTGATCGTGGCGCGCACCCGTTCGGGTCGATTCCCCACCAGCTATTGCGGTGTGGTTTATCAACCGTCGCAGTTTTCATTCGTTCATGGCGGTACGATGCCCGTTATCAGCCGCAACAGTCGGGCCTGGGGCAATGCAGTGCGCATCGCCCGGATCGCGCACGAAGGCAGTTGGAAGAGCCCGGTCGAAGGCGCGCTGTTCTTCCATGCTGCTCGCGTCGCACCAATGAACCGCACCCGGATCGCTCAGATCGACCACCAGGTCTTCTACCGCTGAAATGGCGGGCCTGCCGAAGCAGGCCCTGCGCGTTCAGTGCCGGAAATGCCGCATCCCGGTGAACACCATCGCTAATCCTGCGGCATCGGCAGCGGCGATCACTTCGTCGTCGCGGATCGATCCACCGGGTTGGATGATAGCCGTTGCGCCGGCCTCGGCTGCTGCGATCAAGCCGTCCGCAAACGGGAAAAACGCATCCGAGGCGACCGCGCTGCCGATCGTGCGCGGCCCTGCAAAGCCGTGCGTTTCGGCGGCTTCCTGCGCCTTGGCCGCAGCGATCCGCGATGAATCGCGGCGGTTCATCTGGCCGGCACCAATGCCGGCGGTGACTCCGTCCTTGGCATAGACGATCGCGTTCGATTTCACGTGCTTGGCCACCGTCCAGGCGAACAGGCAATCCTTGAGCTCCTGCTCGGTGGGCTCGCGCTTGGTCACCACCTTGAGATCGGCCGGATCGACATGGCCGTTGTCGCGATCCTGCACCAGCACCCCGCCGGCGATGATCGTGGTGGTCTGGCCGGCGCGGCGCGGATCGGGCAGGCCGTCGACGATCAGCAGCCGCAAGTTTTTCTTCCGCGCAAAAGCGGCTCTGGCTGCGTCATCCGCACCGGGAGCGATCACCACTTCGGTGAAAATGGCGCAGATCGCCTCTGCGGTCGGCCCGTCGAGCGGAACGTTGGTGGCAACGATCCCACCGAATGCGGAGACCGAATCGCAGGCCAGCGCTTCGTTCCACGCGTCGACCAGGGTCGGCCGCGTCGCAACGCCGCAAGGGTTGGCGTGCTTGACGATCACGACAGTTGGGTCCTGCCCGGCAAACTCGCCCGCCAGTTCGAGCGCGGCATTGGCGTCGTTGTAGTTATTGTAGGAAAGCTCCTTGCCCTGAAGCTGCCTGGCCTGCGCGATTCCGTTGGCAAACGGACTGTCCGACACATAGAGCGCAGCGTCCTGGTGCGGGTTTTCGCCGTAGCGCAGCGTGGTGACAAGGCGGCTGGCCATCGTCCGGGTCGCCGGGAATTTTTCCGGCACGTCAACGCTCGCAAACCAGCCGGAGATGGCCGAATCATACGCAGCCGTTTGCGCATAGGCTTTGGCTGCCATCGCCCGTCGGAAATCGAAGCCGGTCCCGCCGTCAGTCCGCTCGATTTCGCTGATCAGCGCCGGGTAATCAGCAGGGTCGGTAAGGATCGCAACGAATGCGTGGTTCTTGGCCGCAGACCGCACCATCGAAGGCCCGCCGATATCAATGTTCTCGATCACCTCATCGCGCCCGGCGCCTTTGGCGACGGTTTCGCGGAACGGGTAAAGGTTGACCACCACGAGGTCGATCGCGCCGATCTCGTGCTCGGACATCGCGGCGGCGTGTTCGGGATTGTTGCGCACCGCAAGCAGGCCGCCGTGGACTTTGGGGTGCAGCGTCTTCACCCGGCCGTCCATCATTTCGGGAAATCCGGTCAAGTCTGATATGTCGCTGACAGCCAAACCCGCATCACGCAGTGCTTTGGCGGTCCCGCCGGTCGAAATAAGATCGACACCGCGTGCGGCCAGCGCCTGGCCCAATTCGACAAGCCCGGTCTTGTCGGACACCGAGAGCAGCGCCCGAACAATCTTCACGTCAGTCACGGTTTGAATCCTATCGCATCTTCTTGAGCAACCACGAGAAACTCTCGCCGCTGCGGGGAACCTTGGTCTGGATTACCAGTTGGCGTGCGGGGTGCGGGCGCCCCTGGCCGTCAGCCCACAAGCTGTCCTCGATCGTGATCGCGTCGCGCGCCGAACGGAATTGCCAGATCGATCCGTCGGGCAGCGCCAGCGTCACGCCCTGTCCGTCCTGCCCGGCCGCAAGTTCCACCGCTGGATCGAGGTGGAACCGCAGCGCCACGCCGATCGTGCCGCGCCGGCCTTTGCGTCCGCTCGGCACCAGCAGATCTTCTCCGCGCAGTTCGGTCCCATCATCGCGCAGCAGCATGATGCGGCGATGAATCAGCCCATAGCGGGATAGATAGCCGTCATGGCTGGCTTCGAGCCGGGTCGCCCCCGGATTGGGTCCGCCCGTCTGCACATCGCCAGGCATTGCGCGCCGATCGACATCGACCGTATTGGCGCCGGCGCCCAGCTTGCCGTTGATCAGCACCGCGGTAGAGTTGAAATCGTCGATCGTCAGCGTGGAATGCGCCGCCGTCGCGCGCAGGCCTTGCGCCAGTCGCTGCGGTATCAGCCCGCCGGCCAGCGCTGCTCCGCCGCAGTTGACGACGATCCGCTGCACGCCGTGCGAGAATTCGAACGCCAGCGTGGATGCGCATCCGTCGCGCGCGTGGCGCGCATGCGGCGGTGGCGCAGCGTCGACGATCAGCAGCCCGCGCCGCGCCGCGATCCGCTGGTATCCCCATTGCCGGGTGTCGCGCAGCGGGCGAGTGCGCACGCCGCTGGCACCCACCAGTGCTTCGATTGCCGCCGCGTCGATCGCGCCCGATCCTTGCCAGTTGCCCAACGCGCCATCGCCGTGAAGCATGCTCAACAGCGGGGGCACGAGCAGTTCGAGAATCGCATCGAGCTGGCGCGGAGGGTCCTGCCGCGCCGCTGCGTAGCAGGCGCGCAACCTGACCAGCAGTGCGATCGCCTCGATCTGGCAGATCGGGCTGCGTGAGAGCACGCCGCCATCGGCGCCGATCGCATCGCCGAGCGCGCGGATCAGCCCGGCTTCACCGAACAGGGTCCGCGCTCGCCCGTCGTTCAGCAGCAAGCCGGCGGCGGTGATGCCGCACCAGCCGGCCACTTCGGCAAGCTTGTCTTCGGCGCGCCCGACGTGGCGATCGAGCCAGCGCGCGGTCTGGTCGATCTCGGTCAGGATACGGGCGCGAAACGCCCGGTCGGGTCCAGAAAGCAGCAAGGGCGCGTGAATCAGCCAGTTAAGCAAGCGGTGGCCGGTATGGCCGACATCCCAGGCGGGCGTGCCGTCGGGCCGGGGATTGGCGGCAAGCCAGGCCGAGATTACCCGTTCGGCCACGGGCACGCATTGCGCGCGCGGGGCGCAGGCTTCGAGGTCGCGCAGCCACAGGAATCCGTGGACCATGCGTTCGAACGGTGGCGACAGGCGCGGGCCCGAAAATGCCACGTCGGCAATTGGCGCCTTGACGCCGTGGAGCAGGAAATGCCCGGCGCGCAAGGCCGTGCCGGCGCCGCGATCGCCACGCAACGGGTTGGTGACCGTGGCCAGGAGCCGAGGTCTTGCGCGTTTGCGGAATGGGTTCAGCGCTCCCGCAGGCACACCCCAGCTATAGGCCAGACGGATCAGTCGTTCGCCGGGGCTGAGTGAATTCGTACCGAAATCGGCCAGCGCCAGCGCGCGCCCGGTATCTACGTCGTCGACGCCAGGATGATCTGCGGGTGCAGAGCTTTCGCGGCGAAGCGGTTCGCCGCCCGGACCCAGTGTCAGCGCAGGGCGGTCGGGAACCCCGGCATAGCCGCTGTCATCAAGGGCGGCGGAACCACGGCCGATCGTGCGGGGGGTGTCTTCCATCAAAGACTTGCCCCCTTCAGCGCGGCGATGTTGGTGGCATAGCAGTCCGCTCCACCCCGGAAAGCCGCAGTGCCCGCCACGAGCACGTCCGCCCCGGCATCGACGCACTGAACCGCGATTTTCGCATCGACGCCGCCATCGACTTCGAGGTGGATCGGCCGGCCGGTCTTGTCGATCATCTTGCGCACCGCCTCGATCTTGCGAAGCTGGCTGGGGATGAACGACTGGCCGCCGAAGCCGGGGTTGACGCTCATGACCAGTACGAGGTCGATCTCGTCGATCAGGTAATCGAGCACTTTGGCGGGAGTGGCGGGGTTGAGCGATATGCCCGCCTTCTTGCCCAGCGCCTTGATTGCCTGCACCGTGCGATGCACGTGCGGGCCGGCTTCGGCATGGACGGTGATAATATCGGCGCCTGCTGCGGCGAAAGCTTCGAGATAAAGATCGACCGGCGCAATCATCAGGTGGACATCGAACGGCTTGGCGGAATGCGGCCGCAACGCCTTGACCACCGCCGGGCCGATCGTGATGTTCGGCACGAAATGCCCATCCATCACGTCGACGTGGATCCAGTCGGCCCCCGCCGCGTCGATTGCGCGAACCTCCTCTCCCAGCCGGGCAAAATCGGCGGACAGGATCGAAGGCGAAATCAACGGCACATTCATGCGCACCACTCTTGTGGACTGGGCCTGACCTGGGTGTAGCACCCCCCGGACTGAATCGAATGCCCGGCCGATGCCGCGTGTCCGTCCGTGTGGCAATACGGGGGACGTTCGGCGCATAACTTGCACGAATCACCGCCACAAGCGCCAAGCCTCGCGTTTTCCACACAGGTGACTCGGATTTGGCGCGGAACGGGTGGGTTTTCCCCTGATTGCGTCATGGGCGGTGCTCGGATAAGCGGAACGACAATGGTTGCAGGCAGTCCGATAACGCTCTTGCAGCGTGAAACCGCGGTTCGATACGGCACCGTTCCCGATGCGCTTGGCGCCATTTCGGTCGGTCCCGAGCAATATGCGTTGGTGGGCGACGAATTTCTGATGCGCACGAAGGACGGCCTCGCCTTCCATTACCGCAAGGGCCAGGGCGTCACTGTCGAACTTGGAGCGCAGGCCGACCCGGCCGACGAAGGGCTGTACCTCAACGGCAGCGTCTATGCCGCCGCGGCCAGCATCAACGGATTCTACCCGCTCCACGCTTCCGCGATTGCCATCGGCGGGCAGGTTGTCGCGTTTACCGGTCCGGCCGGGGCGGGTAAATCAACCTTGATCGCGGAGCTTGGCCGCAGGGGCTATCCGATGGTTTGCGACGATACCCTGATCCTGTCGACGCCGGCAGCGGGCCCGATTCGGGCGCTTCCCGGTCACAAGCGGCTCAAGCTGACCGCGTCGGCATTCGAACTGACGGGGGCCGCGCAGCAGGAACGGGTCGCGCAGACGATCGAGAAGCACTACGCCATCCCGGCGGCCGGCACGATTACTCATATCCTGCCGCTGACCGCGCTGTTCCTGCTGGCAGAAGGACGGCAAGCCGCGGTGGAGCCGGTGCGGGGCGGGGCCTGCCTGCGCGCGCTGCAGGACGATCATTACACCCAGGGCTTGTTCCTGGCGGCCAATCGCCCCGATCGTGCGGAACGGTTTGCGCAGCTTGCTCGTCTTGCGGGGGCGATCCGGATTTACCGGTTTGTTCGTCCGCACGATGCCAGGACCTTTTCGGCAAACATTGACCTGCTGGAAGAGCATCTTCATGAATTTGAGGGCGCGGACGCCGCACCTGCCAAAACGAGGGAAACCAGCTTGTGAGTTCAGCTCTCGTGAAACGCGCCGATCGCTTCGTCGAAACCGAAATCGATGGCGAAACGGTCGTCATGGAACTGGAAAGCGGCGATTTCTTCTCGCTGTCGGGCAGCGCCTTGTCGATCTGGCAAATGATCGACGGCACGCGTGACAAGCCATCGCTTGTAGCTGCGGTTGCAGCCGAATACCGGGTTGCCGAGGCAGAGCTCGCCCCCGAGATCGACGCCTTCGTTGCAGATCTGAAGGCCGCAAAGCTGGTCGAAGGTGGCTGAGCAAAAGGCGGAAAATCCCGTACTTGGCGACCAATCGGTCGCCGATCTGGGCTGGTGGCGCATCCATGCCCAATTGGTCGAGGCCGCAGTGCTGCTGGTTGTTGCGCGACTGCTCATAAGATTTGTGCGGTTCGGGCGATGGCGCAACGTGCTTGGCCGGGTCGCACCTCAAGCAGGCGTGGTTTTGCCCGCCGCAGAATCGAACGGGATCGATGCAACATACCAGGAGGCCGGCACGCTTGATCGCTATCTTTCGCGGGTAGTAGATCGCGCTGCATTGAGGATGCCATTCGAATATCGTTGCCTGCCCCGTGCCGCGGCGCTGCATTGGATGCTCACCAGGCGTGGCCGACCGACAATGTTGGTCATCGGCGTGCTGCCCGGTCCACGGCGCGGGCAGCTCGATGACCTGCACGCTTGGGTCGAACTTGGTGGCGAGGTGTTGATCGGTTCAAGCCCGGAACCTTTTGCAGTGTTACTGCGTTTGCAGAAATGATTAACGGGACGACGCTTGCCGTCTTGGCCGCAAATCGGAAAAACGATTGAATTTCAACGGACCGACATTTCCAGGCTGCGTGTATTGGAAAAATGATGCGCTGCAAAAAGAGTCTGGCAAAAACCGATAATTCACTGTAATCGTCCATTCTGAACTTAAAGCACAGATTTACGGAGCCAACCCATGACCGATCGCAAGACGCAGCAAATCCGCACCTGGACGCGTCCCCAGCTGGTTCGCTTGGGCCGAATCGAAGACGTTGCCGGCAGCAATGCCGGCAATGCCGAAGCCAACGCTTCGGGATCTCTCGTTCGTTCGTAAAACGCACCGAAAGCGGCTCGATTTCGCCATAAGAGCGACAAAGCCCTGATGTGTTGATTGCCTTTGTCCGTCGCTGGGAAGAGACCGGTTGGGTCGATTTCCAGCGTGTTTCTGCGTCTGTTGGATTGTTCAACGCAGGCCGCTGCAACAATTACCGGCAGGACGCGGACGCCTATTTCCATCTTTCTGCACAGCGCGCTGCGCCTGCGCCCAATTGGCGCGTGGCGCTTTCACCGTCTGGCTGGCCGGTTCTGTTTTCGGGCTGGATCGACAATCGCGAATCGCTGGCAACCGATTTTTCGGCACACCAAGCACCCGCGGGTATTGCAGATAATGCGGCGTTTTACGGCGCCGCGCTCGAAGCCTGGGGCGAAACCACCGATTCGCGAATCATCGGCAATTACGCGACTGTTGTCGCGTTGCCCGATGGGCGCATTCGACTATCGCGCAGCCCCTGGAACGGAATGCCGCTATTTTATGCGGCTGATTCGGCTGGCGTTGCCATTGCATCCGTTCCTCGGCCGATCTTCGCCGCTGGCTGGCCCGAACGTTTGCGTGAAGACGCCATCGCCAGGCTGCTGGCATTTCGCACCGATCACGATCAGGCGACACCTTATGAAGGTGTTCACCAACTTCCTTCGGGCTGCGTAGCGCACATCTCGCGACACGAAGTGAAGTTGGAACGCTGGTACGATCCGCTGGCGCTCAAGCCCACCACGCTCGATTCGGACGAAGCGTATGTCGATCGAGCAAATGCCTTGCTGCGCGAAGCGGTCCAGTCGGCGCTGAAAGGCACGCGCAAGCCGGGCCTGCAACTGTCTGGCGGGCTCGATTCGGGTATCGTGGCGGACGAAATGCTGCGTGCCTTGCCCGAACCTGCTCGGCTGCGAACGTATACGTTCCACCCGGTCGATGAAGCCGACGCCGTGGTGCCGCCAACGCTCTATGCAGACGAGCGGCCCTATGTGGCCGAATTCCTGGCCACACATCCGCGAATCGAGCCCAGTTTTGTCGACAACCGCGAAGTCGCGTTCGACAACCGCGCGCGTGCCTTGTTCCTGGCCGGGGGTAACGCCTTTCCAGGCCTGGTGCTGGCCAGCGCACATTATGGATGTTTCGAAGCCGCCGCGCAGGATGGCTGCGACTGGCTGTTCCATGCCGGGATGGGAAACATCACCATCAGCAACGATTCGCCGTGGGCATGGCCCGAATTCTTCGCCCGCGGACAATGGCGCGAATTGTGGCGCCTGCTGCGCAACCGACCGGGAGACAAACGATCGGTTTTGCGGCGTTTCATAGCGCATGGCCTGTTGCCGAACCTGCCGGCAAAGCTGCAGGAAACCTTGCGCAACGCGGTGCACGGCAAGTCGGTGGGCAATGGTTTCGGCAATACCCTGCTGCAAGACGGTGGACCCGCCGCCGCGCAGGCCGATCACGATCCGTCCGAAGGCATTGCCACCGCCGGCGAAATGGTCAGAACGCGCGCCGAGTGGCTGGAGCAGACGTACCGTCATTGTGGCACCACCGGTGAAATGCCCCTCGCTTATGCGCAAGTTTTCGGGATTCGGCTGCGCGATGTCACGCAATACCGCCCGCTGATCGAATTCTGCATCACCATCCCGACCACACAGTTCGCGCGCGATGGCCAGCGCCGTTTTCTGGCCCGCCGCATGGCGCGCGGACGGATGCCCGAGGCGCAGCGGCTCAATCCCAGGGTGGGCATGCACAACGCCGATTGGCATCACAAGATGGCGGGCGATCTCGATGGCTTGCGGCGGCGGGTAGAGGCATTTGCCGATCACCCGGTAATCGGACCGTCGATCAACCTCGAAAAAGCGCGGGCGCTGATTGATTCGTTTCCCGTGCAAGCGCCGGCCGATCCGACTGCGGGCGCCGAGTGGCGCTTTCATTTGCCTGCGGCCATGTTGATTGCCGATTACGTGGATTTCGTGACCGGCCGCAATTCGCGCTGATGAACAGGTTGCCCGATATCTCGGATGGTTTTGCGGACTTGAGATGGTGACGGCTTTCATGCAACCGCTCAAGCCGTGAGAATTTCCACCGAACCATTCGGCGAAGCGGCCTGGCTGTTGCGCGATCCTCGATTGCGCGCTCGCATCGCCGGGGTGCTGGTGCTCGTGCTGCTGACTTCGTTGACCGAGGGCATCGGTCTGGTGTTGCTCGTGCCGTTGCTGGCTTCGATCAGCGGTGGCGGCATCCCGCCGTTGCTGGGCAGCGCTCTGGCAGGGTTGCATCTGCCGATCCAACTTGGTCCGCTGTTGCTGGTGTTCGTGGGCGTGGTGCTGTTGCGTGCGATCATCCAGTACTCGCGCGTCATCAACGGCGACAAGCTGAGCTACGCGGTGGCAGACGGGCTGCGCATCGAGACGCTGCAACTGCTGCTCGGCGCCGATTGGCGCATGCTTTCGGCAATGCGCCAGTCCGACAACGTCAACTTGCTGCTGACCAATCCCGATCGTATCCGCTTTGCCTTCGACCAGATCATCACCGGCGTCGCGATCATGGCCACGCTGGCGGCGACGGGTCTTGCCGCATTTGCGCTGTCCCCGCGTGTCGCGCTGGTCGTCATGGCCGCGGGGGTGCTGGTGCTGATCGCTTATGCCGGACAGCGGCGCCGCGCGGTGGCGCTGGGGGAGGCGCTTGGCGCGGCGTATGAACAGCTTTTCGCACTGGTCGGCGAAAATCTGGGGGCCTTGCGGTTGATCAAGAGCCTTCACGGCGAAGCGCGCGTCGAAGACGAGTTGCGGCGCACGATCCGGCAGCAGCGATCCGCCGAGCTTTCCTTCACCCGCAGCGCGCAAATCGGCCAGGCAACCTTGCAAGTCCTGTCATCGGTGGCGCTTGCCTTGGCGGTGTGGATTGCGGTCGTGCAGTTCGGCTTGGCGGCAACGGTGCTGCTTCCGCTGGTGGCATTGTTCGCACGCGCGATGCCGTTGCTGAGCGCGCTGCAGCAATGCTGGCAGAATTGGCTCCACGGCGTGCCGGCCTTGCGCGAAACCTTGGCGCTCAAGGAGCGGCTGCTGGCCGCACAGGAACATGCTTCGCTCGCGTCCACGCCCGCTCCGCGGCTCGATCACGCGATCGAGCTCGAAGGCGTGCGGTTTTCGCATGAAGGGTCCGACCGCCCCGCGCTGAGCGACGTTTCGCTGACCTTGCCGGCGCGCAGCTTCACGGCTCTGGTCGGACCATCGGGCGCGGGCAAGAGCACGCTGGCCGACATCGTGGGTGGATTGATCTCGCCCGACGCGGGAACGGTCACGGTCGATGGCGCGTCGATTGTGGGTCCGATGCGGCGTTCGTGGCGCGAAAGCGTAGCCTATGTCCAGCAGGAGCCGTTGTTGTTCCATGCCACGATCGCCGAAAACTTGCGTTGGGCCAAGTCCGATGCCGACGCGGCAACGATGCAGGCCGCGCTGGAAAGCGCCTCGGCTCAGTTCGTGATGGGCTTCGAACATGGCCTGGAAACCGTCGTCGGCGATCGTGGAGGCCGGCTTTCGGGCGGCGAACGCCAGCGCATCGCCCTGGCGCGCGCGTTGTTGCGAAACCCGGCGCTGCTGATCCTCGATGAGCCGACGAGTTCGCTCGATTCGGCCAGCGAAGCCGCGATCTGCACTGCCATCGAGCAATTGAAGGGCCGGATCACGATCCTGCTGATCGCGCACCGCGGATCGCTTACGGCCCTGGCCGATCAGATCGTTACGCTCGATTGTGGTTGTATCGTCGATGGCCTTGATACGACCAGCGACAATTGATTCTTTGACCGGTTTGCGGTGGCCGCTAAACGAACAGCCAAACATGGCCGTGCGCCGTCGGCGATCCCGGACCAAATTCCCGGATGCCCTCAGGTTGCGCCAGCCTGCATCAGAGATTGGTTTCATGCTCACAACCAGAATGGCCATGATCGGCCTGTCCCGGATCGGCCTGTTATCGATCGCGGCGCTTGCCGTGCCCGTTGCTGCAAACGCCCAGACCGAATGTCAGGGCCCCAAAAGCGATACGTCGATCGAGGTCACCGTGTCGGGCTTGCGCGAAGCCAAGGGTCAAGTGGCCGTCACGCTCTATGCCGATGATTCGAGCCGCTTCCTGGTCAAGCGCGGATCGATGTATACGGGCCGGGTAACCGCGGCCGCTCCAGTCACGAAGATGTGCCTCTACGTGCCCAAGCCGGGGGTTTACGCGCTTGCGGTCTATCACGACGCCAACGGCAACCAGAAGTTCGACCGTGGCGGACTGATCGGCCTGCCGCTCGAAGCCTATGGCTTTTCGAACAACCCACCCACGTTCGTCAGCTTGCCCACGTTCCGCTCGGTGCGGCTGAACATTGCCCGCAGCGGCATGACCACGAGCATCAACCTCAAGTACCCCTGATCATCCGGCCGCGGCGCCAACGTCAGCGGCAAAGGCCCCCGGTATCCGCTTCGGCGCTTCGGCTTCGGCAAGCGCGTGAGTGTGGGGATCATCGACATCCATCCACCACGCACCATCAACGTCCATCGTCGCCGCGCGGCCGCGATCGGCCAGGACCTGCATCCCGTCGCTCAGGCTGCCCGACTTTCCGGCGGCGATGGCGGTGCGGATGGCTTCGGCAAGGGCTTGAGTCGCCAGGAACGCCCCGCAGTCGACCGCGTCGAACTGTTCGATGGTTTTGCCGATCGCGGTGATCCGGCCCGCGGAATCTGTTTGCACCCAGGTTGCATCGTCGGGATCGACCAGCGGATTGTCAATCTGGCGGTCGATGGCCAGTGTCACGTCGCGGTCGGGGTCGCCCTCGCCCACCAGTCTCGCGAGAATCGCTGCATCGAACATGTGATCGGCCATCAACAGCAGGAACTGGCCGGCGCACGCCGCTGCTCCCGCAATGACCGACCAGCCATTCGGCCGGCTCCAGTCGCCGATCCGCACGGGTTCGATCGGCAAACCCACGCGGATCGCGCAATCGACAAGGAACTGCTCAACCGCGTCGGCCTCGTGCCCCGTGACCACCACGATCCGGGTGACGCCGGCGGCCTTGCACTGGCGCGCGCCGATCTCGATCAGCGGAACGCCCGCCACAGGCGTGAGCGGCTTCGAGGGTGACAAGCTGGCCAACCGGCTGCCGTAACCCGCAGCAATGATCACCGCATCCATGACGGACACTCCGCTATCAGGTGAATGAACGGCAAAAACGACAACGCCGGCCGGATAGGTCCGACCGGCGCTGGAAATTGAGAAACTTCAGCCGCTTATTCGGCGGCCATCGCCTGGTCCGCGATATATTCGTCGACCATCTGCGAGGCCACGTCGTCGCTGAACTGCTGCGGCGGGTGCTTGCAGAAATAGGCCGAAGGCCCGATCAGCGCGCCACCATCGCCGCGATCCAGCGCGATCTTGCAGCAACGGATCGCATCCATCACGCAGGCAGCCGAATTGGGGCTGTCTTCGACAGATAGGCGAAGTTCCAGGTTCATCGGGACATTGCCCCACTGGTTGCCTTCAAGGCGCAGGAAGCAGAGCTTGTTGTCCTTCTGCCATGGCACATAATCCGAAGGCCCGACGTGGATATTCTCGTCGGCAAGCCGCTGCGCCAGCATGGCCTGCACGGCTTCGGTCTTCGATTCCTTCTTGCTGCCCAGCCGCTGACGGTCGAGCATGTTCATGAAATCGGTATTGCCACCGGTGTTGAGCTGGTACGTCCGTTCGACATTCACGCCGCGCGCGCCGAACAGGCTCGACAGCACGCGGTGCACGATGGTTGCACCGATCTGCGCCTTGATGTCGTCACCCACGATCGGGATGCGCTTGGCGCGGAACCGGGCTTCCCATTCCGGACGGCTGGCGATGAATACCGGCATGCAGTTGACCACCGCAACACCCGCTTCGAGCGCGCATTCCATATAGAATTCGGTGGCCGTTTCCGAACCCACGGGCAGGAAGTTGAGCAGCACTTCGGCGCGCGAATCGCGCAGCGCGGCCACGATGCCTTCATGCGTCGCTTCGGGCGCATCGGACACAATGAAGCCGCGTTCGCCCATCCCGGTCATGTGATCGGCAACCCCGTCAAGGATCTTGCCCATCACGACCTTGACGCCGCCAGCCGGCACATCACTTTGAAAAACAGCGGTATTGTTCGGCGCGGCGAAGATCGCCTCCGACAAATCCATGCCTACCTTGCGAGCGTCGACATCGACACCCATGACAAACTCGACATCTCCTGCGCCATAGCCGCCGATGCGGTCATGGATCAGGCCTTGCGACGAGTTGTTGATACGATAGTAGGCAACCCCCTGAACCAGCGAACTGGCGCAGTTACCCACACCGATCACCGCCACCCTGATTGGCTTCATTTACGATTGTCCCTTCGCGCGCTCACGCTTTGGCACGCGTGCGCTGTAACAGTTACGCCTCATTTCCAAATTGTAGCCCAAAAGCAAGCAAATTCCCCAAAGCGCCCTGCGGTGATACACCTTGTTACCGTTGCTGCGCTGTGATGACGCGCACCACGGCGATCAACCAGAGAAACGCGGCGAGCGCAAAAAGTTCCAGGATCTGGCTGGCAAACCCGGCGACGATCATCACCACGAACACCAGCGCGAAGAAGTCGCGGCTGGTGATGAAAGTGGCCGCACGCATCAATTGCGAAGGCGGCTTGGTCGAGCCTGACCGATAATGGTCCTTGATCACGTCGAAAGTGAACGGCCCACCGCGCCGGGCCGAAATCCGCCCGATCAGAGCCAGTCCCAGGGCGAGCGCGCACAGTCCTGCAAAGCCGACGCTGGCGCTGCGAAATTCGCCCTGCATCGCCAGGTTGAGCGCCAGCCCCAGCACGAACGCCAGGTTCGTTAGCGCGTCTATCACGCTGTCTATCAATGCACCGCTGCGCGAAGTCTGGAACGTGGCCCGCGCGATTTCACCGTCGACTCCATCAACGATCGACGCCGACTGAAACAGCAGCGCGCCCCAGACCTGGCCCGATCGCGTTCCCGACGTCAGCGCGACAACCATGGCGAGTGCCAGCGCCGCCGTGCAGAATGTGGCATGAATCGGACGGACGCCGGCAAACCGCAGCACGACTGAGGAGATCGCGCGCGAAATCGGCCGGTTGATCCAGCGCGAAACGATCCCGTCTCCGGGCTTGGCCGTGGCGCGCAAGATTGATCGACCGGCGGTTGCGAGCCGTGGTACAGCTTTGCTCTGGCTTTGTATCACCCTTGCGCAGGCCAGTGGCGCGTCTTCGGGGCTCACAACCTGACCGATCCTTCGCTCGCCCCCACCGTCGATCAACGCGAAGATCTGGGTGCGGTTCGGCATCGTCGTGCCATCGAGAACCAGAACCGTTCCGCTCGATTCTGCTTCGCGCCGATCCGCTGGTCCGAAATCGACCGCCAGCGCTCCCGCCAATCGCGCGATTTCGGCCCGCAGATGTTCGCTGGGTACCCATGGGCTGTCTGCGGCGAAGCGACAGGACGTCATGCCCGCCAGTTCGACTTCCCTCGCCACGCGCGCTGCGGCAGGTACGCCTGCCACCAGGCGTTCGCCATGGTTCGGGCTGGCAAAGGCGACGATCGCCCCGGCCGGCAACCGGGGCGGCAGACCAAAGACATCATCTTGCCGTGGTGGCGGAACGATGGTCGTTTTCCTTATGCCGTATTCGTGCATGGTTGGTCAGACGAACCGGACGTACTATAGGTAAGCGCGGGGGCGTGGCCAAGCGGGCGACGCGGGGTGATACAAACTGATGCAAACAGCCAATCTGAGCGCGGGCGACGCGATGCCAAGTGGACCCTCGGCTGGCCT
This sequence comes from Novosphingobium sp., assembly GCF_025351285.1. Lineage (GTDB taxonomy): Bacteria > Pseudomonadota > Alphaproteobacteria > Sphingomonadales > Sphingomonadaceae > Novosphingobium. The sequence continues at coordinate 31,504 of NZ_JANXWG010000057.1, forward strand.
TCCCGATCCGGCGCCGGCCAAACCCAATACCCGGCCGACCGAACTGCAGGACCCGCTCAACCTCTATATCTACCATCCGCTGGCACGGCGCCTTGCGCGGGCACTGTCACACACACCGGTTACGCCCAACATGGTTTCGGTGTTCGGCGGGCTGATGGTGGTTGCCGCCGGCGTGATCTACTGGGGCATGGATTTGTGGGGTTGGGCCTGGCCGGTCGGCGCGCTGACGGGGATGGCGCTGCATCTGGGCTGGCACGTGGTCGATGGCGCCGATGGCGATCTTGCGCGCATGACAGGCCGCGCCAGCCCGATCGGCGAAATCGTCGACGGCATCTGCGATTATGCCAGCCATATCGTGATGTATTTCCTGCTGGCTTTTTTCCTGCAACGGTCGATCGGCGGATTCGCCTGGCCGATCATGGTCACGGCAGGGGTGAGCCACGTGGTGCAATCCAACCATGTCGAGGTCGAGCGGCGATTCTATCTCGCGTGGGTCTATGGCGTGCCATGGTTGCATCACACGCAGACCAGGACCAACGGCTTGACCGGGGCGATGCAATTCTTTCGTCCGTTCGTGGCACTGTATTTGCGCCTGGCCGCAGGCCTGACCCCGCGTGCCGAGCGGATCGATGCCGCGGTCAGCACAGCGGCCGGCGATGCCACCAAGCTTGCCCGAATCAGGACGATCATCGGCGAGGAACGGCGGCCATTGCTCCCGCTGCTCAAGATCATGGGCCCCAACCCGCGCGCAATCGTGCTGGGACTGGGGATGATAGCGGGCAGTCCCTTGTGGTTTTTCGGCTACCAGGCGCTCGTGCTGAACGCGCTGATGGCGCTGTCGCTCGTGCTGCACGATCGTGCCGCAAAGCGGATAGGTGTGCGGTTGGCGTCGGAAGAATTGTTCGAAAACTGAAACCCCCGCGCTTCAACTCACGCGAAATCGCGCCAGTGAAAGCGCATCGGGCCGGCGCCTGACCCAGATGCCGATGATCAGCGCATAGCTGGCAAGCGCAGCCAGCGGCGGCAGCAAGGCAACCGCCGTCGGTGGGAAGCCCGACAATGCAACCCGCAAGCCCCAGCCCGTGATCGCCCCCACACCGGCCGCTACGATCGGCGGAGCTGCATGAAGCGAATGGTGCCGGATGCCGAAATCCGCCAGCCACGACCGTCGCAGCCATACCGCAACCATGGCCGCGATCAGCACGGCCAGCGCAGCCGCATCGATGCCCAGCCGTGATGCCAGTGGCGGAATCACGATCACCGTCACTGCGATCATCGCCGAATTGATCGCCAACGCCCGCGCGGGCCGCAGATAGTAGATGATCATCTCACCCACCCCGAACGCACCATTCAGCGTCTCGGCCAACGACAGCGCAATCAGCGCCGCATAGCCCCCGGTATAACGTGGCCCAAACAGCGCGAGCAGTGGCTCGCCCGCTGCCACCATCAGCAGCACCACCGCCAGTTGCGCGGTCAGGATCATGCGCGTTGCGGCGGCGGTTGCGGCGCCGGTCTCGATCTCGCCCGCATGCGACAGGGTTCGGGCGATGATCGGGGTCAGGATGCCGTCGAACGCCTGCCGCACTTGCAGGATCGGCGTGCGCAACTGGCGGATCACCCCATAGACGCCCGCCGCCGCGTCGCCCAGCGTCAGCCCCACCAGATAGAGATCGGCCCGCTGTGCCAGCGCGGTCAGTGCGTCGCTTCCGCTCGCGGTCAACAACCCGGTCGACCGCGCCATCAATTGGCCCGGGTGCGGGCGCCAGCCTGCCAGCGCAAAGCCGCCGAACGTGCGCCGCGCGCTCCACAGCGCATAGATGGCCAGCACGAACGACCCGGCGGCATAGCCGACCAGCAATCCGCTCGCGTACCATCCCATGCCCCAGGCCATCGCCGCCACAGCCGTGCCGACATAAGGCTCGATCGCGCCCCGGCCCGCAACTTCGTAGCGCATCACGTGCTTCCAGCGGGTCGCGGCCAGCGCAATGTCGGCGATCACTTGCCCGGCCAGCGCCGGCGCCAGCGCGGCGAGCGCGAACCGGGTTCCGCCCGAAACCACCCCGGCGGGCAGGGCGAGCGACGCCGCCAGAATGACAAGCGCCACGATCAAGGTGCCCAAGATGCCGATCACCAGCGCATCGAGCAGCACGTGCGCCGGGTTTCTGGAACCGGCCTCCTGCTCAAGCCACGGGAAGATCATGCGCTTAAGGCCGAGGCTGGCGATCGGCACCGCCAGTTCGACCACCGCCACCGCCAGGCTGAACGCGCCATAAGTCGCTGCGCCGTAAAGATGCGCGCCGATCCACAGGAAACCGGCGCGCGCGGCAAAGCGCAGCACGAAGCTGAGCGCATTGGTGCCCGCGCCGCGAACGATGACTTTCTGAGGCCCCGCCGCCATTGTTACTGTCAGGCCTCGGCGGGAGTTCGCTTGAGCCCCAGCAGCACCACCGCCAGGCACAGCGCCTCGATCAGCACCCACACCAGCCCCGGCTTGTGGTTATAGAGCCATACGCCGACAGCGGGCGAAACGATATAGGCCGAGCCGTTGACGGCTGCGACGATCCCGGCCGCCTGGCCCTGTTCGGCCGGGCTGACTGCCAGGCTGGCTCCCGAGGTAAATCCGGGCCGAAACAGGCCGAAGCCCATCGAAGTCACCGCAAAGCCGGTAGCGATCATGTGCAGATCGTTGCCGGCCGCGATCATCAACGTACCCACCGCGCCCAGCACCATGCCCCACAGCGTCGATGTTCGCGCACCCAGACCCAGCGTCGGAATCAGGCCCCATTGCGCCAGCAGCGTCGCGAAGGCGCCCACCATCAGCACCAGACCGACCGGGCCCGCGCCGGCCTCGGGATGCTGGCGCAGCCCCAACCGGTCGAGCAGCAAAAAGCCGATCACACCCAGCACGATCGCCTGGGCCTGTCCGCCCAGAAAACCCGCAACCAGCCACGTCCGCAACCGTGGATCGCGCCAGCTCAACCGGCTGGCGCCCTGTTCGAGCGGTTCGGCCGAAGGCAGTTCGTCGGGTGAGCCGTCGGGATGTTCGTGATCCATGCGCGGATTGTCGCTGGCGCCGAACGGCTCGGAGACAATCTCGCCACGCGCGGCATAGCGGGGGGTATCGTCGGGCAAGCGCAGCCGCAGCGCCACCAGCACGATGACAGCGAGCAACGTGAACCCCATGAACGGCCCGGTCAGGCCCAGTCCGGTGGCGGCCATGCCGGGCAGGATCAGGAACGGTGCCAGTGCCGGGCCGATCACCGTGCCCAGCCCAAAGCTCGATGCGACCATCGACAGCGCCTTGGTCCGTTCGGCCCGGCTGGTGCGGCTGGCGACATAAGCCTGCACCGCCGGCGGGGCGGCCGAACCGAACGTCCCGTAAAGCGACCGCGCAAGCGCGAACAGCAGCATGGTGGCAACGCCGCTCACGACATGCTTGAGGCCCAGCGCGAGCACGCCGCCGCACAGCGCGAACGACAGCGAAAACCCGGTCAGGCCCAACGCCATCATCGCCTTGCGCCCGCGCTTGTCCGATCGGCGCGCCCAGAACGGCGCCAGGATCATCCACAGCAATGCCGACCAGGTGTAAGCCAGGCTGACCCATACATCGGCCACGCCCAGCCGGGTGCCGATCGACGGCATCACCGATTGCATCGCGGTATTGCCCGCGGCGGTGACCAGCATGACCATGAACAGCAACGCCATCCGGTCACGCGGCAGCCGGGTTTCGATCGTGGTTTCGGGCATCGTGGATTCGGGCATCGTGCTCTCGTGCAGGGCAGTTCGCTCTATTTGCGTCGGCAGGTCCGCAACGGTGCAGGAACCGCCCTGCAACTGACCCGTTCATGGCTCTAACGCAATCACTTCCGCATGCTATCGGCTTGCCAATCCCGGGCGAATTTGCGACGTCCCCGATTGCCATAGTCCTGTCATCACCCTTTTTCAGGGCCGGTGCGACGGCTGCAACTAGGAACTCTCCTCGATGAGCCCTGCTCGATGACCCAGACCCAGGCCGCGGCCGAACCCTTCGCCGCTCGCGCAAAACGCAGGGCGGAGCGCATGTTTGGCCAGTGGGGCGTGTTCTTCAGAGGCTTTCTCAAGCACCCGACGATGGTCGGCTCGATCATCCCGTCATCGCGATTCACGATCGACAAGATGCTCGCCCCGGTCGATTGGGACGCGTGCAAGCTGTTCGTCGAATATGGCCCCGGCGTGGGCACGTTCTGCCGGCCGGTGCTCGATCGCTTGCGCCGCGACGGAAGCCTGATCGTGATCGACACCAACGAACTGTACATCGCCTACCTCCAGCGCGAAACCCGTGACAGCCGGTTCAGCGCGGTGCTGGGTTCAGCCGCTGACGTTGAAGCAATCGTCCGCGCGCATGGGCACGAACACGCCGATTATGTGCTGTCCGGCCTGCCTTTTTCGACACTTCCCGATGGCGTCGGCCCGGCGATTGCCGAAGCCACGTGGCGCGTGCTGCGCCCGGGCGGGGCGTTCCTGGTCTACCAGTTCACTGCGCGCGCCCGTGATTTCATGGCGAAGCATTTCCACAGGATCGATGCGGGCTACGAATTCTGGAACGTGCTGCCGTGCAAGCTGTTCTGGGGCTGGAAGGACTGAAGCGAGACGGCGCAGGCTTCAAAGGTCGCTCTTCCGCGGGTTTTGCAACAAGCTCCTAGTCGAACGTAGAGGCCATCTCGATGTCGGTCGGGCCCGCCAACTGGCGGTGGACCGCGGCCAGGATAGCCCCTGCGTAGACCATCGCGCCGGCCACCATCGTGCTTGAAACCATGGCGGCGCCCAGCCGTTGCCCTTCGCCCGGCATGGTCAGCGCCAGCACCACGCCGACGAACAGCAGGGTCAACCTGGCAACCAGCAAGAACAGCAACAGCGCGAGCAGCAGGAACGAAGCAAGGCGCAACCCACTGCCTTGTGTGAGTTTCCAACTGCGCCGCAAGGCCACGACTGGATTGCGTTCATGTTCGCATGCCAGCACGGGTGCCACCAGTGCCATCCGCAAGCCCACCGTAGCCGCAAGCGCGAACACCATCATCACCAGCGCCGATGCCACCGCAGTGCTGCCGATGACACCGGCCAGCACGGCGATCACCACGAACATGGCCAGCAGCAACAACATGATAAGGATCTGCGCCCCGAAATAGGGCAGCGTTGCCAGCGCGCCCTTGCGGATCGCTGTCGCGACGGTCGGGCGTGAGCGATCGGTCATCACGATGATGACGATCATCAGCCCCGCCGTCTGGACCAGTGACATCGGCAGTTGCAGTGGCATGGCGCGCCAAAAGGCTGCTGCCAGTATCTCCATCTGTTCCCGCTGGGGCGCATCCAGCGGAAGCTGGGTTTCAGGAATAAAGAATGCGACTGCAAGTTGGGGAAGCAGGATGAAAACCCCGGCAATCGCAACCAGCATGTCGCGATTGGTGGCGACGAGGCGCACCGCGCTCTTCCAGGCTTCGGAAATATCGAGCTGGTTCAAGCGCCGCTTCCTCGTTTGCAGGTTGCATCCGGCCTGCAACGGGTGGGCCGGCTGGCAGGTCTTCGCTGCGCTTGCCACTTGCCTTGGCGCGCGGCAAGCGCCATCGCCCAACGGGAATGACGACCCACCCCGCACCCATTGCCGACACGATCCCTGATCGAAGCGCCATCGAAGTGCGCTGCGATCACGCGCCGGTGCCCTATCGCCAGGCGCTGGCGGAGATGACCGACCGCAATGCCGCAATCTCGCAGCACCGGCTGAGCGAACTGGTGTGGCTGCTCGATCATCCACCGGTCTACACCGCCGGCACCAGCGCCGATCCGGCCGAGCTGCTCGATCCCCGGTTCGAGGTGGTCAAGGCCGGGCGCGGCGGGCGCTATACCTATCATGGGCCGGGTCAGCGGATCGGATATGTCCTGCTCGACCTGACGCGCCGCGCGCGTGATGTGCGCGGCTATGTCCACGCGCTGGAAGGCTGGGTGATCGATACGCTGGGTGGTTTCGGGCTGGAGGCATGGCGCGCCGATGGCCGGATCGGAATATGGACGCTCGGGCCCGACGGGCGCGAGGCCAAGATCGGCGCGATCGGCGTGCGCATTCGCAAGTGGGTGACGATGCACGGATTTTCGGTCAACCTGTCGCCCGACTTGTCGCACTTCGGCGGAATCGTGCCGTGCGGGATCGAAGAATTCGGGGTGACCAGCCTGGCGGCGCTGGACTACGATGTTTCGGCCGAAGCGTGGGATCGGGCCTTGCTCGCGCGGATGGACGCGTTTCTGGACCGGCTCGATCAGCGGTGTCCGGCCGGGAACGAGGCCGTCAGCAAACCGTCGGAGAAGAACGCATGAGCATGGCGCGAATGGTACTGGTGCTCGCTTGCCTGGCCGTCTCGGCCTGCGGGGCTGCGAAAAAGCCCGAAGACGCCGGCAATGCCACTGGCAAGGTGCTCGCCGGATCGATCAGCGATGCGATGATCAATCTTGACCAGTCGCACGCCGAAGCCCCCCTGGCCGGCCTCGGCTCGGGCGTGCCGGTTGGCGAGAACGAAGCGGCACGCAATCTGCTGGCGCCAGCGGGCGCGGACGTCGCAGCGGATGCCGGCGCTGCCGGTAGCGACGCACCGGCCGTACCTCAGGACCGTCCAACCAAGGCCGCGCCTGCCGCCATCGCGCCGAAACCAGCGGAAAAGGTGGCCGAGCCAGCAGCAAATCCCGCAAAGCCCCTGGCCAAGCCCACCGCCAGCACGCCCGCCAAAGCCAGGCCCAAACCCGCGTTCAGCAAGCCCAGCGACGACGGCGGCGCCTGACCTCGCAAGGGCAGAGCGCCACCGTCGGGACGATCAGGCGTCGACGGACGCCATCGTCGGGTAATCGATGTAGCCTTCGGGGCCGGGCATGTACCAGCTCTTGGGCACGTTCACATTGGGCGCGAACGCTGACCCCACGCGAATGCGCTCGACCAGGTCGGGGTTCGAGATGAACGGCCGGCCGAAGGCTATCGCGTCGGCGCGCCCTTCGCTGACATCGGCATCGGCCAGTGCTGCATCGTAATCGCTGTTGAGCACGAGCGGGCCCTTGTAGATCGAGCGGATCAGCGGATTTTGCTTGGGCACGTCGGTGCGCCCGAAGGTTCCGTTCGGACCGGGCTCGCGCAGTTCGAGGAATGCTATCCCGAGGTCCTGGACGACCCGCGCGGCCTCGCCGAACACCGCTGACGGATTGCTGTCATCGGCACCCTGCGATTCGCCGTTGGGCGAAAGCCGCAAGCCCACCCGATCGGCGCCCCACACCGAAATCAGCCGTTCGAGCACTTCGCGCAGCAGCCGCACGCGGTTGGCCGGGCTGTCGCCGTAAGCATCCTCGCGCAAGTTGGTGCCGTCGCGCAGGAACTGGTCGATCAGGTAGCCGTTCGCGCCGTGCAATTGCACCCCGTCGAACCCGGCCTTCTTGGCGTTGGCGGCAGCGTGGCCGTAATCATCGACCACGCGGGCGATTTCATCGATGCCGAGCGCGCGCGCCGGTTCGAACAGCTTGGTGCCTTCGGGTGTATGGGCATTGCCCGGCGCGCACGTGGCCGAAGCCGAAACCGGCGGATTGCCGCCGAGGAAATCGGGGTGGACCAGCCGCCCCATGTGCCACATCTGCAGCACGATCCGCCCGCCGGCCTGGTGCACGGCCTCGATCACGGGCTTCCAGCCTTCGACTTGCGCGTCGGTCCAGATGCCCGGCGCAGCGGGCCAGCCGAGCCCTTCGACGCTGATCCCGGTGGCTTCGGAGATGATCAGCCCGGCGCTGGCGCGCTGGCGATAATATTCGACCATCATGGCGTTGGGCACCGAACCGGGTGAGGCGCGGCCGCGCGTGAGCGGCGCCATCAGGATGCGGTTGGGTGCCTCGATGGCGCCCAGAGTGATCGGTTGGAAAAGCACGTCGTGCATGTTGGGAAATTCTCCATCTTGGCGGCCAGTCCCGTCGTTGGGGCTGCAAAACCGCTGCACCTTGAAGCCCAACCCGGCTACGGCGTCAGAATGGCGAACGCAAGAACAGTTGCAGATCAGGACGCAACTTCGACTCCTCTGGTCAAAAGCGGACCTTTCGCGGCGCTGATGCTCGGCAACCTGGCGCTTGCGCTCGGGCCATGGTCGGTGCGGCTGGCCGATTGCGGGCCGGTGTCGTCGGCGTTCTGGCGCCTTGCACTGGCCTTGCCGCTGCTCGCGCTGTTTGCCCGCCGTGCTGGCCAGCCGCTGGGTGGATTGACCCGCAAGGGCTGGCTGGCGGTGGCAGCGGCGGGCGTACTGTTCGCGCTCGATCTCGCAAGCTGGCACTTGGGGATCGAGCGCACCCGTCTGGGCAACGCCACGCTGTTCGGCAATTCGGGCAGCGTGATCCTGATGGTCTGGGGCTTGATCGCGCTCCACCGGCGGCCCCGCAAGGGCGAATGGGCGGCGCTGGCTTTTGCGCTGGGCGGCGCGGCGATTCTCCTCGGCCGTTCGGTCGAGATCGGCACGCGCACGCTGACCGGCGATCTGTTCTGCATTCTCGCGGGGTTTCTCTACACCTTCTACATCCTGCTGTTGCAAAGCGCGCGGGTGCGGACCGGCCACTGGACACTGCTGTTCCACGCCACGCTGGCCGGAACGCTGGTGCTGCTGGCAATCGGCATCCTGCGTGGCGAGCCGGTCATTCCTCAAGGTCATTGGCCGCACGCGTGGTGGCCGCTGGTGGTGCTGGCGCTGGGCAGCCAGGTCATCGGGCAGGGGCTGGTGGTCTATGCCTTGCGCCACTTCTCGACGTTGTTCATCGGCCTTGCGCTGCTGAGCCAGCCCGCAGTCGCGGTGCTGGTCGGCTGGTTCGTGTTCCACGAATCGCTGGTGCCGATCGACTTGCTCGGCATGGTGCTGGTGGGCGCCGGGTTGGTTCTGGCACGCGGCAGTTCGGGGAGCGAGACGGTTGCGGCAGACTGACAGCCGTTGGAAATCGGCAAAACCGCATGGGAGAGATGCTATGTTGAAAGCTGCATTCAAGCTGACCGCCGCGATTGCGCTGGCGGTATCGCTTGCGCCATTCGCGGCCTCAGCACGCACCATGCCGCCATCGGCCGAAAGTGTGCGTTTCGACGCGCTCGCGAAGCGCTACATAGAGGAACTGACGCAACGCAGCCCCGTCACCGCAACCCAGCTTGGAGACCATCGCAATGACGATCGGCTGTCCGACGTCACGGCGAAAGGCCGCGCCAGCCGGCAGGCGCAATGGGAAGCGATGCTTGCCGAGCTTGGCATGGTCGACCGCGCCAGGCTGAGCCCCGAAGGCCAAGTGGACGCACTCCTGCTCGCGAATGATCTGCGGTCCAGCTTGTGGACCGATCGCGAGTTGCAGGAATGGGCCTGGAACGCCCAGATCTACAACGATGAAGCCGCGGGTTCGCTCTATGTGCTCGCCGCGCGCGACTTCGCGCCGTGGCCGCAGCGGCTCAAGTCGGCGACCGCGCGGATGGAGGCGATTCCTGCCTACCTGGCCGAATCACGCCGGCAACTGGTGCCCGCGCGGGTTCCGCTGGTTTATGCACAACAGGTCGCTAGGCAGAACGCGGGCATCGTCGAGATTGCACAGGGCATGATCGCGCCTCATGCCAGCGAGCTTTCGGGCGCAGACCGCGCGCGGTTCGATGCGGCGCTGGCCGGGCTCAGGGCGGCTGTGGCTGAGCAACAGACCTGGCTCGATACCGTGCTGGTGCCGCAAGCCAAGGGCGATTTCCGGCTGGGCCCGGCGCATTACGACACCAAGATGGCGTTCGGACTGCAATCGAGCCTGACCCGGCCCGAGCTCAAGGCGCGCGCAGTCAAGGCGATGACCGCGATCCGCGCCGAGATGTACGCGATCTCGCGCAAAGTGCTGGCGGGCAAGGCCGGTGCGCCGCCTCTGCCCGACGCGCCCAGCGCAGCGCAGCAACAAGCCGCGATTGAAGCCGCGTTGGCGCTCAGTTATGCCCAGCACCCGCCGCGCGCCGCGCTGGAACAGGCGGCACGCGACGCGCTTGTCCAGGCCACGGCATTCGTGCGCGCCAAAGGCTTCGTCGGCATGCCCGACGGGCCGGTCAAGGTCATCACCATGCCCAAGTTCCAGCAGGGCAATGCGGTCGCCTACGATGACCCGCCGGGTGCGCTCGAACGCAACCAGGCCAACTTTTTCGCGGTTTCACCGATTCCGGCCGAGTGGACCGACGCGCAGGCGACGTCGTTCCTGTCCGAATACAACGCCTTCATGATCCAGGATCTGGCCATTCATGAGGCCATGCCGGGGCATTACCTGCAACTCGATCACGCCAACCGCGATCCATCGTCGCTTCGCGCTGTGCTCTCTTCGGGCCCATTCGTCGAAGGCTGGGCGGTCTATGCCGAAGCGATGATGAAGGACGAGGGGTACATGAAAAGCGACCCGTTGTTCCAGCTCACCGTGCTCAAGATGCGGCTGCGCTCGGTGAGCAACACGCTGCTCGATATCGGCATCCACACCGAAGGCATGACTCGCGAACAGGCGATGGAACTGATGACCAAAGGCGCCTTCCAGCAGGAGCGCGAGGCCGCGGGCAAGTGGATTCGCGCCAGTCTGTCCTCGGTCCAGTTGCTGTCCTATTTCACTGGATACGAGGAACACAGGGCGCTTCGCGAAGAGGTTCGCGCAAAATTGGGCAAGGCTTTCAGCTTGCGCAGCTACAACGATGCGGTGCTGGCCTACGGCTCTCCGCCGGTGAAGTACGTCCGCGAATTGCTGCTGGACCTGCCGATCAAATAGGCGGTCGCGCGGCGGTTAGTCCCTCAACCCCATCAGCTCCCGCCGAAGGAACCCGTGCAGCATCGCTGCGCGCAGGGCGTCCTCGGCGTGATTGCCGCCCACCGAGTGCCCGCCTTCGCGGGCTTCGTGGAACTCCACCGGGTTGCCCAGCTCCATCAGCCGTGCCGCCATCTTGCGCGCGTGGCCAGGGTGGACGCGGTCGTCCTCGGTCGAGGAATAGAAGAACACCGGCGGGTAGCGCACACCGCTCCGGACGTTCTGGTAGGGCGAGTATTTGCGGATGAACGCCCAATCCGCCGTCTTGTCGGGATCGCCGTATTCGGCTATCCACGACGCGCCCGCGAGCAGGTGCGAATAGCGCTGCATGTCTTCCAGCGGCGATCCGGCGATCACCGTGCCATAGAGATCGGGCCGCTGCGTCATGGCCACGCCGACCAGCAAACCGCCGTTCGAGCGGCCTGAGATCGCGATCTTCTTCTTGAGCGTCACCTTGGTGCGGACGAGGTCTTCGGCCACGGCGTAGAAGTCATCGAAGGCCTTCTGGCGATTCTCGCGCAGTACCGCGTCGTGCCACGCTGGGCCGTATTCGCCGCCGCCGCGGATGTTGGCGAGGACATAGGCATTGCCGTCCTCGAGCCACGACAGCGCCAGCGGCCCCGAACGGTAGGGTTCGGTGGTCAGGTACGTCGGCGTCTGCGGTACGCGGAAGCCGCCATAGGCGTGGATCAGTGCTGGCACCGGGTGCGTCACGCCCTTGGGCCGCGCGAGGAAATAGGGCACGCGGGTGCCGTCCTTCGATTTCGCGAAGCGCTGTTCGACCGTGAAGCGACTGGCATCGAACTTCGCGGGCAGCGACTGTACCGGTTTCACGGTTCCGTCGGCGCTGGCGGCAAAGAGCGTCGGCGGGGTGAGAAAGCTTTCGACTTGCGCAAAGGCCAGGTCACGCCCGTCGGCGGCGCCCGCAAGCGCCACGGCGGCATTGGCGGGCAAGGCGATCGCCTGCGCGGACCAGCGCCCGTCGATATTGGGGGTGAGCGCCAGCAGCTTGCCCGAAACGTTGTCGAGCAGCTTGATCCACAGCACGTGATCGGTGGAATTGACTTCCTCGATCGCTTGCGTGCGCGTGGGTGTGAATACCACTTCGGGCGTGCCCGGCTTGCCCGCCAGCACATCGGCGGTTTTCCAGGCGACCAGCGTACCCGCCGAAATCTTGCCCAACGGCTTGTTGAGATAGGCGATCATCCGGCCGCCGACGGTGGCGCGCAAGTCGGCTGTGTCGGGCAGCGGGGTGGGCTTGAAGCTGCCATCTTCGGTCCGGATCAGCGTGTCGGCGGTGTAGAAGGTCTTGCCGCGGACGATGAACACGTGGCGGACTTCGCCTTCGGACAGCACCGTCGGCTGGATGCCCACGTCGGTCGGCTGCCCTTCGAGCACGAGGCCGGCGCTGGACAGCGGAGTGCCGCGCTGCCAGCGGCGGACCTGCTTGCCGTAGCCCGAAGTGGTCAGCGTGCCCGGCCCGAAGTCGCTGCGCAACAAGAGCGTGTCGGCGTCTTCCCAGGCGGCCGACGTCTTGGCGAGCGGGACCGAAAAGCCGCCTGCCACAAAGCTGCGCGTCTTCATGTCCCATTCGCGCACCACGGCCGCATCGCCGCCGCCCGGGCTGAGCGCAACAAGGCAGCGCTTGTAAGCGGGCGCAAGGCAATCGGCGCCATGCCAGACGTAGCTCTTGCCCTCGGTCTTGCCGAGCGCATCGACGTCGATTAGCACCTGCCACTGCGGCTTGCCGGCAAGATAGGCGTCGAGCGTTGCGCTGCGCCACTGCCCGTGCGGATGAGCGGCATCGCGCCAGAAGTTGACGACCTGATCACCCAGCACGGCATCTGGTTGCGCGATCTGGCGTTCGTCATCGAGAATGTCATGCGCGCGGGCGCGGTCGGACTCAAAGCGCGCGCCGTGGGCATATTTTGCCTCGGTCGTCGCGTTCCATTTCGTGACCGACTCGAGCGCTTTGGCGCCATGGATGTCCTCGAGCCATACGTATGGCTCGGGCGAGTCGGCAGCCAGAAGTGGGGCGGCAACGAGTGCGAGCAACGCGGCGAGTGTGTGGATCGACTTCATGGTTGCATCCGTAACCGGAGCAGCCATGCGTTGTCGCGCAGTTTCTCGGCAGGCTGATTATCTCGCGCCCAGATCACCTTGGCCCACCGTACCCGCCGCCATCTCGAGCATCCGGTCGAGGCTCTTGCGCGCATCGAGCCGCAGGCTTTCCTCGATCTCTACCCGTGGCTTCAGGTCGCGCAGCGAGAGGTATAGCTTCTCGAGCGTGTTGAGCGCCATGTAGGGGCAGATATTGCAGTTGCAGTTGCCGTCTGCCCCCGGTGCACCGATGAAGCGCTTGTTCGGCAGCGCGCGTTCCATCTGGTGGATGATGTGCGGTTCGGTCGCCACGATCAGCGTGTCGCCGGGGAACGATTTGGCGAACGCCAGGATGCCGCTGGTCGATCCCACATAGTCGGCGTGGTCGACGATCGTGGGCGGGCATTCGGGATGCGCCGCCACCGGCGCGCCGGGATGCTGCGCCTTGAGCTTGAGCAGTTCGGTTTCCGAGAACGCCTCGTGCACAACGCACACGCCCGGCCACAGCAGCATCTCGCGATCGAATTTGCGGTTGAGATAGCCGCCCAGGTGCCGGTCGGGGCCGAAGATGATCTTCTGGTCCTCGGGGATCTGGTCGAGAATCGTTTCGGCCGATGATGACGTGACGATGATGTCCGAGAGCGCTTTCACCTCGGTCGAGCAGTTGATGTAAGTCAGCGCGATGTGATCGGGGTGTGCTTCGCGGAACTTGCGGAACATTTCGGGCGGGCACGAATCTTCCAGGCTGCACCCGGCGTCCATGTCGGGCAGCACCACGATCTTGTTCGGGCTGAGGATCTTGGCGGTATCGGCCATGAACTTGACCCCGCAGAACGCGATCACTTCGGCGTCGGTGTCCGCGGCCTTGCGGCTGAGTTCGAGCGAATCGCCGACGAAATCGGCGAGGTCCTGGATCTCGGGGCGCTGGTAGTAATGCGCCAGGATCACCGCGTTGCGCTCTTTGCGAAGACGCTCGATCTCGGCGCGGATGTCGACGCCGGCAAGGCTTTCGGTCTGGACAGTCATGCGCGGTTATATGGGCGATTTTCGTCCCGTGACCAAGGGCCCAATCGGCGGTGCGGGAAATTCGAGCCCAGGCACGCGCGCGCCCGGAGCACCCGCGGTGACGCGCGCGTAAATCGCCTCGCCCAGCGGCGAATAGGCGATCGCTTCGTACGCGGCGGTCTGCGCCGCGAAGACTCCGACCGCGACGAGCCACGCCGGGTGAACGCTGCCCCGCACGCGGCGATCGCGGATCATGCCGGCGATGGGAAACACCAGCGACGCGAACCCCGCGGCTTCGAACGCGTAGGGCGTCAGTAGCGGCAACGGCAGCAGCCGCCCGAACGCCGGCCCGGTCAGCAGGGCCATCGCGCCAAGATGGAGCCGGGCGTGCCAGTCGGTCCGGTTGCGCAGCCGCAGTTCCGCTTCGCCGGAACTCCAGCGCCACCGGAGGTCGTCGTGGTTTTCCGGTCCATACCAGCCGCTGCCCGGCTCCACCTGCACCA